>JBKGZA010000001.1:0-67072 GCA_046545815.1 Bacteroidales bacterium
TGCCTCAAACCAGATCATCGGGTTACAAATATAAATATAACATACCGATTATCGGGAATGTTCATTGCAGTTGCCGATATCTTTTACTAACAACAATGTTTCCATGATGATGCCCTTTTCAAAATAAAATGCCTGACAAATTGATTTCACAAGCTTCTTCTCATAAATACACAAAGAAATACTGAAAAACACTACTTCTCCATACTTAATCATTAATTTTGGAGCTTGAATAAATTCAATTAACTTGAAAGATATTGTTATATTACATCAATACAAATTTTCAGATTAACCTATACAAAATGAATAAGTTAGACATTAAAGAACTCAAAACCCCTGCCGATCTGGGAGAATTAACAAAACAAGAATTCATTGATTTTCTTTATGAACATCTGGATCAGTTCGGGGATACAAAATCAGCCATCGAAAAGGCCATAGATTATGCTTTCTCCGAAGCAGAGGGCAAGGGTGGATTTTTACTGGCCGGCTATTATAACAATGAGCTTGCAGGGGCTCTGGTGATGAATGAAACGGGTATGAGTGAATACATACCGGAGAATATACTGGTATATGTGGCAGTAAATTCTAAATACAGAGGAAAAGGCTTCGGGGCTGAAATCATCAAAAAATCATTTGAACTGGCAAGAGGAGACATAAAATTGCACGTGGAATATGACAACCCGGCAAAACGTCTCTATGAAAGGCTTGGAATGAAAACAAAGTATGCTGAAATGCGACTTGATAAAAAGAAAAAATAACTGATCGGTAAAAATTTTTAAGAATATTATTCCAATCCGCTCAATATCCATAGAGGTCTATTCGGAGCGGCTATCAAATTACTGTTAAAAATGGCAGAGTTAGTTGTAAAAACTGAAAACATCATCAAAAACATACAAAAATTAGATGCCTATCTAAAAAACCGAAACATCCAATGGAGCCTTGTAAGCAAAGTACTTTCCGGAGACATAAAATTTCTCGAAAAAATTCTTACACCAGATGTTGTGGATCGGTTGCATTCAATAGGTGACTCAAGGCTCTCAAGCCTTAAAAACATAAAAAAAGTCAACTCGGATATAAAAACCATCTACATCAAACCTCCGGCAACTCAACTTGCCAGGGAGATAGCCTCCTATGCGGATATTTCGGTCAACACGAACGCCAATACAATTAAGGTACTCAACAAAGAAGCAAAAAAACAGAAAAAAAATCATAAGGTAATTATATTCATTGAGTTAGGCGAACTTAGGGAAGGGGTCTTAAGGGAAAATATAATAAATTTCTACGAAGAGGTATTCAACCTTTCCAATATTGAGATCATCGGCATTGGTTCCAATCTGGGATGTATGTATGGTATTGAACCAACCTACGACAAACTGGTACAACTAAGCCTTTTCAAACAATTGCTGGAAGAAACATTTAATAAAAACATAGATCTTATTTCAGGGGGCAGTTCGATCACTTTACCCTTGATAAAAAAGCAGCTTGTACCTGACTCCATCAATCATTTCAGAATTGGAGAAGCGGCATTTTTCGGTACCAGCCCACTGGATGATAAACGTTTCAATGCGCTCAGCACGGACACCTTCAGCTTTAATGCAAATATAATTGAAATGGAGGAAAAAAGGAATATCCCTGACGGCATCATAGGAGAAGGAAATATAGGACATGTGGTACAGCCGGAAAATGAAGTAGATTCAGGCAAACATTACAGGGCAATTCTTGATTTCGGCTTGCTGGATGTGGATGTAAACGACCTTAAAGCCAAAGATCAAAATATCAATTTTCTGGGAACGACTTCAGATATGACGGTTTATGATCTTGGGAAAAATCTCAATTCAAAGCTGAAACAAAAGTACCAGGTGGGAAATAAGATCTTTTTTAAGCCAAATTATATGGCTGTGGCACGTTGTATGAATTCAAAATTTGTAGACCTGCAAATAAAATAAAAAGTGCATTTGGCGTCTTTTTTAAAGCATTTATAAGTTTCCAATAAAAAAACCAATTTTTTAAATGTTTTATTTGCAAAAAAAATAAAAAGATTTAGCTTTGCATCATCAAATCAACAAGGTCATTGAGACTACGGTCCGTTCGTCTAGGGGTTAGGACGCCAGGTTTTCATCCTGGTAACAGGGGTTCGATTCCCCTACGGACTGCTAATTTTTTGTTCACTTAAAAATAAGGACAACATGCCTAATCACAAATCTGCAGAAAAAAGGATAAGACAAAATTACAGAAGAAAGCTGCATAACAGGTATTATGCAAAGTCAGCGCGTACTGCAGTTAAAAAATTAAGAAACACTACAGATAAAGAGCAGGCTCAGGAGCAACTTCCAAGGGTATTTTCCATGCTTGATAAACTGGCAAAGAATAAAATCATTCATAGAAACAAAGCTGCCAATTTAAAATCGAAGCTGACCAAACATGTAAATTCTTTAGGTTAGTCCCTTACCGGTCAAATTCTTGCTTTTTTTGGCAAAACTTGCCCGCTAAGGTACTGTGGCAACTTAATAAACAGGAACCCCATACAATAAAAACCATCTTCTTGAGATGGTTTTTTTTTGCAAAAAATCTCCGGGAAAACCGGCTTAATAAGGATGTTACAACAGTTCCCTCAGTCTGCTGACATCCAGGCGTAGAAATATAAACAACATAATAGTGTATGCCCACAATGAGGAACCACCATAACTAATAAAGGGGAGAGGGATACCAATTACCGGTACCAGGCCAATGGTCATTCCAATATTTATAAGGAAGTGGAAAAAAATAACGGATATTACCCCATATCCATAGATCAGGCTAAACAACGATTTTTGTCTTTCGGCAAGAAAAATCAAACGCAACAACAATAATAGAAACAGCATGATCACCACCGAAGAGCCAACAAAGCCCCATTCTTCGCCAACTGTACAAAAAATAAAATCTGTACTCTGTTCTGGCACAAAATCAAATTTGGTTTGGGTGCCGTTCAGAAAACCTTTTCCTTTCAATCCACCGGAGCCAATGGCTATTTTCGACTGATTCACATTATATCCAGCACCCTGGAGATCGGATTCAAGACCCAGAAGTTGATTGATACGTTGTTGCTGATGGGGTTTCAAAAAATTGTTAAAGACATGGTCAACCGAATAAGTTACACCGATTGAACCGAATACAAACAACAAGATCAAATACATACGATGTATCTTATACCAATAGGATATAATTGCATAAAAAAGACTGGCTATCATCAGGGCTCCCAAAACAATAAAATAGACAGGTATATTAATCTGAAAATAATAATCGACTCCATAAAAAATTCCACCGGAAATACCCAGAAGAAGGGCAGAAATCAAGAAATATCTGAATTTTCTGGTCAGTATCCATAACAAAATCAGGGCCAACCCAACAGATCCAAGAATTAGAATTAATTTTTCAAAAATCAGTGCCAGAATAAATAAAGCCATGACATAAATTCCAAAAAGCAGCACACCCAATGATAAACCCTTCCTGTAAAGCACCAGTATAAAGGCAACAAAGACAAAAGCCGATCCGGTATCTCCCTGTAAAAGAATAAAGGCAGCAGGGGTAAGTACAATTAAAGCCACATTCAGATAACTCTTAAAACGGTTTAATTCCAAATTATATGAGCTTAAATATCTGGCGAGGGCAAGAGAAGTGGTAACTTTGGCAAATTCTGCCGGTTGAAATCTTACACTTCCAATTTCAAACCACGACTTGGAACCGTGAATCTCCTCACCTATCAGAGCTACGGCAATAAGCAGCAAAAGAATGATAAAATGAAGAAAATAAGGAAAAAAGGAAAAAAAATTACTATCAATAGCCAGCATCAGAAAAGCAATAAAAAAAGCCGCAGCAATCCAGATCAGCTGTTTGCCATATCTTTGGGAAAAATCAAATATTTCCTGATTTTCCCCGGTATATACGGAAGAATAGATATTCAGCCATCCAACAATTACAAGGAACAGATATAAAACAATGGTCACCCAGTCTATATTGCTCCAGATATTAATCCTTCTCTTCATCATCTTCTTTGGGATTAAGCAAATTTGCGTTTAAAACATAATCCTCCCACCATTTGACTGAAATTTCGCGATTTAAATATTTTTCAATCATTAGCTTGGCAGTTGGTGCTGCCCAGGTAGCTCCGAACCCGCCGTTTTCAATATAAACTGCCAGTGCAATCTGAGGGTCCTCCCTGGGAGCAAAAGCTATAAAAATAGAGTGATCCTTACCGTGGGGATTTTCAGCAGTACCTGTTTTCCCGCATACCGTTATATCCTCAATAGCTGCTGTGCGGGCCGTGCTACCGGTTCCGGGTTCTCCGTTAACAGCAAGATCCATTCCTGCAATTACCGGTTCAAAATTGGAAGAGTCAATCATGGATTGACGTTTCTCTTTAAACCGGGAGTCTATAGACTGGTCGCCTTCAACATTCTTAACAACATGAGGGGGGTAATAGTATCCCCTGTTGGCGAGGATGCTGGTCATATTGGCCATCTGAATGGGTGTTATTCCCAGTTCGCCCTGTCCGATAGCCATAGAAATAACATTCAGATATTTCCACCTGTTTTCCCCGTAAAACTTATTATAATATTGCACTGAAGGCAGAAAGCCTGGAGCTTCATCCGGCAGATCCAGATTCAGTCTGCTTCCGAAACCCATTGAATCCAGATATTGTTTCCAGTTGTTAAAGGCGTCAGAAACAGTGCTGAATTGCGAATCCTGTATTATTCTTTTGAACACATTGGCATAATAAGTATTACAGGAAACTTTGATCGAACCAACCAAATCCTGTGGAGAGGGATGATTGTGGCAGCCCATGAAAAAATTTCCGGACCGATAACCTCCATGACATTCGTAGGTAGTGTTGTTATTAATTACAGCTTCTTCTTTGCCAATTAAAGCATTCACAACCTTAAAGGTAGAACCGGGAGGATACCTTGCCATTAAAGCTCTGTTAAACAATGGATCTAAGGTGTCTGCATTAAGTTGTTCAAAATTTTTGCTCCTCTGACGTCCGACCAGCTTACTGGGATCATATCCAGGAGTGGAAACCAGGGACAAAATTTCTCCTGTGGCCGGCTCAATGGCCACAATGCTCCCAATCTTGTTATGCATCAATTTTTCCCCGTAACGCTGAAGTTCCATGTCAATAGTAGTAGTGAGATCATTCCCTGCCTGGGCTTCTTGATCGAATCTGCCGTCTCTATAAGAGCCTTTAATCCGGTTATGAACATCTACCTGATAAACTTTCATTCCCTTCTGCCCCCGCAAAACTTCTTCATAAGATTCCTCAATACCACTAATTCCAACATAATCACCGGATTTATAATATTCGTTGGTATCCACCAGTTTATCACTCACTTCTCCAATGTAGCCAAGAAGATGCGCTGCTTCTTCGTATCTGTAGCGTCTGACAGTTCGGGGCTGGACAAAGAAACCCGGAAACCGGTAGAGTTTCTCCTGAAATTTGGCATAGGTCTCGGAGGAAACCAGCTTAAGGACTACCGAAGGTTTGTATAATGAATATTCTTTAGCCTCACGAAGCTTTTTTTCAAGATAGTTTTTTTCAATATCCAGCAAATTACAGAATTCCGTAGTATCAAAAGTTCCCAAATGCTGAGGGGTTACCATAATGTCATATGCCGCCTGATTGTGTACAAGCAACTCGCCGTTACGGTCATAAATCAAACCTCTTGCCGGATATTGTGTAATTCGGCGTACTACATTATTGGTGGCCGATAACTGGTAGGTCTCATCAACAGCCTGAAGAGAAAATAATCTAACCAAAAATATAACGGCAGTGGCAACCACAATTATCCCTATCACATTCCGCCTTAAAACATATGTATCCAACGTTCACCCAACCTATTTTTTGATAAACAATTTGATAAACAATATAAAAACCAGTGAAAAAGCTGCACTTAACAAAGCCCTGCCCAGCGTATAAAAAAATTCACTAAATTTAAATATCTCAATATAGAATAAAAACAAATGATGAGCTAAAATTAGTATGCTGCTGTATTTAAAATACCAACCCAATCCATAATCTTTTACAGAGGGGTATGTTTCAGGCTCATATCCATCTCTTGGCTCAAGGGTTCGCAAAACCATCGGCCGCAGAAAAGCCATAAAGACGCAGGCGGATGTATGCATACCAACGGTATGGCTGAATAAGTCGATGGTAAGTCCTAAAAGAAAACCAAGAACAAGCAGACCCCATTTGGGTGTTTCAAAGGGCAGACTCAGAATAAATAATATATATATATATGGATTTAAAAATCCTCCCAGTTGAATGTTATTCATCAACAGGACCTGAACCAGCACTAAAATTACAAATGTCAGTATATATCGGGGAAGATATTTAATCATTGAATTGTAAATTCATTTTCCAGTTCTTCTTGTTCTTCCTTCAACAAGTTTCTTACGATATAAACATTATTTAGTTTTTTAAAATCGCTTGATAATTCTACGGTCAACTCCAAAAAGCGTCCCCCTTTTTCCTGATAATCCTCTACAAAACCCACCAATATGCCTTCAGGAAAGATGGCCGAATAACCACTGGTGACAACCGTATCTCCGGGATTTACCTGCACATGTAAGGGGATGTCCTGTAGAATGCCGTATCGGTAATCACGGCCGGTCCAGTTAAAAGAACCATAGTACCCGCTATTCTTTAATTTGGCGCTAATGCTAAGTTCACTGTTCAACAAAGAAATAACCGATGAAAAATTTTCTGAAACTCCCCTAACTACGCCAACAACTCCATTACTTGATATCACACCCATTTCAGGTTTAATACCTGCTGCACGCCCTTTATCCAGCGTAAGATAGTTGTATTGCTTATTGATGGAATTATTGAGAACAGTAGCCCTGATATAATAATATTGTTGATCATATGCGGTATCCACTTTCTTTTTAAAAGTATCCGATGCTTCGTTCAGGTTCCTCGCAATGAAATTTCTTAGCTGATGATTTTCTTCCTTAAGATTTTTGTTATCTTGTTTCAGACTAAGATATTGTTCAATCCTCACAGTTTGATCATAGAATCTTCCTTTTATATTCCTGGTAAAACGGACAAAACTTGTATTCTGGTAATTGTTATTCTGGATTAACAAGGTAATGCCGAAAGCCTCAAAAAGAATAAAAAGCAATGTAAAATGGTATCTCTGTAGAAATCTCAAAAGGGTCTGCATAACTCATACCTCGTCAAAATCAGCAAACTATCGCATCAGGAATGTGAAGTTTTCAGCATTTTTCAGGGCTATACCCGTACCTCTTGCCACAGCATGAAGCGGGTCGTCAGCAACATGAAACTTGATGCCAATTTTATCAGTCAGCCGCTTATCCAGCCCTCTCATGAGGGCTCCGCCTCCGGTTAGAAATATACCCTCATTAACAATATCTCCGTAAAGTTCAGGAGGCGTCTGCTCCAATACGCTCAGAACGGCCGTTTCAATCTTGTTAACGGATTTGTCCAAACAGTGGGCAATTTCCTGGTAAGATATGGGAATTTCCACCGGCATAGCTGTCATGAGATTCGGACCTCTTACCATATAATCCTCAGGAGGATTTTCCAGATCTGTTAAGGCCGAGCCGACATTGATTTTAATTTCTTCTGCCGTTCTTTCTCCAATTTTAATGTTATGCTGATGCCTCATATACGACTGAATATCTGCAGTAAAACTGTCTCCGGCAATTCTGATGGATTTATTGCATACAATGCCACCCAGAGCAATTACTGCCACTTCAGTGGTACCTCCGCCGATATCAACCACCATGCTACCGGACGGTTCTTCAACATCTATACCCATTCCTATGGCTGCTGCCATGGGTTCATAAATCAAATAAACATCCCTTCCGCCGGCATGTTCAGAACTATCTCTGACCGCACGAATTTCCACTTCAGTGCTTCCGGAAGGGATACAGACAACCATACGAAGAGTAGGCGCAAAAAACTGAGTCTTCCGGTTTACCATTTTAATCATGCCCCGAATCATCTGTTCTGCCGCATTAAAGTCGGCAATCACCCCGTCTTTAAGGGGGCGAACTGTCTTTATATTCATATGGGTTTTCCCATGCATCTGCCGTGCTTTTTCGCCAATGGCCACCAACTTACCGGTACTTTGTTCTATGGCAACAATGGAGGGCTCATCAACAACAACTTTATCATTATAAATGATGATGGTATTGGCTGTTCCCAGATCAATCGCGTACTCCTGGGTGAATAAAGAAAATAGTCCCATTTTATTCGTTTGGTTTGTTATGGATTTTTAGTAGCTTTTTTTTAATGTCTAAAGTGCCTCACGTTGGTAAACACCATGGACATTCCGTGCTCGTTGCAAAAATCAATGGATTCCTGATCCCTTTTCGAACCTCCTGGTTGTATAACAGATTGTATTCCTTCCTGTTGAGCAATTTCCACAGAATCTTTAAAAGGGAAAAAAGCATCCGATGCCATCACAGCACCACTCAAATCGAAACCAAAGCCCTTTGCTTTTTCTATGGCGTGTTTCAGTGCATCGACCCGGGATGTTTGTCCCATACCACTTCCATAGAGCTGGGAATTTTTAGCCAGCACAATGGCATTGGATTTCGTATGTTTTACAATTTTATTGGCAAACAGTAGATCGGCAATCTCTTTTTCTGTCGGTACCTTCTCAGTAACCGTCTTCAGGTCGGCCTGATATTCGGTACGTATGTCCTTATCCTGCATAATGACACCGTTAAGCAGCGATCGGTACTGTTGTTTAGGCAGAAAAGCGCTTTTCTGAACCAGAATAATCCGGTTCTTTTTCTGCTTCAATATTTCAAGGGCTCCCTCATCATAGGAAGGAGCTATAATTATCTCGAAAAACAGTTTGTTAATTTCTTCAGCCACATTTTTATCTACCGTGCAATTGCTAATCAGTATCCCGCCAAAGGCAGATACGGGATCTCCTGCCAATGCGGCATTCCATGCCTCTGTTAAATCCGTTCGTGAAGCCATACCGCAAGGGTTGTTGTGTTTAAGTATGGCAAATGACCTGGGTTCGAAATCTTCAATCAAATGTACAGCAGCATCAATATCAATCAGATTGTTATACGATATCTGCTTCCCGTGAAGCTGATCAAACAGTTTCTCGAACGCTCCGAAAAATACTCCCTGCTGATGGGGATTTTCCCCGTAACGCAACTCCGTAGGATTTATGAAACTTTGTTTAAAGGTATTTTTGCTGAATTCCTGCTGATTGAAATGATTAAAAATAACTGTATCATAATGGGAGGAAACATTAAAAGCTTCCACTGCATAATGCTTTCTTTGCTCTATATCTGTTTCTCCTTGATTTTCACCTAATATATGGATCAAATCATCATAGTATGCTTTTGAAGGGATTACAAGTGTATCTTTATAATTCTTTGCAGCAGCTCTGATAAGTGAAATACCTCCTATATCAATCTTCTCAATAATTTCCTCATCACTTGGGTTTTCCTCAAGCGTTTGTTCAAAAGGATATAAATCAACCAACACCAGGTCAATTTCAGGAATCCCGTATTTCTTCATTTCTTGCTGATCCTGAGAGGCTTCCCGGCGGGCAAGAATACCACCGAAAATTTTTGGATGCAGGGTTTTCACCCTTCCTGAAAGAATGGAAGGATAATCAGTAACCTCTTCTACCGGTGTAGCTTTGAAGCCCAGGTTATCGATATACTTCTGTGTACCACCGGTAGAATATATCTTCACATCCAGATCATCCAGCTTTTGAATGATCGGTTCAAGCTTGTCTTTATTAAAAACTGAAATTAATGCAGATTGAATTTTCTTTACTTGAGTCATTTTCAAAATTTTGTTTGTGGCACAAATTTATCAAAATAAATCTAAAATCACTGCCTCAAAAATATGATTTAGCTCTATGATTACTAAAAAATTTGAGGTTTTTTATAATATATATAAATATTTATTTCTAATTTTGAAGAAGATTTGCAAACATCGGTTGGTATGAAATTTTTTCCGGGTTAAGGAAAATTGTCTGTTCCCCCTAATTTATTAGGCATATTATATTGAAGTGAATAAAATCAGGGCCTTTCTAAGGAGTTACGGGACAACCAAAAGAATCAGGCACTAAAAAGTATTTCAGCATAAATGATTAAAGTAAAATAAAAATGAAATCCCATATGAAAATGCACAATGTGATTATTTTCACAATGTTATTCTCCATACTGGCTTGCACCAGCAATCACTCAGATAACGGGGGGAAGAATGAAGCACCTCCTGAAGCCCTGACCGTTAAACAAGTTATGGAAACGCCGGGAGAATACATAGAAAGCCAGATAACAGTACAAGGTATGGTTACTCATGTATGCAGGCATGGAGGCAAAAGACTTCACCTTTCAACACCCGAATCGGATTTTAAATTGCGGGTTCGAACCGGGGAAAATATATCGTCTTTTGATCGTGACCTTGAAGGAAATACAATTCAGGTCAGCGGAAAACTCACAGAGGAAAGATTCGACCAGAGCTATCTAGAAAAGCTGAAAAAAGGAGAAACCACGGAAGAAAATCATGAATCTTCAGAACATGATAATGCTTCTGTTACAGAAAAAGGGGTTTCCAAGGCTTACATCAATGAACTGGAACAAAAAATTAAAAATTCTGAGAAGGGATACATATCTGAATACTGGCTCACTGGAGATAAAATGACCAAAAAGAAACAATGAAGTGGAGAAAGATAAACAGAATATTGCACAGGGACCTGGGATATTTCTTCTTTGGCATGACCATAATATACGCCTTGTCGGGGATAGCGCTCAACCACCTGGATGACTGGAATCCAAGCTATGTAATTACACAGAAAAACATCACCCTGGAATCCATCCCGGAAAAAAGGGAGAAGATAGACAGGGCTTATGCATTGAGCATTGCAGAAAAATTTAATGAAAAGGAAAATTTCAAAAATTATTATTTCCCCGAACCCAATCAGCTGAAAATTTTTATAGAAAATGGAAGCATAGAAGTAAACCTTGAAAACAGAGAAGGAAAGATTGAAAAATCAGAAAGAAGGCCTGTATTCTACCAGGTCAATTATCTTCATTATGCTCCCGGCAAATGGTGGATTTATTTTTCTGATATATATGCAGTGGCACTTATTATATTAGCCATCACCGGTTTATTCATTCTCCGTGGCAAACAAGGCATCAAAGGAAGGGGAGCCTGGCTGACCACGGCTGGAATTCTCGTGCCCATCATTTTTCTTTTTGTTTATAACCAGTTATAATATTCCATAAAATGCTCTTCCAATCATCAAGTAAAGGAAAAGGCCCATAATGTCATTAACAGTAGTAATAAACGGGCCCGTAGCTAGAGCGGGATCAATCTTAAATTTGTTAAGCAACAAAGGAACAAAAGTGCCGAATATGGAGGCAAAAAGAATGCCGGAAAACAGGGCAGTGCTAACTGTGATGGTCAATGCAAAAGAATCACTGACAAACAAGTTATAAACAAAGATAAGGGTTGACAATATCACTCCATTGATAGAAGCCACAGCAAGTTCTTTAAGCAATTTTTGCCCAATTCCGGCGATCCTCAGTGATTTATCGGCCAAGGACTGGACAATGATCGAAGAAGACTGGACGCCTACATTTCCACACATTGCTGCAATTAATGGAAGAAAAGCTGCCATTTCAGGGTAAATACGGAGGTCTTCCTCGTATTCCCCTATGATTACAGCACCTAAAATACCACCAAGCAAACCTATAATCAACCACGGTATTCTTGCACGTGTGTGGTGAAAAGCATTATCAGAAGGTTCCACATCCTCTGTAATACCAGATATCAGCTGATAATCCCGTTCTGCTTCTTCACGTATCACATCCACAACATCATCTATGGTAATTCTGCCTACCAAACGCCCCAGAGGGTCAACCACAGGTAAAGCAACCAGGTCGTATTTATCCATCACATTCGCCACTTCTTCTGAAGGGGTATCGGTTTTGACCGAAATCACATCGGTATTGATAATATCCCTTATCTTTGCAGTGCTCGGAGTAAGAAGCAATTTCTTAAGAGACAGCGTACCCTTGAGTTTATTATCGTCATCCACTACATATACATAATATACTTCGTTGACATCGGCAGCCTGTTTGCGCATTTCTTTAAGGCAGGTGGTAATGTTCCAGTTTTCATTCACTGAAATAAGTTCTTTGGCCATTAAACCACCCGCTGAATTTTCATCATAGCTTAACAGATCGACTATGTCACCTGCCTGCTCCAGATCCTCCAAATAAGAGAGCACTTCATCACGTTTGTCCTCAGATAATTCTCCCAATACGTCAGCTGCATCATCGGAGTCCAGTTTACCAATAAACTGTTTGGCAATTACATCTCCCGGTAAAACCTCAAGAAACCTTTCCCGGTCATCTTCCTCGAGTTCAATCAGCACATCTGCTGCCTTGTCACTATCCAACATAATATGTATAAAACGAGCCTCCTCCATGTTGAGCTCGTTATAAATTTCGGCAATATCAGCAGGATGCAAGTCTTCAATCAACTTGCATGTACCCTCCTCATCCTGATTGGCTATACGTTCTCTCAGCTCATCCAGGTATTCCTTGGTCAGTTCAAAATTCATAACTTGGGCCATCTCTAAATATCATTTTATCCCTGTGACAATTTTCCGGTAATTTCAACGAAATCTTTAACCTCCAATTGTTCAGGCCGTTTCCTGAAACGTTCGTCCTTCACGTCCAAATTTAATAAAAAGCCTTTTAAAGAATTCCCTATGATCTTTCTTCTTTGATTAAAACTCTCTTTTACCACCTGAAAAAACAGTTCTTCGTCACATTCAAGCCGGGTAGTCTGATTCCTTTTAAGACGGATCACAGATGATCTTACTTTGGGTGGAGGAGTAAAAGAATGCGGACCTACTGTAAAAAGAATCCTGATATCATAAAAGGCCTGCAGAAGCACACTCAATTTACCGTAATTTTTTGAACCTGCAGGAGAAGCGATACGATCGGCAACCTCTTTTTGCACCATGCCAACAAGAAATGGAACCTTCTGCCGGTTTTCCAGTACCTTAAAAAAAATCTGGCTGGAAATATTGTATGGAAAATTTCCGATGATGGAAACCGGTGGCTTGAAATAATCTTCTAATCTGATTTTCAAAAAATCTTGAAGAATAATACGAGCCTTCAATTCAGGATAGGTGCTCATAAGATAATCCACTGACTCTCTATCTATCTCAACAGCATACAGGTGTTTTCCAAAATTTTCTTGTAAAAATCCCGTTAAAACTCCCCTCCCTGGTCCTACTTCAAGGACAGTAGAAGTGGGCGCTTCCTTAAAGGACTCTACGATTTTGCGGGCAATGTTCTTGTCCCACAGATAATGCTGCCCCAGCGCTTTTTTTGGTGGTACCATCATGATAAATGAATTTGGTATGGTAAAGTTCGTAAAAAATATTGGACACTGCGGAAAACAGCAAGGAAAATGCTTATCTCCGTTCAGACAGTGATTTACCAATCCGGCCCTAAAATTTTATAAATTCTTTTAGATCTTTTGAAAATCTTTTCCCACTTGATGATTGTTATTAAATCATATAACAGGTAATTTATACACAGATTCAATGATCCATTTAAAATCAAAAGCATGCTGAACAGAATTATCAAATATTTTCTTGAAAACCGTCTTATTACCATAATTCTTTTGCTTCTGCTGGTAAGTTGGGGTGTCATAGTTTCTCCTTTTAACTGGAAAAGCAATGTTCTGCCCAATGATCCGGTGCCGGTGGACGCCATTCCAAACCTAGGTGAAAATCAGCAAATTGTGTTTACCCGATGGATGGGCAGGTCACCTCAGGATATAGAGGATCAGATCACTTATCCTTTGACCACATCTCTGCTTGGTATTCCTGGCGTCAAAACGATCAGAAGTTCCTCGATGTTTGGATTCTCCAGCATCTATGTCATTTTTGAAGAGGATGTGGAATTTTATTGGAGTCGCTCGCGTATCCTGGAAAAGCTCAATTCATTACCCCAGGATTTATTACCCGGGGGGGTTCAACCATCTCTTGGCCCGGATGCAACGGCCCTGGGTCAAATTTTCTGGTACACCCTTGAAGGAAGAGACCAACAAGGAAATCCCACCGGTAAATGGGAACTGGATGAACTACGCTCCATTCAGGACTACTATGTTAAATATGCCCTCTCTTCAGCGGACGGTGTTGCGGAAGTGGCATCCATCGGGGGATACATAAAAGAATATCAGATTGATGTGAAACCTGCAGCCATGAAGGCATATGATATCAACCTGATGGATATCATGAAAAGCGTAAAAAATTCAAATCTGGATGTAGGTGCCCGCACTTTGGAAATCAATCGTGCTGAATACCTGGTGAGGGGTTTGGGTTATATAGAAAACCTGGAGGACCTGGAAAATACAGTCGTAAAATCCCATAATCATACCCCTTTACAGCTAAAGGAAGTGGCACAAATCACCTATGGGCCGGCACCCAGAAGAGGAATCCTGGACAAAGGTGGTGCGGAGGTTGTGGGAGGTGTAGTGGTAGCTCGTGAGGGTGCCAACCCCAAACAAGTCATAGATAATGTAAAAGCCAAAATCCAGGAAGTGGAAGAAGGGCTGCCTACCAAAGAGTTGGATGACGGTACGGTTTCCACGGTAAAGATTGTTCCGTTTTATGACCGTACGGAACTCATTCAGGAAACCATTGGCACACTGGAGGAAGCTTTAAGCCATCAAATTCTGATCACCATCATCATTGTAATCCTCATGGTTATGAATCTGAGGGCCTCGGTGCTTATTTCGGGAGTATTGCCTATAGCGGTGCTCATGTCGTTCATCGCCATGAAATATATGGATGTAACAGCCAATATTGTGGCCTTATCAGGTATCGCCATTGCTATTGGCACCATGGTAGATATGGCGATCGTGCTGGTCGAAAACATCATCAGGCATCTGGACAGGGCTGACCCGGGTGAGCCCAAACTGCAGGTAGTTTATAGGGGTACAACAGAGGTAGCTTCGGCTGTAGTGACGGCAGTCCTGACGACCATCATCAGCTTTATTCCGGTGTTCACCATGGAAGGTGCAGAAGGTAAATTGTTCATTCCCCTCGCTTATACCAAAACATTCGCCCTGATAGCAGCCATCTTTGTTTCCATCATCATCATTCCAACGCTGGCTTATATATTCTTTTCAGTAAAAGTAAAAGCTGAAAATATCAAAAAAGCAATACATATTGTGGTGCTGTTTGGAGGTATATTTATTGCCACTCAATACAGTGTTTGGGGTGGTTTAGTAATAGCCTTCTTCGGAGCCATCAACCTGACAGCAACCTATCTGAAAGAAGAACACAAAAAATATACGTTCTGGGCAAACAATGGACTGGCTATACTGACGGTAGCTTTTATCCTTACAAAGGAATGGCTACCCCTGAGTCCGGAAAAAACACTCTTTACAAACCTGTTCTTTGTTCTGCTTATCATTGGTATTTTATTTGGAATCTTTTCCCTGGTAATCAGGAATTATTCTGTCATATTAAACTGGAGCCTGAGAAATAAGGGAAAATTCCTGGCCGTTCCCGGTTTCATTTTTGTCCTTGGTATGATCATATGGCTGGGCTTCAACTCCTTGTTTGGGTTTATTGCGGAAGGATTTGATGCTGCAGGTGTAAATATTAAAACATCCGGCGTATGGAATAGCCTCTCCCAGAAATTCCCGGGCATCGGGAAAGAATTTATGCCGGCACTCGACGAAGGCTCATTTCTTCTTATGCCAACATCCATGCCCCATTCAGGTATTGAAGAAAACAAAAAAATTGTACAGCACCTGGATAAAGCGGTGGCATCCATACCAGAAGTAGAATTGGTAGTAGGAAAAGCCGGTCGTGTAGAATCAGCGCTCGACCCGGCACCTCTTTCCATGTTCGAAAACATCATCAATTATAAAAGCGAATACAAGACCAACGAGGACGGACACCGCATCCGGTTCAAGGTGGATGAAAACGGTGATTTCGTAAGAGATTCAGCAGGAAATCTGATCCCTGACAGATACGGCAAGTATTACAGGCAATGGAGAGATCATATTGAATCACCCGATGATATTTGGGACGAAATTGTAAAAGTCAGTAATTATCCGGGTGTTACTTCTGCACCAAAGCTTCAGCCCATTGAAACAAGGCTGGTAATGTTGCAAAGCGGGATGAGGGCTCCAATGGGTGTCAAAGTTTCCGGACCCGACCTCGAAACCATTGAATCGTTTGGTATGAAACTGGAGAATTACCTGAAGCAGGTGCCGTCCATTAAAGAACAATCTGTTTTTGCCGACAGGGTAGTGGGAAAACCATACATGGAAATTGATCTGGACAGGAATAAAATGGCCAGGTATGGCTTATCCGTCGAACAAGTGCAAAAATATATCGAAGTAGCTGTAGGTGGGATGAAACTGACTACTACCGTAGAGGGACGTGAAAGATATCCGGTACGGGTCAGATATCCCAGAGAGTTAAGGGAAAATGTAGAGGCAATGAAAGATATCCTGATCCCAACAGATCGAGGTGTTCAAATTCCCTTGAATGAAATTGTGAAAGTTGAATATAGAAAAGGACCTCAGGCAATCAAAAGTGAAGATACCTTCCTGGTAAGCTATGTGATCTTCGACAAAAAGGAAGGTTTTGCTGAGGTGGATGTGGTCGGGGACGCACAGCTACATCTGAATAATATGATTGATAGCGGCGAGCTGAAAGTACCGGAAGGAGTAAGCTATACCTTTACAGGAAACTATGAAAATCAAGTTAGGGCCGAAGAAAGACTGTCCTTTGTTGTTCCACTGGTCATGGTCATTATTTTTCTGATCCTTTACCTGCAATTCCAGTCCGCACCAACCACCATCATGGTCTTTTCAGGCATAGCCATTGCTTTTGCCGGAGGATTTATCATGATATGGCTTTACGGTGAAAATTGGTTCATGGATTTTAGCTTTTTGGGTACCCATATGCGGGACCTGTTCCAGATGAAAACGATAAATCTTAGCATCGCGGTCTGGGTTGGATTTATTGCCTTGTTTGGAATTGCCACAGATAATGGTGTGGTGATGGCTGCGTATCTGAAACAGACCTTTGAAAAGCACAAACCTAAAAATATCGAGGAAGTACGTGAGTCAGTTACAGAAGCAGGGAAACAAAGGATACGCCCCACATTGATGACAACAGCAACCACCTTGCTGGCATTATTGCCAATATTGACATCCACAGGGCGTGGTGCCGATGTGATGATTCCAATGGCTATCCCGACTTTCGGAGGTATGGCCATTCAGGTCATTACCCTGTTTGTTGTACCCATTTTATATTCCCAGTGGAGAGAACGCAAATTTAAAAACATAGCATCAAAATGAATACGATAAATAAATTGATACTGATGATTCTGTTTGGAGCCTTAACCTGGAATTTATCGGCTCAGGAGAATACCCTCAATGAATACCTGGTAGAAGCAGGGGAAAACAATCCCGGCCTTAAGGCAGCTTATCAGGAATATTACGCTGCACTGGAAAAAATACCCCAGGTAGGTGCTCTGCCGGATCCCAAATTAAGCTTTGGTTATTTTATAAGTCCGGTGGAAACACGCCTGGGACCTCAACAATTTAAAGTTTCAATTTCACAGATGTTTCCGTGGTTCGGAACCTTGAAGGGAAAGGAAAAAGTCTCGGCGGAAAAGGCCAAAGTAAAATACCAGAAATTCAACAGTCTGAAAAATGAAATATACAAAGATGTTAAAAAGAAATGGTATGAACTTTACAAGGTACAGGAAGCCATCCGAATTACAAGGAAAAACCTGGAGGTGCTGAATTCCCTGAAACAGATCACAGATCGTAACTATGAAACAGGGGAAACACAAATGACTGACATCTTGAGGCTTAAGGTCAATATCAGGGAACAGGAAAATGAACTGGAAGATCGGCAGGAAAAGCTTGCGACATTGAAAACAGAATTCAATCTGTTATTGAATAAAGATGAAACTGCATCCATAGATCCGCCGGAAGAAATTGTTCAGGACAGCTTTGATCTGGTTGCATACAGAGATTCAATAAGAAACAACCCTGACCTTACTGCCTTGAAGCATAAAGAAAATTCGCTTGAACACGAATATGAAGTAGCAAAGAAACAAGGATATCCGAATATTTCACTGGCTTTGGAATATGCAGTGATCGGAGAAAGAACAGATATGCAGGCAAATAACAGCGGGCGGGACATATTCATGCCGATGATTGGCATTAGTATACCGATTTACAGGAAAAAGTATGATGCCATGCAGAAGGAAAAGCAATTGGAGCTTGAGGCAGTACAATCCCTTCAGCAAGAACAGGTTAACAGTCTGTCATCTCAATATAAAAATGCAGAAGAGCAATATGTGGATGCCCTTCGAAAGGTGAACCTGTACAAAGAGCAAACCGAGGAGACAGAACGGATTTATAACTTGCTAAAAACCAGCTATTCGGCTGACGGCCAAGACTTTTATGAACTGCTGAGAACACGTTTGATGGCACTTAAATTTGAGCTTAAATACGAAAAAGCAAAGGCCAATCAAAATATAGCAGTAGTTAAAATGAAATATTTAACCAATCAAAACCAATAAGTCATGAAATTCAATATAAAACGAAAGAACATTATTCAGGGAGCCGCTCTGGTAGTTGGTGGTATTATACTGGGAGCGCTTCTGTTCAGCTCTTCAGGTAAAGATGCATCAGGTACTCAGGGTTCGGATGCCGAAGCACACAGCCATGAAGAAAATGCAGAGGAAGAAACCGTATGGACCTGCTCCATGCACCCACAGATTAGGCAGGATGAACCTGGTGACTGCCCGATATGCGGGATGGAACTGATACCGGCCGATGAAGTCGAGGCGGATGAGGAGCCCGGAGAATTCAACATGACTAAAACGGCGATGAAACTGGCTGATGTCAACACCTCAGAAGTAGAAAAAGGAAAGCCTGTGAAGGACATCCAACTGACAGGAAAAATTATGATAGACGAGCGACTTGTTACTACACAAGCCGTCCACTTTCCCGGAAGGATCGAACAGTTGTTTCTGAACTTCAAGGGAGAATATGTGCAAAAGGGGCAGACCATAGCAAAGGTATATTCACCCGAGCTTATATCGGCCCAGGAAGAGCTCTTTGAAGCACAAAAATCCAGCGAATCCAGTCCGGAATTGGTAGAAGCTGCCAAAGAAAAACTGCGTCAATGGAAGCTTACTGATGATCAAATCGATGCGATCATTGAAAATGGTGAAGTCAAAGAAGAATTGAATATCAAAGCCAACACAAATGGAATAGTCCATAAAAAAATGGTGAACGAAGGCGATTATGTCAAAAAGGGTGCCATGTTATATCACATCGCCCGCATTGATAAGGTTTGGCTGATGTTTGACGCTTATCAGGAAGATCTGCCTTTTATAGAAAATGGAGATAAAATCAACTTTACAGTTTCATCAATGCCCGGGAAAAAATTTGAATCAAATGTAACCTTCATTGATCCAACCATGAACAACACAACCAGGGTAGCCCAGATAAGAACGGAAGCTAAAAATAAAAATGGCAGGTTAAAACCAGGCATGTTTGCAGAGGGTACGTTGATATCAGATAATCCAGATTCAAGTGAAGAACTTATGGTTCCAAAAAGTGCGGTCATGTGGACAGGGAAACGATCCGTGGTATATGTGAAGCAGCCCAACAGAGATCAGCCGAGCTTCAAATTGCGGGAAGTTGTTTTGGGTTCATCGCTTGGCGACCGATATATCATTGAGAAGGGTTTAGAGACCGGAGAAGAGATTGCCACAAAGGGCACCTTTTCTGTTGATGCCGCTGCCCAGCTTGCAGGCAAACCCAGCATGATGAACCAGGATGGTGCTGCAGGCTCGTCAGGGCACAACCATGGAAATATGAGCGAATCAGATGATATGGAGCAAGCTTCAGGGTCTATGGAGAAAGACCAGGAAAATATAACATGGCCTGACTCACAGTCTGATCAATACAAAGCATTGATCAACGATTACATGGCTCTGAAGAATGCCCTGGTTAATGATCAGACGGCAAACAAACAAGCCGAAGAGTTTTTAACCTCCATCTCAAAAGTAGATATGGACGCATTCTCCCAGCAAGGACACGTGAAATGGATGGAGCATCAAAAAGTGTTTAAGGGAAAGGCACAGGCCATTAGCAAGGCTGAAAAACTTAAGGAGCAGAGAAACCAATTCATTATACTTGCTGATCATATGATTAAACTTGTTAAAACCTTCAAAGCTCCGGATAATAAATTATATGTTCTGTTTTGCCCTATGGCAAACGATAACAAAGGAGCTTACTGGTTAAGTGAGGAGAATCAGGTGAAAAATCCGTTTTATGGGGAAAGTATGCTGACTTGCGGGGAAGTCCGGGAAGAAGTAAGTAATGAGTAACTCGACGGATTTTTAAGGAACACAAAGGTCTTTTTTGACAACCTTCCGTCTTCTCATTCTTCCATTTTTCTTATCGCATCATATTCTCATTCAGGCACTCAGGCCTTGCATCAAAATTACAAATTCACAATTGAATGATTAAGATGTTAATAGAAATAAACCAAAATAAAGATGAATATTGAAAAAGCACTCAACATAGCATTTGCACTCAGTATAATAACCATTACCTACAACATTATCGAAGGACTTTTTGCTGTGGCATTTGGAATGGAAGACGAAACACTGGCCCTGTTGGGATTTGGGGTAGATAGTTTTGTGGAAGTGATATCCGGATTGGGCATTGCCCATATGATCTGGAGGATGAAAAGCGGAGGTGGAGAGCATACCGACAGGTTCGAAAAACAGGCTTTGCGAATAACCGGTATAAGCTTTTATCTGCTGACAGCAGGATTAGTTGCCGGCGCCGCTCTTAACTTTATACGCAACAATCAGCCTGAAACCACGGTAGTTGGGATCATCATTTCAGCGATTTCTATTCTTACCATGTTTTTCCTGATGAAGTACAAATTGAAAATAGGGAGGTTTCTTAATTCCGATGCCATCATAGCAGATGCAAACTGTACAAGATCATGCTTCTATCTTTCAATCATTTTATTGACTTCCAGCGGACTTTATGAAATCTTTCATATAGGATATATTGACACAATTGGGTCGCTTGGAATTGCCTGGTTTGCTTTCAGTGAAGGGAAGGAGGCCTTTGAAAAGGCCAGCAGCGAAAGCCTCAACTGTTGCGGATCTTCTTGTCAATATACCCCCGATGATTGATCAAGGCTGATATAATTTCCCTGCTGTAAAACATTAAACAAAGGAATAACTCACTATCTGTCATTTAAAAACTTTAAGTGTGAAAAAAATAACAAAATGAGCAAAAATTTTGGTTATGAACATAGAATGCATTTATTTTGTACTATTAAAACGATAGGATTGATAAGGTAAATAAATTATAATTATAAAAACAAAGACTATGAAAAGATTAAGTATTGTATTAAGCTTTATAATGATTGTTTCAACTGCATTTGGGCAGCAAATCGGAAACAAAGCAGAAAAGGAGGATAATAGCCGGGAACTTCAATATTTCAGACAGCCCGGATATGATGGGCTAAATGTTTTTGAAACATCAAAAGAAACAGGGGTGGAATATGAAGGTATTGAGGTGCGCGTAGGCGGCGATTTTGCTTTACAGTACCAGGGCCTTGGCCACTCCAATGCCGAGGGTTCACCTCAATTGGTTGAGCTGGGAAGCAATGTCAACCTGCCAACAGCAAATTTAAACCTGGATGTTCAGATACAAAGAGGAATGCGCTTGCACTTGAGAACCTATTTAAGTTCCCGGCACCATAACGACACGTGGGTGAAAGGTGGCTACGTGCAAGTAGACAGGCTGGATTTCATTAAAGAAGGATTTGGTTCAGGTATCATGGATCTCGCAACATTCCGTGCCGGAGTGGATGAACTTAACTATGGCGATGCCCATTTTAGAAGGAGTGACAATGCCAGGGCTCTATATAATCCATTCGTAGGCAACTATATCATGGATGCATTTACCACCGAACCATTCCTGGAAGTCAACCTTCAGCCTGCGGATCTGATTGTCGTTGGAGGTATTTCCAATGGTCTGTTAAATCCTACTGTAAACAAAGCAATCACCCAGTGGGGTACTGGCGCTTATCTCGGCACAGCAGAATGGAAGCCTACACTGTATGGCAAACTCGGGTTTGACAAGCAGGTGAACAACAATCTGAGGGTGCGTTTAACCGGCTCCCTCTACAATGCACCAGGAGCAGATAACGGCAATCACCTTTATGGAGGTGACAGAGCAGGAGCACGTTATTACGATGTATTCAGCTCCATAGCTGAAGACTCATCCTCTGTAAGTTCTGATTTTACAAGCGGTAGATTTGATCCGGGTTTTAATGAAGAAACAGCTTTCCAGATCAACCCTTTTATAAAATATGGCGGACTGGAATTCTTCGGCGTATTTGAACGAACCATGGGCAATAACGGAGCAGAAAATCAAGAAGATGGTAAATATACCCAGATTGGCGCAGAACTACTATACAGATTCGGCTCGTGGGAACAGTTCTATTTGGGAGGCCGTTACAATTCTGTTTCAGGTCACGGCGATTATGCTGAAGGGGAAAGCAAACCAGATACCAAAACCGTCGATCGCATCAACATAGGCGGTGGCTGGTTCATGACCAAAAATGTTTTGGTAAAACTGGAATATGTCAGCCAGCAATATGGAGAAAACTTCAGAGGGACAGGAGGTAACCCAAACGCTCCCATTGCTATTACAGACGGCGAATTCAGCGGTGCTGTGCTTGAAGCTGTCATCACATTCTGACAGGCTCCAGGATACCTCTTCCCCCTTCACAGTACCTTACCGGGCAAGTTTTGCCAGAAAAAACAAGAATTTAACCGGTAAGGCACTAAAATGGGTAAAGAGGTTATATTTAAGAAGAGAAGGTTAAATACTTAATAAATTTTTAAAATTGAAATTCAACACGAAAACCAGGTACGGAATCAGAACGATGCTTGAGATTGCCCTGAAACAAGATCAAGAAGGAATCTTTCAAAAAGAAATTTCCAAAAGCCAAAAGATCTCCTTCAAGTATCTTGATCAGATCGTCTCAGCATTAAAAACCGCAAAACTGATTACCAACGTCAAAGGTAAAAAAAGCGGATATATCCTCACACGGTCTGCCGAAAAGATAGCTATGTATGATATTCTTAGGGCATTTGAGCCAGAGATATGTATTGTAGATTGTTTATCTGAAAATGTGCATTGTCCGGATGAAAATTATTGCGCTCCCAGAGATTTCTGGTTAGACCTGAATACGCTGATCGCTGATTATTTTTCTCAATACACGCTTAAAGATCTGGTAGAAAGGCAAAGGGCTTACAACTCCCATTCAAGAGACGATTCCAAACAACAAGATAATGTTTGAGTCATATATTCGGTAATTATGATAGAGCGATGCAGGCTTTTACCGACCGGATTCACAGGCAGAGTCAGGATGAATCGAACGGGTAATTAAAATAGATTCCAGAGGTTCAACCTTTTTCAACAATTTTTGTTAAACATATTAACATAATAAAACCATTAACAATGAAATATACACTCACAAATATCAAAAAAATTATAATATCAAGGTCTATTCTACTGATATTAATTACTATGCCTATTGCTATTCCTGCAATTGCACAGGATAACGTTCAGCTTATTAATATTGGTTCTGAAACCGATCTGTCTTTTGACGGAACTTCCAATGTGCATGATTGGAATAGCAAGGTAACCGAAATTGAAGGCAAGGGAACATTTGTCCAGGCCTTATTTAAGGGAGCGGAAGGCGAACTCCCGGAAGATCCTGTAAAAGAGGTTACGCTGACCATACCGGTACAAAGCATTGAAAGCGGGAAAGGAAAGATGAATAATATTATGTATGATGCTCTTAAAGCAGAGAATCATCCCAAAATCGAATATAATCTGGTCAGTTCAAAGCTTCTTCAGAAAACAGAAGAGGCATTTACACTCCAAACAGAAGGTTATCTTACCGTTGCAGGAGTAAAAAAACAGATCTCAATGCAGGTTAAAGGTGAACAAGTGGATGACAATACCATTCGGTTTACTGGTGCCAAAAATCTAAAAATGACTGATTTTAAAATAAATCCGCCTAAAGCATTGTTTGGAGCCATAAAATCGGGAGATGAGGTGAATGTAAAATTTTCTGCGATATTTTCTGAATAATTGGATCAGGGGTGTCAAAACATCCCCGGTTCGCATAGAATAAAAGCCTTCTTCCTGCTTATTTAAACACAGGCTGAAAAATAAAAAGCACCCTTACCGGGGAAGTTTTGCCAAAAAAAGCAAGAATTTGACCGGTAAGGTACTACCTTTTTTCAGGACAAGACTGAAAAAAAGCGCTCCGCGGAAGAAACCAATGTTTAGGTTAAATTTGAACAACATGTTGGTTCAAGGTGCGCTTTAAGCGCCTAACTTACCTTACATTTCGGCTGAAATGAGATGAACAGGATGTATGTATCTAAAAACAACCGGCACTGAAAAAGTGCCGGTTGTTACAGTACAAAGAAAGAAACATATTCACTAAAGCTTCTTGGGATGCTTCCCATCAAGGAAGTGTTTCTCAATCTGTTCAAGAGAATGACCCTTGGTTTCAGGAATATAAGAATAGATAAAGATCAGTCCAATTATACCAACTACTGCATAAATAAAAAAAGCGCCTCCGGGATTAACGAGCATACCTTCTCCTGCCGGATGGGGCATTTCGCCAGTAACCGCTCTGCCAAGCGAAAGGAATGTATTGGCGATTAAGAAGTTAGCCACCCAATTCACCATTGTGGCAATACTCATGCCAAGACCTCGGATCTTTGTAGGATAAATCTCTGATATCAGAACCCAGGCAATAGGTCCAAGGCTCACAGCAAAGAAAGGTATATACACGATCATGCTAACAAAAGAAACCCATTTAAGTGCAGCACCTCCAACTGACTGATAGAATGTAAAACTTATACCCATAGCGAGAAGCGCCACAATCATTCCAATCAATCCCAAATAAAGCAAGGGTTTTCTTCCCCAGCGATCAATCAAGTAAATCGCCACCACTGTAAACAATACATTAACAAAACCAATGGGTAATGAGGGAAGAATGGCATTATAAACGGGATCTCCCGTTTCGGCACCGAATCCTGCCATTTCAAATATGGTAGGTGAATAGTATATGATGGTATTAATTCCTGTAAGCTGCTGTACAAGCATTATACCAATCCCGATGATAAGGGCGGGGCGAACCCACTTGGCACCCAAGGCTTTAAGTATTCCGGGTTGTTCTCTTTCTTTCTGAATGTTTATTTTAATCTGCTCCAACACCTCATCTCTTTTGGGTTCTCCAACCCTATCCAGAACTTTCTTAGCCTGGCTCTCGGTTTTATAATTCATTAACCAACGTGGAGTTTCGGGGAGGAAAAACATGCCAATAAACAAAATAAGTGAAGGAACCAAACCCACAATAAACATCCAGCGCCATCCCTCGTCAAAATTTGCAAAACCCAGATCAACCAAATAGGATACAAAAATACCAACAGTTATAGCCAATTGATTAATAGAAACCAGGGCTCCGCGTACGTGTGTGGGAGACAATTCTGAAATATAAAGCGGTACGGTATAAGAAGCAACACCAATAGCAATACCAATAATCCCCCTCCAGATAATGAGGGCAGCAACACTATTGGCGGCGGCAAGACCGACCGAACCAATCGCAAATATCAGAGCGGTAATGATCAATACTTTTTTACGGCCTAAAACATCCGTAATCCTGCCACTACTTAATGCTCCAACTGCGGCACCCAAAACTGTGATACTAACAATCCATTCCTGTGTTCTTTCAGGGAGTTGCGTCATTCCGTTAATCACTAAATTCGGATCGTCTTTAATGAGCAGTAAAGCCCCGGAGATCACTCCGGTGTCGAAACCAAAGAGCAACCCTCCAAACGCTGCAATTGCAGCTATTAGAATAACATAACCTCTGTTATAAGACTTTGATTTTGCCATAAGAATAAGTTTTTATTTGGTTTAAAATTAAATAATAGAAATTCCTGTTCAAATATAATCATTAATATATAGACTGACCCAAAAACCATCTTTCCTTTATTAAAAGAATACGCTTTCATATCAATTCTCATGTATTACAGCTGTTGTGCTACAGTTTGTTGGGGTCATTTTCTTAAGCAGGCGTTAAACCCTACTTTCCAACCAATTTAAACTCCCTTTCCTTAATATCTTCAGAGCTGCTTCCAATAAAAACTTTAAATTCGCCAGGTTCGGCTTCAAATTCCATGTCTTTTGTATAGAATGCCAGATCATCTGAGGAAATCTCAAAAATCACATCCCGCTCCTCGCCGGGCTGAAGGAAAATCTTCCTAAAGTCTTTCAGTTCTTTTACCGGGCGGGTAACACTTCCAACCATATCGCGCGTGTACAACTGAACAATTTCTTCTCCCATCCTGTCACCGGTATTCTTTATGGTTATACCCACCTGCAGGGTTTCTCCAAAATTGATTTCTTGCTGACTCAGGCGGATATCCGAATAGGAAAAGGTGGTATAGCTCAATCCATAACCGAAAGGATACAAGGGTTTATTGGGTCCATCAATGTATTTGGAGGTATATCTTACTTCTTCCTGTTTCGGCCGCCCCGTGTTTTTATGTTCATAATTGACGGGAGTCTGACCCACTGCATAAGGAAATGAAACCGGTAACTTCCCTGAAGGGTTATAATCTCCAAAAATTACATCGGCCAGGGCATTTCCTCCTTCTGTGCCGGGCAGCCAGGCTTCAAGAATAGCAGATGCAGCAGTATCAACCTCGGGAATGGCAAGAGGCCGTCCGTTCATCAAAACGACAATCAACGGTTTATTAAGTTTGGCGAGTTCCATCACCAGTTCCTTCTGCACGCCTGGGAGATCAATATTCATCCTGGACAGGGCTTCTCCACTCATCATAGCACTTTCACCAACTACTGCGACTATTGCCTCAGCACGTTTCGCCTTTCTAATGGCATCCGCAAACCCTTCCTTATTCTTTCCGGTGATATTACAACCTTTGGAATAACGAATGTTTGTGTTATTCCCTATCTTCGATTTAAAACCTTCCATTGTATTAACCACATGTTCTGCTTCTCCGTGTGCAGACCAGGTACCGATATATTCTTCATCTCCCTTAACCAGGGGTCCGATAAGTGCTATATTGGATAGATCTTTGCTCAGAGGAAGTACATTATCTTCATTTTTCAACAATACCATAGATTCAGAGGCTATCTCCCGGGCATGTTTTCTATGAGGTTCGGCAAGAAGCAATTCTTGTTCCCTATCCTCATCGCAATATTTATAAGGATCATCAAAAAGACCCAACTCAAATTTCTTTCTCAGAATTCTTCTTACGGCTTCATCTATCTGGGATTCGCTAATCTCGTCGTCTTCCAGTAAATTCTTCATTTCCTGCAGGTAAATACGACCCTCCATATCCATATCCACACCGGCATTCATGGCAAGACTACCTGCCTCATATTCATTTTTGGCAAAGCCATGAACGATCATTTCAGATACAGAGCCCCAGTCGGAAACGATAAATCCGTTAAAATCCCACTGATCTTTGATAATATCTTTTACAAACCGCTTGCTTCCGGTTACAGGTACACCGTTAAGCTCGTTGAAGGAGGTCATGTAAGTGGCTACGCCGGCTTCCTGTGCAGCTTCAAAAGGAGGGAGAAATGTCTCTTTCAGGCTCCGGATGGACATATCCACGGTATTGTAATCCCGGCCGCCCAGCGGGGCACCATAAGCCACATAGTGCTTTGCACAGGCAAGCATGGTATAATTGTCATCCAGAAAACCTCCCTGAAAGCCTCTTACTCTGGCCTTAGCCACTTCTGAACCCAGATAGGGGTCTTCACCGGCGCCTTCCATAATACGCCCCCATCTGGCATCACGAGATACATCTACCATAGGTGCAAAAGTCCAATGCTGACCGGCCGCAGTGGCTTCAACAGCAGCAATACGGGCAGAGCGCTCTATGACAGGAAGATTCCAGGTAGCAGTTTCACCCAAAGGTATAGGAAAAATGGTTTTGTATCCATGAACCACATCATATCCAAAAATCAGGGGAATACCCAAACGTGTCTCTTCCACGGCAATTTTCTGCAGTCTTCGGGTATATTCGGCTCCATTAACATTTAACATGGAGCCTATCTGTCCATCCCTGAGCTGTTGGACATAGTCCTGATCCATCGTAACAGGTCCGGTCACTTCTCCCTCACCGGAAATTAGATTTAGCTGACCAATCTTTTCTTCGAGTGTCATCAGCTTCAACACAGAATCAACTTTTTCGGATATCTCGTCATCAATCCGGGTTTGTCCGCTGGAACCAAAGGCAATAAAAACCAATAAAACAGACAATAACAGGTTAACAAATTTCATAACGGATAATTTTTTAGATTTTTAAATTTAATAATTTTTGGAAAGAACGGGCAGTCCGGATGATAAAATTCTTTAATTTTTTTATTCTAACCGATCTTTAAAAGAATGGTATCCACAAATCGAACATAGTTCATAACGAGGAAAAATATAACAAAAGAAGGTGTTCAGGAAGCTTAAAAGCTGGGTTTGCTGAATTCCTTCTTTCAAAACAAGATAAAACATATGGGATTACCATCCGCTGCCTCTAATAAAGAGCCCGAAGGTAATGTTTTTATCGCTGCGCTGGAAAGGTATAGCGGCATAAGGTTCGAGTACGGCATATCCGAAAAGATTAATCCGTAGGGCAACCCCTGCACTAAATATGGGTGTATTTCTCTCGCTTAAAGGCTTCCATGAAAACGTAAGATTGTCATAACTCTCTGTAGCAAAACCACCATCAATAAATCCTACCAATGTAGTATACAGATATTTAGACTTTATGTAGGTTAACCGCTCCGGGCCGCTGAACGGGAGACGCACCTCTGCATTGATTACACCCATTTTTGATCCGACCATATAATTTAAATTCTGATAAACAGAGCCATACCCCTGCGACTGATCATACGAATTGTAGGAATATCCCCTAACATAATAATGGTCACCAACATATAAAGGATACAATTCATTTGCATCTGGCCCGTACCGGGCATAATGAAGCGCACGAATACCAAAGCTCCATGGATTCTGGAAATAATAATTTCTGTAATCAATTTGCGTAGTAGCGATATCATATGATGCAAACATCTTACCTACCTGAAAACGATAACGATAACCACCTAAAGGCCCGGTGATTCCAAAATTGGTATCATCTCCCACATAAGCCAGATAGGTATTCCCTACATAAAACGGGTCCGGCTCTTCTTCGGGAATTCTCTCCTTTTTCCTGTCTATCAATAAATTTCCATGATAATAGTTGTTAATTTGCTGAACCATATAGCTATATCTGGAAAGTGAGCCCCCTGCTTCAAAACGGAGTTTCTTAGACAGCGGATATTGGCCGAACAAGGCCACCTGATCATGAAAAATCCTTGTCTGCTGAATAATAAAATTACTTACCGGTACGGTGCCTTCGGATGTTTCAATACTATCCTGAGGATTAAAGCCATAATAGGAATATCTGTAAGGAATGTGGCTCAGTGAACCACCCCAGTTCAAACGTGACTCCTGATTCAGATAAGAAACATATCCTCCGAAATCATATATTTCACCTTGTACCTGTAAATTGGTTATCAATTGATGGTGCTTCAAAACATCACTCCAAAGGGCAGTAACTCCACCGGAAGCATAAGTTCCAAACTGACTGGATCCTACTCCGGCACCTGTGCTTCCAAGATAATCGAGCTGAAATTCAGGATCATAAGGTTTACTGTTAAAAGATGCGTCCGAAATTGGTGAATGGCGTTTCAGATTGTTATCCACAATATTAAGAACCCTGTCTCTTCCCGGAGGGAGGAAAGAGGCACCTTTTTCGGCAAGATTTCTGTCTACCCTTTCTCTTTCAAAATCCTCTGGTTCTGCCATATATACAGAATATTTTCCGTCTTCGTACAAGGTATAAGCAATTTCTCCGGTTTCACTTGCCACGCTGTATGCCGGAGACAGATCGGTAATGCCGCTGATGCCGGTTATAAAATCGGTTAATTTATAAACATTTTGTGTTTCCAGCTCATATTCATAAAGGTTTCGCAATCCCTCAGCATGAGAAAGGAAATACAACGATTCACCATCCGGAGAAAACTGAGGGCTGAAGTTATCACTATCGGGGAAAACCGGCAATAATTCAATATCTCCGGTTTCAACATCCAGAATACACAATCGATATTTACCATAGGTTGGGGTCTCAAAATCAGTATCCGGGCCTCTTTCAGAAACGAAGGCGATCTTCTCTCCATCGGGTGACCATGAAGCATGCAGGTCAGAATAAGGATCATCAGTCAGTTGCTTAATCCGACCGTTTTGTATATGGTATGTATATAAGTCACTTTGACCATCTACCAGTCCCGTCAACAGAATCTTTTCTCCGTCCGGTGACCATTCGGGATTGTCAAAGGCCTGAATATTCTTTAAATCTATTTCATCTGCCACATCTACATTATCTCCTTCTATATCGGCAATAAGCAAACGGTTTCTCCCCTTGGCAATGGTGGTAAGCACATACCGTTCTCCATTTGGAGAAAAAGAGCCGGCAGATTCAATATAATTATAGTTGTCAATATCTCCCTGTCTCACTGCACTGGTTAACTTTTTTATAATCTCCCTGTTTTCTGTATTGGCCATCAATATATCTACAGTAATCACATTTTTATTGGAGATGAAAGTCATATGTTTACCATCCGGGCTTAACACCGGAGAAAGGTTCAATTCTCCGGAGGTTTGAGGGCTGAACATAGTTCTTCCCAAGGTATTAATTGTATCTTCCTTAATATAGGGCGCATAAGTTTTCTTAACCGATTTTTCCCAGAGATTTGAGAGACTATCGGTAGTCATACCAAACAGATTATTCACAGCCCTGTCAAGGCCATATTTGGCTGTGGCCAGCAAAACCGGCTCGATCATGGCATCCCCCCAAACACCTGTTATAAAGGACCAAAAAGCATGCCCATAGCGATAAGGAAAATATTCATTAGGTTTGCGCGTCATATCCTCTATAGAGGGTATATCATCCTGTAATATGGCATCGCGCATCCACATGGCCGTTTTGTCATCCGAAGGCCCGATAGACAAATATTCGGCCATGCCTTCAATCATCCAGAGAGGAATATTCTGAAGAGACTGAAGACCCAACGTATCATTCTGCTTAACCATGTTATACTGAAAAACGTGTATCATCTCATGGCCCAAAACATGATCTGTTTCTCTGTTTGAGATCATAAAAGGCATGACCACCCTTTTTCTCAAGGCTTCGGTTACCCCTCCGGTACCCACACCAATTTGTCCACCTATTACAGTAGTTTGCTGGAAATCAGGATGATTATTGTAGGCAATAAGCGGGTTTTGTGTAATGGTATCTCTAAAAATGGCAAAATGCCGATCATACCAATGTTCAGTTTGCTTCCCCAGCCTTTTTATTGCATCATTGGAATTCATATAGTTATATATCTCAAAATGCGGGGTTTCATATATCTCAAAATCAAATTGTTCATAATTCACTTTATTCTGTCCAAAATATTGGCCAAACGTAAAAAAAGGAAGGACCATCAATCCCGCACCCACGAAGCCAGTGAAAAACAGTCTTCTTAACATCATAACTTTTCTATATTTATTTTACCAAATTAACAAAAAATCGTTATATTTAAAAATTAACAGAAACCACATAAAATGATGTACCACATGCTTAAACATACTCAACTTTTTCATAAATACAACGAATAATTATGGTTAAAGTTTATAATTGATATAATTTTAGGCGCTGTTTATTAAATTGGTTGTTGTGAATTAGAATGAAATAAAACGAAAATTTATGAAATCAAACACATTTTCAGTTATCATGGCCGGAGGTACAGGAACACGCTTCTGGCCCCTGAGCACTAAAAATAAACCCAAACAGTTCCTGGATATTCTTGGTACAGGAAGAACCTTGCTTCAGCAGACTTTTGACAGACTTTCAAAGATCTGTCCTGTGGAGAACATATATATTGTAACCAATGAATTATACCATGAACTGGTGAATGAACAATTACCAAAGCTGGAAGACAATCAGATACTTCTGGAACCAGAAAAGAAGAATACAGCTCCCTGCATTGCTTATGCCAATTATAAAATCCAAAAAATCAACCCAGAGGCAAATATTGTAGTCTCTCCCTCAGACCATCTGATACAAAATGAGGAACAATTCCTTGAGGTACTGAAAGAAGGTTTGGATTTCACTGAGAACCACGATGCCCTGCTAACATTAGGGATTAAACCCCACCGGCCGGAGACCGGATACGGCTATATACAGAGGGAAAACAATCGGGAAGTGGACGGATATAAAAACCTTCACAAGGTTAAAACCTTTACAGAAAAACCCAATTACGATCTGGCAAAAAAGTTTTATGAGAGCGGGGAATATTCCTGGAATTCAGGAATATTCATCTGGTCTCTTAAATCCATCATGAACTCATTCACCAAACACCTTCCTGATATCGATCAATTGTTCAGGGAAGGAGAAAACGTTTATCATACAGCGGAGGAATCAGATTTCATCGCCAACGTTTACTTCAAAAGCAAAAGTATTTCTATCGATTACGGGATTATGGAAAAATCAGAAAATGTATATGTACTGGCCTCCAATTTTGGGTGGGCAGATTTGGGCACCTGGGGTTCGCTGCAGAAATTCCTTCACAAAGATGATAACGGAAATTCGGTATATGGTGACAACGTCATGTTATATGATGTAGAAGACTCTATTGTCAATTTCTCCAATAACAAAATAGTGGTCATAAAAGGCCTGAAAGACTATATCATTGTAGAATCGGATAACAAGCTGATTATCTACAACAAAAAGGACGAACAGGAAATCAAACAGATTGTAGAAGAAATCAAAGAAAAAAAAGGGGAAGAATATATCTGAAAAAAGAGAATTGACTGGCATTAAAAAATCCCGCACTATTTACAGTGCGGGATTTTTTAATGCCAGTCAATTCTCTGATTACTAATATTCCCAAAGATCATGTTCAAATTCAAATATCTCCTCCCGTATCCTTTTAGCTTCAAGCAAAGATTGCTTGCCGGTGGTGTATTCATTAATCAGCCTGTCGCCGTGAACGTTTGTTTCCCGGACTACATATGAATTGAACCTCCTCTGCTGAAACCAGTCTTCATAGCTGATCCTTTGGGCATCATTCTGTCGGTTAAATACTTCAAAGTTCGCCAGCAGATCCCTTGCTTCAGGGTAATGAACCCAAAATGCCTGACTTTTTCTCTCTTCTCCGGTATCATCATCAACGTATTCCCGGATTGGGCAAATTGAAACCACCCTAACTCTCATGTTTGAATATTTTCGATCAAATACCCATTGCTCCTTAATCATATATTGCTTAATCTCGTCATATCGCACACCGGTTTTTATCGTAGTATCTTTGGTACTTCCATCCTCCTGCTGAATTTCCTGAGTTTCCTCTCCTGCACCCAATTCCTGTAATACTTCATCTGGTGTATAGGTTTCCTTAAGCTGATCGGTGTGATACGCCGTTATTTCCTCATTTTTTATGCCATGTATAAGAACCTGAATCAGACTTTTGCGGTCTTCCATCTCTTCTTCCGGAAAATATAAAACCTGGTTCATTCGCTTCCGGCAGTCAATCATCTGCCATAATTTCTTGGACCACATCACGTCCGCTTCTCTGATGGAAACATAATCAAGCGGCTTTTTCTCGGGCACATTTTCTTTGGTATATATATTGTCGTCTACCTCCTGCGCCCCAACCCTTTCAGGATTTACCGCAAAAACCATTGCACCTAACAAGAAAAACAGAACTAGTCGTTTCATAAATTTATCCATTTTAAATTATTCTTTATATGCTTATTGAATCGTAAACGTGATCGGATCTAGATCCTTAGCAGAACCATCAGGCCCTACTGCCTGCAAATCCTCAAAATTAACCTTTCGCCCCCTTGCCAGATTATTATCGAACCAATTGCGGACCTCCTGGTCAAACTGGTTACCCTCTTTTCTCAGCGTTTTTACATAACCGCCTTTGTCGGTGGTTGTAATCGTATATTGAGTAACTTCGTACTCCAAATCAAACAGAAAATCTTCCATAACTGCAAAAATGCCACTTTGTGCCTTAAGGACCTCTTCGCTAATGTCTCCTCCGCCTTGCTCGGCAATCTGCGCAGAAGGCGTAGGCAACTCTTCTACTCTGAAATTCTTGGAACCAAAGGACCGGGTCCGGCCATTCATTTCAGCCTCTACGGTTATCACACACTCCTGACCGACATCGCTTGGTTCAACCTCGAATTCACCGGCTCCGGTTCTACGGATATCACCATTTTGTACACTGGGGCGAATCTTACCGGGTGGAACACTTGGAAGAGAAATGCTCACCGGATTTGGAATGCCTACATAAAATACATTCATTTTGGTAGGGGATATCACAAGGTTCGGTCTGACCACCTCATACTCTTGCCGGAAAGGTTTTTTGATAAAATTTCCTTCGGGTCCCATTAATTTTATAATGCCACCCCATTCATGCATGCCTGTCTGATTGGCAGGTCGTGAAAACTTTCCTTTTCCGTTTACCACAGATAAAGTATCGTCAACCTCAGACATAACCACTTCATAGCTTCCGTCTTCCTGACGAACACTGTCCCATTCTCCGATTATAACCTGTGGAGGAGCAGTGGTGTCTCTTGCAGCAAGAAATACATCTGCGGAATATTCATTTCCCTGAACGAGATAATTGGAATTGGGAATCACTGTAGCCTCTAATTTATTGAATGAGAATGATCCGGCTTCTATCTGATTGTACAAATATTGTATCGCCTCAGATTCAGCATTTCTTACATCCGATTGTAATGTACTTATAACTGGTAATACGGCACCAAGGGGTATATCATAAAAATGTTTAACCTCCCAGCTTTTCTGTTCACGTCCCTCGGCAGGAGTAGGATCTGATGTATCCAAAGCTTCTTCAAGGGTCTCTATAATCTTTGTGTCTTCTTCATCAACAAACCCCAATAAAAATTCCCTGAATTCACTAATACTGTCTTTAAGCTGATAAGCTTTCCCATCAAAATTCTCACCGATCATCACCCGGGTTACCATATCCCATTTATCTTCTCCCACTACATTTTCATGCAAAACCTTTATTTTCCCGTCTTCTTCTACCAGTGCGGTATTCTCCTCTATATTCTCTCCCTGGTTTTTCTTAAGCATCTCCACTTTTAAATTCTGCATAAAATTATATAAACTATCCGCCCGGACTCTTACTTCAAAAGCCTTATTCTTCCATTCTCTGGCTTTTTCTTCGTTTTTAGTCATCTCCTGCTCGAATTCCTTATAAGTTGCCTGATTTTTCTTGGAAAAATTTTCTGTGGTGCTTTTTATGCCTTCATTAACCAGACGAAATGCATCCAGTACTTCAGCCGATACATTCAGTGCCAACATAGCCGTGAGCACCAAATACATCATGCCAACCATCTTCTGTCTGGGAGTTTCGTTACCACCTGCCATTTAAAACAACATTTTAACTATTCGACATTACAGACATCGCAGAAAGCATATTCCCATAAACCATGTTGAGTTCAGCCAGGTTCTGATTTAACTTGGAAATTTCCTCCTTGTACTTCTTGGTCTCCTCTACGGAATCCTTCAGATCATTTACCATTTGATCCATATCCCCATAAAGATCCTTTGTATTTCTGGTGTGCTCGCTGGTTGCCTTTAACTCGAGCTCATAAGCTGAATTCAGCGCTGAAAGGTTATTATTAAGCGCTTCCAGGTTATCATTAAAATCGCTGGTGTTTTGGGAAAGATTGGCTCCGATATTTTGGGATATTTGATTGTAGGAACCTGCAATATTATCCCCGGATTCTCTCATCTTATCAGCAAGGTATTTCCCGCTTTCCTGTATCTGTCCGGAAGTGTATTGCTCAGATTGCTGAACGTTATTGGCCGATTCCTGATAAACACTGCTCAACTGATCAATGGATTGATTTAGTGATTCTTTTGATTTATTATAGGATTCGGTCAACAGGTTCACCGACTCTGAGGCCGCCTGCATATTATTGACGTATTCCTCTGTGGCCATGCCGGCATCGACTGCATTATTCAGGTTTTTTGCCGTTTCATTGAATCGCTTCAAACCATCCCCTAACTTATCAAAAAGCTCAGGAGTGATTTCAGCATTTTCCATCATCTGATCAAATTTAGTAAGGCCTCCTCCTCCACCGGCAGCAGGTTGTCCATTACCTCCGCCCGGGTTATTGGCAATGGCTTCCCTTCTGGCCTTGTTCCTCTCTCTGGCTTCATCAGGATCTTCTTCTATGCCGGCTAATTCCGGATAGACAATCGACCAGTCAATCTCCTCCTTTGGCGGTTCAAAGGCAGAGAGGAAAAATATGATGGCCTCAGTGGTCAAGCCGATAATTAACATAGTACCCGCACCTTCCCAGTGCTGTAGCTTAAATAATGCACCCATAAGCACAATAGAGGCGCCAAATCCATATACTTTCGCCATGAATTTTTTCCATCCGGCAGATTGTAAAACTTCAGACATACTCATAACGCATAACAATTTTGGGCTTAAAAACTACTATAAACAATATACTTTACTTTTATTTTATTGCTGTTCCGATCCACCTAAATAAGATCTTACTGATCTAAATCCAAGATATGATTTGGCAGTATCCTTATATTCATAGGTTCTTGTGCCGTTTTGCAGGTAATAACCTATATCTTTCCATGATCCGCCTTTAACTACTTTTCGCTTCATAGCCGGTGGATCGTCTTCTGTGGAATGATACTGATAATTCGGGTTCATATCATGGGTGAAAAAATATCCGGATTCGTCAAATGCATTTGCTGTCCATTCAGAAACATTACCCGCCATATCATACAAACCGTATTCATTGGGAGGGTAAGTACCAACTGGTTGACTAATTAACGCACCATCATCCACATAATTGCCTCTCATGGGCTTAAAGTTTGCAAGAAAACATCCTTCTTTGTCTCTGGTATATGGACCACCCCATGGATATGGGCTTGAGTTAAGTTTTCCCCTGGCGGCATATTCCCACTCCGCTTCGGTTGGAAGCCGGTAATCCTGCACAGTCCCTTCTCCTTCACTTCTCAATTGGTCATTGAGGTACTTGGTTCGCCATATACAAAATGCACGGGCCTGCTCCCAGTCTACTCCCACAACCGGATAATCATCATAAGCAGGATGTGAAAAATACAGATCGGTATAAGGCTCATTGAAAGAATAGGTGAAATCTCTTACCCAAACCAGGGTATCCGGATAGGCATTAACTCTACCCCTCATTATGAATGACTGCCTGCTGTCAATTTCCATACTTTCACCTTCGGCATTGACTACCGTGCCTTCATATTCCTGCGAATCAAAATTGTACTTATTGGATCTTTTTGCTGCCTGCTGGTAATCAATCCAGTAATATTCATACATCAACTGACGGGTATCCAGTTGTTTTTTCCCAAACAACCGGTCATCCTCATCATAATACATCGAATTGATAATTTCCCTCTGAGCTTCATCGGTAGGGTCAATTTCGGTTTCCCAGTTTATACGGGGCGGGTCAATAGGATTGCCGTACTGGTCTTCAGTGATCACGAATTCATCAATCTGTTCACCCAATCTCCGGCGCAGTATGGAATCCTTCACATATTCTACAAATTGGCGGTATTCATTGTTGGTGATCTCGGTTTCATCCATCCAGAAAGCATCCACAGATACCCGCTTAGTTTTTGTAGTCATTGCCCACGAAGCACTTTCATCACTTGGTCCCATTGTAAAGCTACCCATGGGGATGAAAACCATTCCGTAAGGCTGAGATTCATACCAATCCGGCCTGTCCTGTACACCAGTCAACTCACCTTGTTGGTAGTTACTACAACTTACCAGTACTGAGAAAAGGACGATAATTAATGCTACTTTCTTCATAATATATCGGGGTTTATTTTGCAGAATAATTATTTACGTAAATTTTCAAATTTTGTTATAGAAATCTTATGCTTTTATACTTTTGTGTACTTTCATCGGATTCTACATCAAAGCAAAAGCCAACCATAATTTCATGAGAACCCTGATGGTATTTACTAATTTCAGAAACACCCAAATCATAGGAATAGCCTACTCTAACCCAATTGAACAACCTGGCTCCGATCATTCCGGTAATCGTTTTATCCGTTCTCACTGAAACACCACCCCAAAACTTATTATTATAGGAGATGTGCGTATTCAGGCTAATTTGTGAATTAATTCCATCCGACTGCATCAATAAGGAAGGATTTAATTCAAATTTTGTATCGGATACCGGGAGATTGTATCCAGATATCAGGTAATATTCCCTTCCAATTTTAGGACTGATTCCTCCTCCAGCCGGGGTAAAGGAAGGCTCATTAAGATGCGTCGAAGAAAATCCGACATACATCTCATCTGTATGATAATACACACCAACGTCCAAATCCAATGCAATCTCATTTTTTACTTCCTGCGGAATGGCCGGATCATTGCTGGAATGAACCGATGTACCTGATGGAATCATCCAGTTGGGAGTCAGAGAATAATTGATCATACCCCCATTAACACCAAATGATAGGTTACCGTCCCATGCTTCGAAGCGATAAGCCAATGATAGCTTGGCGCCTAAATTGTTATTAAATCCTATCTGGTCCTGGATAAGCGACAAACCTACACCGGCATTAATACCAAAAGGGCTTATGGCTGCATCAACATTAAATACACTAATCTCCGGCGCACCATCATCAAAACCATACCACTGTTGGCGGTGTAAAGCGGTTGCACAAATCTGTCCGTGGCTTCCGGTATAAGCAGGATTATATGACAACCGGGTAAACATATTCTGGCTGTATTGTGGACCCTGCTGACCCATGGCCTGCACAGACAGACCTATAAGTAAGATAAAAACTGCTTTGGTTCGCATAAACCTTGTGTATCCTCGAATTAATACTGAACGTAAAGAAAATAAAAATTATTCTTTACGCCAAAATTTATCAACATCAAATGTTAATAACCCTCGCAATCCCCTTATACTAATTTTTATGACTTAAGGTTACTTTTTTGGGGAAATTTTTATGGGGAGCGTAGATTCATTCTTGATCAAACAGCGCTTATAATTAATAAAAATTTAATTTTTGATAAGCCTTTAACCAACGCTCAGGTATTTCATGCCGGGAGGCCTGCTCATAATCGGAGTGATTACAGGGAAATACATAACTGCTGAATCCCTCTTTTCTATCGGGTATTTCCATCCACCATCGAAAAGTTTGTTCACTTTTGTAAAAGGTGATCCGATGGTCATCAAGACTTACCTGGAACTTCTGAAAGTGCTGGTCTGCATAGGGATGCTCATGATACCTTAACAAAAACCCCTCAATGGAGAACCACAACACTTGGGCGATCATTTTTGCAGTTACCCCACATCTGTCTCTTTCAGGGTAATAGTCAAATACGCCGAAAACATCGAGATTGTTGGCAAGCCCGCTATATCTGGCCAACTGACAGACTTCTTCATTGTACAATCCATTGGGATATGAATCCAGTTGTCCTGGAGCTTCAGCATTTTTAATGGCATTGATCGAAATGCTGCAACCGTCGGAATCTCTCAAACAAGGCTCAGTCTCTTCCGGATATCCCCTCATTTTCCCGAGTCTAACAGACTCATATTGGTTTGTCTCTAACCATTTTTTTTGTGCCTGATTCAAATAATATAGCTGGCACCCCAGATTGTAATAGTTAAGAAGATCAAAATCCAGCATCTGATAGGGTAGATAATCTACCAAAGAGAACCAGGGTTCAACAATGGTATAAGCATATTTTCCCTTTACCGTTTCATAATGCATCAAAATGCCCAGATTAAATATATTGGAACCTCCAAGCAATAAGGTAAAAACTTCTCTCTCCCTGAATAAATCAAGAAGTTCCTTCAAGGAATACAAGGTTTCTCTTACATTCTCTCCCTTTTTCAGATTTCCTGTATCCACAATATTACAATTGCAGGTTTCATAACCGGCCAATAAATACAGCTCTTTTCTGACCAGATCGGAAGAACCTGTATATTCCAATTCCTTGTTCATAAAATAAGGGATACCCACAAGCGCAATATCACCTTTGTTCAGTGAATCAACAGAAAGATGCCCGCGATTAACAATGACCTGCTGGCCGAATTCACCCTCAGGTCCGGCAATAAAATTGCTGCTCAATGGGACAAGATAATCACTTAGGTTCATTAAAAAAATTATTTGGATCCTTTGCTACCGGATTGGCCTTTTTTCTTCGCGGAGGAAGAAGAAGCCTGCTTCCCATTTTTTCTTTTGGTGCTTTGGGCACCTTTTTTCTGTGTATTCACCTTCTTTGTGCTCCCTTTCCCGGCAGACTGTTTTTTTGTAGTTTGCTTCCTTGCGCTTTTGTTTTTTGAAGAAGTGCTGTCAGTTGTCTGTTTTCCTGAAGATTTCTTCTGCTTATCTTTTTCCTTCTTGTTTTTAATCAACTCATAACACTCTTCAACAGTCAGTTTATCGGCCTCCTTTTTTTTAGGAATGGGATAATTGCCGTCTTTATAATTTATATATGGCCCAAACCGTCCTCTCAATATTACAAGGTCCTTGTCTTCACTGAATGTTTTGATGGTTTTCTTTCTGTCTCTTTCCCTTTTCTCTTGGATAAGCTGAATCGCGCGGTCCAAATCAATTTTGAAAGGATCGTCTTCTCTTTTAAGGGAAATATTTTTGGAATCATGCTTCAAATAGGGTCCATAGCGGCCGGTAGAAACAATCACTTCATTTCCTTCATAGTTCCCGATATTCCTGGGCAGTTCAAACAATTTGAGCGCTTCTTCCAAAGTTATGGTTTCAATATGCTGCCCTTTCTGGAGGCTGGCGAACCTGGGCTTTTCCTCTTCATCTCGGGTACCAAGCTGAACCATAGGTCCGTAAGGTCCAATTTTAACAGAAACCTGCCGCCCTGTCTTCGGATCGGATCCCAGGATTCTTTCTCCTTTACTTCGTCCGGATTTTTCAAGGGTTTCTTCAACCTTTTCATGAAAGGGTTTATAGAACTTATCGATCATCTCCGACCATTTCATGAAGCCCTCGGCGATCTGATCAAATTCCTCCTCAACATTGGCTGTAAAATTGTAATTGACGATCTCTGTAAAATGTTGCTTCAGAAAATCGTTCACCAGCATACCAATGTCATTGGGGAACAACTTCTTCTTTTCGGCACCGGCCATCTCCGTTTTAGTCTCCTCTCTGATTCCCTCCTTATCCAAAACAACTTCCCGGTAATTTCTTGGTGTGCCAAACCGATCTTCCTTGACCACATACCCTCTTTCCTGGACAGTAGAAATAATCGGAGCATAAGTTGAGGGCCTGCCGATACCAAGTTCCTCCAGCTTTTTCACCAGGCTGGCCTCGGTATAGCGGGGCGGATGATGCGTGTATCGCTCTATGGCTTTAATTGTAATATAATTCAACTGCTGATCCTTTCTTAACTCAGGCAACAAGCCTTTGCTTTCTTCCTCCTGCTCCTCATCCGTGGATTCCATATATATCTTCAGAAATCCATCAAATTTCATTACCTCGCCGGTAGCAACAAACTGATTCGGATCATTGGAAATATCTATTTTTATGGTGGTTTTTTCAAACTCGGCACTACTCATCTGCGAAGCGACGGTCCGCTTCCATATCAGACTGTAAAGCTTTTTCTCTGCTTCCGAGCCAGACACTTCCATATTGTTCATATAAGTAGGGCGAATGGCTTCATGGGCTTCCTGGGCACCCTTTGATTGGGTTTGATATTGCCTCGTTTTAAGATACCGCTCACCAAATTTCTCTTGAATGATATTTTTGGCGGAGCCAATTGCAGCATTGGAAAGATTCACCGAATCCGTCCGCATGTACGTAATTTTACCCGCCTCATAAAGCCGTTGGGCAAGGCTCATGGTACGCGCAACCGAGAATCCCAACTTCCGGCTGGCTTCCTGTTGTAATGTAGAGGTGGTAAAAGGGGGTGACGGATTTCTTTTGGTGGGCTTTTTCTGCACATCAGCCACCGTAAATTCAGCGTTCTTGGCATGTTTCAATACATTTAAAGCTTCCTCCCTGTTATCCAGTCTCTTTGACAAATCGGCTGAAAATTCACTTTTTCCGTCGGTGAAGTGGCCGGTTAATTTAAAGGAAGAAGTGGGCTTAAAATTCATGATTTCTCTTTCCCTTTCCACTATGAGGCGGAGTGCAGCCGATTGCACCCGGCCTGCAGAAAGGGAAGGCTTAATCTTTTTCCACAACACCGGGGAAAGCTCAAAACCCACAAGCCGGTCCATTATACGGCGGGCCTGCTGAGCTTTTACCAGGTTCATGTCAATGGAACGCGGATTTTTGATGGCTTCCTGGATGGCTTCCTGAGTAATCTCATGAAAAACTATCCGCCTTGTTTTTTCCGGAGTCAGTTCAAGCACTTTATAAAGATGCCATGCAATGGCTTCTCCCTCACGATCCTCATCCGCAGCCAACCAAACAATCTTGGCCTTTGCTGCCAGTTCTTTCAGTTCCTCAACTACCTCTTTTTTATCCTCAGGTATAACATATTTCGGCTGATAATCGTTAGTAATATCGATGCCATAGTTCTTTTTTTCAAGATCTCTTATATGTCCGTAACTGGATTTAACAAGATAGTTCTTCCCCAAAAATTTTTTTATAGTTTTGGCCTTTGCGGGGGACTCTACGATAACTAAGTTATCTTCCATAGATATTGCGCTGTTTGTGAAACAAATTGAAGGCAAAATTAAAACTTTTAAAAATCTAATGTCAAATTTAGACCAATTTATTATAATTAAACTATGAAATTCAAAATCAATTATAGCAAAAAGTTTTACGTCAGGTTATTCTGGACATTGTTTGCTTTACCTTTTGTTTCTTTGTTTGTTATATTTTTCCTCATCTCTCAGGATGTGTTCGGTCCCATACCAGGATTCGAGCAACTTGAAAATCCTGAAAACAACCTGGCCTCAGACGTTTACTCCGAAGACGGGGAGCTTTTGGGCAAGTATTATTATCAAAACAGATCCTATGTAGATTTTAAGGAAATATCTGATGACATAGTGAATGCTTTGATTGCCACAGAAGATATACGTTTTCATGAACACTCCGGAATTGATGCAAGGGGGCTTGCCAGAGTATTTGTCAAAACCCTGTTGTTGGGAAAAAATTCGGGAGGCGGCAGCACCATCACACAGCAACTTGCAAAAAACCTTTTCCCGAGGGATACAGAAGTTTATAGCTCACAAATAGCTTATGCAACCAACCTTGCACTGACCAAATTCAAGGAATGGATTACAGCGGCAAAGCTGGAAAGAAATTACACCAAGAAGGAGATTCTGGTAATGTACCTTAACACCGTACCTTTCGGGGGAATGACCTATGGAGTCAAGTCAGCATCCAGAACTTACTTCAATACCCCCACCGATTCATTAAAGATTGAGGAAGCTGCTACACTCGTAGGCATGCTCAAGGCTCCATCCAAATTCAGCCCTTTGCGCAATCCCGATGGCTCAAAAAGAAGACGGAATATTGTTCTGAACCAAATGGAGAAGTACGACTACATCACCTCCAGCCAATATGATTCTTTAAGTTCTCTCCCTTTAGAAGTCAGCCATGTGACGGAAGATCATAATGAAGGGCTCGCCAGTTATTTCAGAGAATATTTAAGAGACCTTCTCACAGCAGAAGAACCCAAAAAAAGCGAGTATTCAAACATGGAAAACTACCGGAAGGACTCCACAAAATGGGACAACAATCCCATTTATGGATGGTGCAATAAAAACACCAAACCAGACGGCTCCCATTACGATCTTTACAGGGACGGACTTCAAATCCATACCACCATCCATTCGAAACTTCAGGAATATGCAGAACAATCGGTAAAGGAACACCTGGGAGATGAGCTTCAGGAACAGTTCTTCGAACACGTGGAAGGTGAGAAAAATGCACCTTTTTCCGAAGATATGGATAAAGAACAGATTGATGATATTATCCGCCGGGCCATGAGGAATACAGACCGCTATAAATCCTTAAAACAAAAAGGTATAAGCGAGGACTCCATTCAGGAGAACTTTGAAAGATCCCGCGAAATGAGGGTTTTTTCATGGGATGGCGAAAAAGATACCGTCATGAGTCCTATGGATTCGATATGGTATCACAAGCATTTCCTGAGGGCCGGCTTTATGTCCATGAATCCCAATAACGGACAGGTAAAAGCCTATGTAGGGGGGCCGGAACACAAGTATTTCAAATACGACCAGATATCGCAGGGAGCCAGACAAATCGGTTCGACCATCAAGCCTTTCCTTTATACATTGGCCATGCAGGAAGGCTATTCTCCCTGCCATAAGGTACCCAATGTTCCAAGCACTTTTTATGAAGAAGACTCTACATGGACTCCGAAAAATTCCGGTCCATCGGATAAGGATGGGGAAATGGTAACTCTAAAGTGGGGACTTACCCATTCAGTTAACTATATATCAGCCTGGTTGATCAAACAGTTCAACCCGCAATCTGTTATCAATGTGATGCGCAAAATGGGTATACACAGGGATATCGATCCCGTACCTTCAATATTCCTGGGAACAGCGGATATCTCCCTCAAAGAAATGGTAGGTGCTTACAGCACTTATGCCAACAAAGGCGTATATATCGAACCTCGGTATATCACAAAAATAGAAGACCGCAACGGAAACCTGCTGGCTGATTTCAATCCCAGGGAAAGTGAGGCGATCAGTGAGCAAACCGCTTACCTGATGACCAACCTTCTGCAAGGTGTGGTCCAGGATGGTACCGGCGTACGGCTGCGGGATAAATATGAGTTCATGAATCCGATAGCAGGAAAAACAGGAACCACTCAGAACCAATCAGACGGATGGTTTATGGGCGTTACACCCAACCTGGTCTCAGGAGCATGGGTCGGCGGAGAAAACAGGAGCATCCACTTTGACAGCATCACACTGGGCCAGGGTGCGAATATGGCTCTTCCCATATGGGCAGAGTATATGACAAAAGTGTATGAGGATTCCACACTGACCAATATAGTAGCCAAACAAGACACTTTTGAGCGCCCAGCTGACTTCAATTATGATCTGGATTGTGATGATGTAGACACAGAGGGCCCCAAAGATCGCATTGATGATGATTTCTTCTAATCCCGGATCAAATGGCCGGTATGGAACTGAGTAATTTACGGGTATATGCATCATCAGGGGAATCAAAGACACGGCTTGATTCCCCTATTTCTATAATCCTTCCGTCTTTCATCACAGCCACCCGATCCGACATAAAACGGACCACGGAAAAATCATGGGTGATGAACACATAGGTCAGGTTATAGTTCTTTTTCAAATCCTGAAGCAAATTCAATACCTCAGCCTGAATCGAGACATCCAGTGCGGAAACGGCTTCATCACATATAATAAACTCAGGATTTAATGCCAGTACCCTGGCAATGGCCACCCTTTGCCGCTGGCCTCCGGACAATTCGTGGGGATAACGGTTATAAAAATCAGCGCCCAGCCTAACATCGTCAAGCAGATTAAGCGTCCGATCCTTTCTCTCCCGGCGATTCGCATAGTATCCATAATACTGAAGGGGTTCGGAGATCATCTTTCCTGCAGATTGCCTGGGATTAAGTGTTGAATAAGGATCCTGGAAAATAATCTGCACCTTTTGCCTGAAAAGCCGCATATCCTGTCGTGTAAAACTGGTGAAATCCTTGTTTTTAAATACAATATTGCCTTCATCATAGGAAAGCAGCCTCATGAGAATCCTGGCCAGTGTTGATTTACCGCTACCCGACTCACCGACCAGTCCCAGCGTTTCCCTGTAAAATATATCCAGAGATACCTGATTGATCGCGGGCAAAAAATTCGTAGGCTTGCCAAAAAAATTCCTTTTCAGGGGAAAAGCTTTAGAAACATTCTGGAGGCTAAACATTTTTTGAACTTTCTGACCATGCACGTTTGGCGAAGGCAATTTGGGCTTTTTAAGTGTGAAAGGTGCATCGGAACCCGGCCGCTCAATGTCCATAAAATCTCCCAAAGTGTGTAGTCTTTCCGGTTTTCTGTCCAATGGCGGCTTACAGGCAATCAAACCTTTGGTATAAGCATTTACCGGAGCGTGAATGATCTGTTCGCGCGCGCCCTTCTCCACAATCCTGCCGTTATACATCACAGCCATCACATCAGCAACCTGGGAAACTACGGCCAGATCATGGGAAATAAAGATCAGGCTCATACCGTATCGTTGCTTTAAACCCTTCAGCAAATTAAGTATGGACTTCTGTATGGTCACATCCAGTGCAGTAGTAGGCTCATCGGCTATAAGGAGATCGGGATCACAGGATATGGCCATGGCGATCATTACCCTTTGCCGCTGCCCCCCGGAAAGCTCATGGGGATAACTTTCGAAAATCCTTCCGGGATCGGGAAGCTCTACCTCCAGAAAGAGATGCTCAGCCTTTTCCCGGGCCTCTTCCCTGGAATATCGTAAATGTTTGATCATGATTTCTGATACCTGGTTTCCACAGGTATAAACCGGGTTTAATGATGTCATGGGCTCCTGGAATATCATAGAAATGCGGTTGCCCCTGATATTCCGTACCAGTTTAGGATCGGCCCGTAAAATATCCACCCAATGATCTTTTTCCAGCCGAAAGTTTACCGATCCACTAAAAACTTTGGCTGAAGAAGACAATAAATTCATAACGGAAAGGGCGGTCACCGATTTGCCGGATCCTGACTCCCCCACAATACCTATGGTTTTTCCCAGCTCAATGTCCAGATTCACCTCACTGACGGCATAAAAGTCACCCTCATTGGAGGGAAAGCCGATGGTTAGGTCTTTTATGGATAAAAGGAAATCGTTCATGAAGAACCCCCAAATAGTTTAGAAAACAACTGTCCTACCGTATTGACGTATTCAAGACCAATTCTGGTCCTATCCGACTGTATGGAATTATACCCGGACAGGAACATCCTTTGATACCCGAGCTTTTCCGCCTCCTGCACCCGCTTTTCAATTTGCGTCACTGCACGTATTTCTCCGGACAACCCTACCTCTCCAGCAAAGCAGGTTTTCATATCCACAGGCTTGTCCATAAATGAGGAAAGAATAGAAGAAACAATCGCCAGGTCAATGGCAGGGTCCTCCACCTTAATGCCCCCGGCCAGGTTCAGAAAAACATCTTTATTGAATAAATTCAGGCTGGCCCTTTTCTCAAGAACAGCCAACAGCATGGACAAGCGCCTGGTGTCAAAACCCGTGCTAGTGCGTTGGGGTGTACCATATGAGGCTGGGCTTACCAACGACTGGATCTCCACCAGAAAAGGCCTGATTCCATTTATAGTGGAGGCAATGGCAATGCCGCTCAAATCACTGTGAAACTGGTTTACCAAATGTTTGGAGGGATTAAGCACCTCCTCCAAACCCAACTGGCTCATTTCAAATATCCCGAGCTCACTGGTGGAACCGAATCGATTCTTTAAAGCCCTTAAAACCCTATATACATAATTGTGGTCGCCTTCAAACTGAAGCACCACATCTACGATATGTTCCAGAACTTTAGGACCTGCTATGCTGCCCTCTTTGTTAATGTGCCCGATGGTCAGAACCGGGATGGAAGTGGACTTGGCAAAATACAGCAAGCGGGTAGCCGAGTGCCTTACCTGGGAAACGCTACCAGGAGCAGAATCAAAATTTTCAGAGAAGAGTGTCTGTATGGAATCCACAATCAACAGATCGGGTGAAAACTTTCTGGTTTGTTCAATCACCCGCTCCAAGGAAGTTTCATTAAGCAAATATATCTCGTTGTCGCCTTCATTCAGACGTTCGGAACGCAACTTAAGCTGCTTTAAACTTTCTTCTCCCGAAATGTAAAGCACTTTGATGCCTTTTAATTTGAGCGCCATCTGAAGAGCCAGGGTGGATTTTCCAATTCCCGGTTCTCCTCCGATCAAAACCAGGGAACCCGGAACCATGCCTCCGCCCAGTACCCGGTCCACTTCTGTGTATTGCATGGAGAGGCGCTTTTCATCATCAAGGGAGATGGAAGAAAGTGGCTGAATGTCGACGGATTTTTCCGAAAAGCCTGAAGATTGCCCTTCAGGTTGTATGGTTTCCTCCGCGTAAGTGTTCCATTCATTGCAATAAGGGCATCGCCCAATCCATTTAGAGGATTCGGAACCACAGTTCTGGCAAATATATATGGTTTTTTTCTTAGGCATGATCAGGGATATAGCTTTTCTCTCATTGGCAGAATTTCACGCTTTTAATTTACAAATTTGAGTATAAAAGTTGGCAATTGGCAACTTCTTGACGAATGAGCACAGAATGACAATCTAATTTTCCTGCCAGCTGTAGCTTTCAGAGTTTGTCAACTGCCAATTGTTTTGCTAAATCTTATCTCCTTGAATTTGATTCTGCAATATAGTAAGCTGCCCTCTTATCACTTCGTGCCTGTCTTTTGAAATTTCTCAATAAGCCCACTGGTAGAATAGCCTTCCAGAAAATCAATGGTGACCACCTCACCCCCATATGCCTTAACCAAATCGGCTCCAACGATGTCTTCCACCTTATAATCTCCACCTTTAACAAGTACATCGGGTTTAACCCGGCTGATCAGGTTATAGGGCGTATCCTCATCAAAAATGCAAATCCCTCCTACCTGTTTCAGGGAAGCCAATACCAGCGCCCTGGAATATTCATCCTGCAACGGCCGTTTATCCCCCTTAATGCTCCTGACAGAGCGGTCGCTGTTCAGCCCAAGTACCATCATATCTCCCAATGATGCCGCTTTGGATAAATATTCAATGTGCCCGCGGTGCATAATGTCAAAGCAGCCGTTGGTGAATACAATCCGGTAATCTTTCAGCCTCCAGTATGTCAAAAGGGCATCGAGTTTTTCATCCGTAATGATTTTTTCTTTTATCACTTCCAAATAATCCATGTTTTATGATTTATTGGGTTTTAAAGCTCGCCGGTTCTCAATCATAAGCATAATAAAGGACAGGGCGCCCAGGGTTATTGCGAAAATTGACTGAGATTCATGGGATAAAGTGGCATATGTCACTGCATCTGCCCTGGAAACTTCATAAAGCGAAAGGCCGAGTGTGACTATCCAATGGAATGCCCCGATGCCACCCTGCACGGGAGCAGACATACCCAGACCTCCAATGACAAGCAGGAACATTCCATCCAGAGGGCTTAAATGAGAGGTAGATGGCAGGGCAAACAAAAGCACATAAGTCATTAAGAAATACATCAGCCAAATGAGCAGGGTATGAAAGATAAAAGTCCACCGGTCCTTCATCCTGAAGATGGTTTTCAGCCCTAAAATTACGCCCCGAACCAATTCCTTTATCTTTCCGATGACAGGGCTTTTAGAATATTTACGATTCAAAAACCAGACCAGGAAAATCAATGCAGCCACTGAAGCACCGAATATTACACCCTTAAGCAAGGAAAACTGAAAGAAACTGTCAATCCTGCTCAGGAAAGGCTCAAAAATGTTATTCCTGAAAAAAGCCCCGAAAAATCCTATTTTGGAAAAGAAAACAACAATCAATATAACAAACAGCACAACAAGATCGATGGCCCGTTCTATGATTACTGTACCCAAAAGGGAATCGAGGGGTATCTTGTCGGAGCGCCGGAGTGTTCCGCAACGGCTGATCTCTCCGATGCGCGGAAATGCAAAATTGGCGGTATATCCAATCATTAATGCATAAAATACATGTTTTAACGGTGGATCGAAATTCAGGGGTCTGATAAGCAGCTTCCAGCGGTAAGCCCGGCTGACATAACCCACCAGGGCAAAAAGCAGGGCAAAAGCCACCCATTTAAAATCAGCCATTCGAAAACTAGAAAGCAGCTCCTCAACACTTACCCCACGAAAAGCAAAATAGAGCAGTATAAGCCCTATCGCAAGAAATATCGTGAATCGTATTATTCTTAAAACCGATCTTCTCAAAAAATCTATACCAGTTTATTGGTTGCAGTATCAGGAAATATCAGTATGGGTTGATGGTCACGGGCTTCCTCAAAATCCATGGAAGCGTAAGAAATGATAATAATTACATCTCCGACAACCACTTTGCGGGCAGCAGGTCCGTTCATGCAAATCTCCCCCGACCCGCGTTCACCTTTGATCACATATGTTACAAGACGTTCACCGTTACTGATATTGAGCACCTGAACCTTCTCATTTTCTATAATGTCAGCGGCATCCATCAAATCCTCATCAATGGTAATGCTCCCACTATACTGAAGGTTGGCGTCAGTAACAGTCACCTTATGTATTTTGGACTTCAATACTTCTATATTCATAGCTGACCGATTATCCGATGCAAAGTTAAAAATAATAATGGAGATTATCTATCAGACGCACACTTCCTACCCTGGCTGCTATACAGGCCCGCCTGTAATAAGTATCATCCCAGTTTTTAATGGGCTGTAGCGTCTTTTCATCCACTATTTCAAAATATTCAACGTCAATATAGCGATCATTGTTTAATTCCCCGGTTATCCTTTCTTTCAAATCCTCTACCGGATATTCCCCGGCAAGATCACGGCCTTTGAACAAGGCTCCGGAAATCTTGGATGCATGCCTGCGCTGTTCTTTGGTCAGGCGCTCGTTTCTGGAGCTCTTGGCAAGCCCGTCAGGTTCACGAACGATCGGACAGGAGATAATTTCTATGTCCATGCCGAGCTGTGCAGTCAAATTCCGGATAATGACCAACTGCTGAAAATCCTTTTCTCCGAAATAAGCACGGTGGGGTCTGACAATGTCAAACAACCTGCTTACAATCTGAGCCACTCCATTGAAATGGCCGGGACGGTGTTTCCCTTCCATTACCTTATCCAGCTGACCAAAATCAAACTCCCGGTTATCGGGTTCGGGATACATTTCTTTCTCCGTTGGTGTGAAAATTATATCGACTCCGGCTTCTCCGAGCTTGTTGATGTCTCCCTCCAGATCACGGGGATATTTTTCAAAATCATCCCGCTGGTTGAACTGGGTGGGATTGACAAAAATACTCACTACGGTGATGTCATTATCTTGTGTGCAGGAATCAACCAATGCAATATGCCCCTGGTGCAATGCGCCCATCGTAGGGACAAAGCCTATGCCGTATCCCTGTTGCCTCAGCTCTGATAACTTATTCTGTATATCCCGTACCGTTTCGAAAACCTCCATACACATGATATTACACATCTGTGAAACGAAAGCACAAATATATATATTATTATAATACCGGCGCAATCAAAATGGGTTTGTTCATATGATGAATCCGGTTGGAATCCCTTATTTTTCCAAAAAGTTTTTCCATAAACAATAAAAATATTAATTTTGCACTTGCAAAAAGAAAAAGGGGGGACTTAGCTCAGTTGGCTAGAGCGCCACGCTGGCAGCGTGGAGGTCATGGGTTCGAGCCCCATAGTCTCCACAAAAACCCATTGTAGGCTACTCATGCAATGGGTTTTTTTATTGCTTCCGTAGCCAACCTGCCGTTTAGGCGGGACATACGATTTATATGCCCCATCTTTTTGCCCGGCAACAGAGAAGGCCTTTTTCCATACACAGGATATATGGTTCCCGTCCGGTAAGGGCATTTTCTGTTGGCAGAGGTGCTCTGGACTGACAAGTATGCATGTTTTCTCAGGAAAATGGACATACCTGCCGGGAAGTGAGTATATTTTCCATGGAAAATGGTCATACCTGATGACAGGTATCTATGTTTTCAACAAAAAAAATATCTCCCTCTTCGACAGATGCCTCATTCTACTTCAAGATATAGCCATGCCGGCCGGCACAAACCCTTACTTTTCATTGAAAATGGATGAATCAACCGATAAGCATGACATGCATACGGATCAAAATGCCATTGTCATGTAAAAGAGGTTCTTATCACAAGAAAGGGATAAAAAGTTGTTCGGGTGACAATGCAAAGGAAATATAAGTTATTAACATTTTATCAACAATCATTTTTTTGGTTGATGCAAAGAAATAATTTTGTATATTTAGTGCGAATTAAATTTTAACCTTTAACACATACCATTATGTCTTCATTTTTAAATCCTGCCAGCGATAAATCACGCCTGGGCATGCTTATGGCTGCAGTAATAGCAGATGCGTAAGACGAGATTCCGGAGACGGATACAGAATAATTGTTCAGCAAGTGGTTTCTTCAGGCTCATCAAGCCACTCTCCTGATCAGGCCGGGGTAACAGCGCGACCCCGGCCTTTTCTATTAAACAAAACCCTGGCAACCAGTTGCACAAAAAATACATCTATAGAATAAAAGCACTAAAAAATGAGAACATATTTTACAGGTTTGATCCTGTTAACCCTCTTCACCGCAGGCTGTGAAAACGGCGGCAACCAAATCCGTCCGTCCGAGGTCGGGTTCATTATGAAAATGAACAACCAAACCGTCATCAACTTTAGCGATATTGACTATTACGACTTCTCCACACACATGATCTATCTGAAGCATGACTTCTCTTACTTTAAGGAAGAGGAGCTCCATGACATGGATGAATTTACGGTATATGGCAATGGCGAAAAGATCTACACCGGACATACCTTCCCCGGGTATTATTCCTATATGCCGAAGGGGCCGGTAATACAATGCGATCCCCACTTCTACAGCGATTATATTGTTCCCATCGGGTTCATCAATATCATTGATACACTTGGAAACCCCACTCCCGATCCAAGAAGCGACCCGAGGATCGCGGCAGCATTGAAGCGGTTCAATCAGTACCGTGAAGGATTAAAGGGTGAGATCCGTTCGGTAACCTACATGAACCAGTACCGGGTTAAGTTTGAATTTAGCCTGACCAACGAAGATTCTTTCAGCTATTATTACCTGGATCCGGGTAAGATGGGCACCGGGCTGTTCCACTACTTCACCAATGGGCTTTATATCCGTGATGAAGCCACCCATGAATCATACACTCATAAGATGAAGGTAGAAAGCCCCGAGTCATATAAAACCTGGAAAAAAGGGTGGCTGTCGCTGATCAAAAGCGGGGAAACCAAAATCCTCTCCATCACCTACAACCGTTTTGAGGTGGTTCCGCCGGGAATGTATACGGCCGCATTCACCTTCCCGGGACTCCATTGGGTAGATAAAGAAAAACTGAAACAGGATGAGGGAAGGATATGGCTGGGAAAGATAGCCTTCCAAAAGGAAATCATCGTTCAATAGGATTGATTCTAACCCGAATTATTCACAAATAATTCTGACGCTATTGAAAAACCTGGCTTTTTGCTTCAATAAATTTCGCAAAAACCCGGTTTTTCTAATGCGGGGTAACCTGGATCCTTCCCACAATCCATCCCGCATTCATAAACTTCACTTCGTTTGTTTGAATAATCCAGGCTAAAAACAATTATTCAATTATCGAAGCAAACCGGAAATATTTTTAATTATATTTGCGTATTGAAATACTTGAATTACCAAAATACTTTATACACATGTCCAAAGTGGTTTCATTATCAGAGGCAGCTTCCATTGCCCTTCATGGAATAATACTGGTTGCAAGGGAGAAGCAGGGAATAAACGTAGCCAGGATCGCGGAACTTACCAGTACATCCAAACATCACGTAGCCAAGGTAATGCAAAGGCTGGTAAAATCAGGATATCTTACATCGCATCGCGGCCCTCACGGAGGATTTGAGCTGAAGAAAAAACCCGAAGACATCAATTTCCTCGAAATTTATGAAACCATTGAAGGTACCATCGAGATCAATACCTGCCCGATGAACAAACCCGTATGCCCCTTCGACAAATGCATCATGAACAACATTACCAGCAAGATGTCGGAAGAATTTAAGGAATACCTGAGGAACCAAACGCTGGATGAATATCTCTGACGACAGAATTTTACCACAACATTGTACACCGATTCTTAATTTATTTTTGTAATTTGGGAGGGATTTAGCACGGTTCATGAATCCTTTCCTTTCCCTTCTAAAAGATGCATTTGGGCTGATATACCCCAATGTATGTGTTACCTGCGGCATGCAACTGCCCGCCGGCATCCGCTTCATATGCAACAAATGCAGATACAATATCCCCCGCACCGGATATCATAAGGAACAGGACAACCCGGTTGAACAGATATTCTGGGGGAGGGTGCGGGTGAACCATGCCGCATCCCTGTTTTACTACACCAAGGGAAGTCGTTACCAGAAGCTGATTCACGTGATCAAATATCATGGAAATAAAGACCTGGGATACGAAATGGGTAAAATCTACGGACGGGAGCTGGCTCATACGCCTTTTTCCAAAGCGGACCTGATCGTGCCGGTACCTCTGCATCCCGTCAAAATACGAAAACGGGGCTTCAACCAGAGCGAATGGATCGGGAAGGGCCTTGCTGAAGCACTGCAGAAACCAATGGTGGTGAATACCCTATACCGGGCAGTGAATACCAGGTCGCAAACACGTAAAACCCGTATAGAAAGATGGAAGAATGTAGAAAATGTATTTAGGCTGAGGTCAGTGGAGGCTTTCCGAAACAGGCATGTGCTTCTGGTAGATGATGTGGTCACCACCGGTTCAACACTGGAATCATGCACCAATGTGATTACCGGGTGTGCCAATGCCTCGGTGAGCATCGTCACGCTGGGATATGCCAAACTTTAATGCTGTCAGAAACTTTCTACCCTATACACCTGGGAATTATCCGGGCATTCATCGAGCAACTGGCGGATGGTTTTTTTGAACACCGGATGAATCAGGTCAGCGGCGATCTCGTTCAGGGGAAGCAAGGTGAACCTCCGGCGGTGAAGCAATTTATGGGGTATGGTCAGCGATTCGGTTTCAATGACTTCATCCCGGTAAAAAAGAATATCGATATCAATCACACGACTCGAATACGCTTCTTTCTCAGAAACCCTTTTTTTGCCCATCTCATCTTCGATAGCCTGCAGGGTTTCCAGAAGCCTGCGGGGAACCAAACCGGTGTCTATAGCCACCACCTGATTGAGGAAGTTATTGGCATTTTGAAATCCCCAGGGTTCGGATTCATATATTGAAGAATACCTGACCACCTCCCCGGCATGTCTGCCTATCAGCCTGAGGGCAGCATCAAGCTGCCGGTATCGTTCTCCCATATTGCTGCCCAAAAGTATAATGGCTTCCCTCATGCGTATAAAGGTTTATTGGTCATCGATATGGAATATTTTTTTTCAAAAACGAAAAAAGTGTAATATATTCCAGATGCAAAGAGACAAATTTATTGAAAGGTAAAAATTGTTAACGACAATTTTAATTTTATTTTCTAATAGATCGTATTTTTGTATGAATTTTTAAAATCTATCATTATGAAAAGCTTCTTAAAATACACCCTGGCCACAATAGTGGGAATTCTGATCACAGGTTTGTTGTTCTTCCTGATATTTTTCAGTGTTATGGGGACATTAATCCCAAAAGGGGACAAAACTACTGAAATTCAACCCAAATCGCTGCTGAAAATGGAGCTGAGCCATATGATCATGGACCGTAGTTCCAAAGATCCTTTCGCCAATTTTGATTTCAGGTCGCTTAAACCTACTACACAGCTGGGATTGGATGAGATATTGGCAAACATAGAAAAAGCAAAAAAAGATGAGGATATAAAGGGGATTTATCTGGATTTATCTGTAATACCGGCAGGAATGGCAACCATAGAAGAAATACGGAATGCACTGATTGATTTTAAAGACAGTGGTAAATTCGTGATCGGGTATGCCGATAATTTTTATCAGACCAGCTATTATCTCGCCACGGTCGCGGATAAAATTTATATGAACCCGGCAGGGCTGGTCAGTCTGACCGGTTTAAGCTCCCAGGTGATGTTTTTCAAGGAAGGGCTCGATAAGCTTGGGGTAGAACCCCAGATAGTCAGGCACGGTGAATTTAAAGGTGCCGTTGAACCCTTTACGCGGAATGATATGAGTGAAGAGAACAGTTACCAGATCAACGCCTATGTCAGCACCCTCTGGAACCATATGGCCGAAGAGATTGCCGGGCACAGAAACATTTCTCAGGATACGCTGAATATGCTGGTAAATAACCTTGCACTGAACAACTCAGAAACTGCGGTAACACATGGTCTGATCGACGGGTTGAAATATAAGGATGAAATACTTGAAGAATTGCGGGACAGTTCAGACGTCGATGAGGAGGTACGTTTGGTGGGCATGAAAAAATACAACCGGGTTCCTGCCATAAAGGATTATACAGGGCTTGCCCGCGACAAAATTGCTGTTGTATATGCCATGGGCACAGTAATGCTGGGAGAAGAAGAGGAGGGTAACATCGGTTCCGACAGGATATCCGGGGCAATCAGGGAAGCCCGCAAGGATTCTTCGATTAAAGCCATTGTTTTCAGGGTAAATTCCGGAGGAGGAAGCGCCCTGGCTTCTGAGGTTATCTGGCGGGAATTGAAACTGGCACAACAGGAAAAGCCTGTTGTTGCATCGTTTGGCGATGTGGCCGCATCGGGAGGCTATTACATTGCTGCCCCGGCAGATACCATAGTGGCAAGCCCCAACACACTCACCGGCTCTATAGGAGTTTTCGGACTTTTCTTCAACACCAGAGAACTCCTTAATGACAAGCTGGGCATTCATGTAGATGTAGCAAAATCCCATGAAAATGCAGACTTTGGAAGTCCTTTCCGCGCAATGACTGCAAAAGAAAAAGAAGCCATCAGAAAAAGCATTGAAGATACCTATGATGGCTTTGTGAGCCATGTTGCTCAGGGAAGAAATATGAGCAAAGACGAAGTGGACGAGATTGCCAGGGGAAGAGTGTGGAGCGGTGTGGATGCCAAACGGGTCGGACTGATCGACCTCTACGGAGGAATGCAAAAGGCTGTGGATATGGCTGCAGAGATGGCTGACATCGAAAAATACCGGACCATCGGCCTGCCCAGTCTCAAAGATCCCTTCCAGCAGTTTCTTAAAGGGATTTCGGGTGATATAAAGAACAAAGTGCTCAAAACGACCCTCGGCAGTGAAGCCCGTTATTATATGAATCTGAAAGAAGCGACAAAAATGGAGGGCATCCAGACGCGAATTCCCTATAAAATAGAAGTCAATTAATCCATCAATGAAACAATTTTATCAAATTGGGCACCGGATGATTTGTTTTTCATCCGGTGTCTTTGTATTATTGAATAGAATTGTACCGCTCATGAATGGTTTTAAAATACTCATGTTATTGTTGTTAACCGGTTTAATGTTTTCCTGCACCTCCCAAAAACAGGAAGGACAAGATTATTCCGAAGAGATAGACAGTATGCTTACAAAACTCAGGGTTTTGGGCGACAGCTTGGATTCACTGAATATCCGGGAAGTTCAGCAAATAAATAAATCTTACTGGAAATACTATGATACTGCCCAGGTCAGAGATACACAGGATATAAAATTTCGGTTATACGAGAAATCGCAGAACATTTTAAAGTGGTATGGAAACGTGAACAGGGAAATCAATTATTCGAGAAGCCATCTGAAGTCCATTAAAGAAGAATTTAAAAATGAAGACATCCCCGACAGCACAAAGAAAAAGAAGCTGAAAGAAGAAAAGCAGATCGTTTCCTCCATACAAAAACGGTTTGAGAAGGAGTATCAATCCCTGAAAAAAGAAGTGGAAGCATTGTTAAACAGAAAAAGCATTGATGAATAAGTCCTATCTGTACGCCGGAATAACCGTTTTTTTCTGGGCAACCATTGCCACCGCCTTTAAGATAGCGCTGCGTTACGTGAATTATGTGGAGCTGGTGCTTTATTGCTCCGTAACTACCGTGATCATTCTTTTTTTTATTCTTTTGCTTCAGAACAGGCTGAAGGAGGTTTTTCGCATAAAACGTGCACATTATATTAATTCACTGGTGCTGGGATTTCTGAATCCCTTTTTTTATTACCTGATCCTTTTTAAGGCTTATTCCCTGCTCCCCGCACAGATAGCCCAGCCCCTCAATTTCACGTGGCCCATCGTGCTGACCTTTCTTTCAATGCCTGTACTCAAACAACCGGTTACCGGGAAGAACATCCTGGCCCTGTTTTTAAGTTTTACCGGTGTATATTTTATATCATCAGAAGGAGCCCCTTTCAATATGGCTTTTGCAGAACCTCTGGGCGTGTCTCTTGCCGTGGGGAGCTCCCTAATTTGGTCGGTTTATTGGCTGGTAAACATGAAAGACCAACGGGAAGAAGTGATCAAGATATTTTTGAACTTTCTCTTTTCATTGTTGTTCATCATACCATACTGGCTAATATTCTCAGAACCAAGAATTCCATCATTGAACGGAATCCTGGCATCAGTTTATTCAGGCGCTTTTGAGATGGGCATTACTTTCGTACTGTGGCTGAAAGCGCTCAAGTATGCAAAATCCACAGCGGTGGTCAGCAATTTAATCTACCTGGCTCCGTTTTTTTCTCTGATATTCATTCAAACGATTTTGCGCGAACAGATTTACTACACAACCATCATCGGTCTGATTCTGATCGTTGCCGGTATTGTTTACCAGGAAATGCATAAAACCAAGAGCTATGATACGTAAAAACATTCTGATCATCTTACCTCTGCTGATGCTCCTTCCTTTTGCTTTTTTTACCTCATGCGAGGAAGAAAAAGTTGAGCCTGATGAAAAAGATACGTTAAATCAAGCCTTTTACGATCTGATGGAAGAATGGTATTACTGGTATGAAGAGATACCGGAAATAAATCCTGATAATTATGATAAATCAAGTACCAGTGAAAACCTCCGCGACATTCTTAACGATATTCGCTATGAAAAAGATACCTATAGCTACATTACTTCTTATGAAGCTTTTCGGCAGTATGTCGAAAAAGGGTCTTATACGGGTTATGGGTTTGGCTCTAAATGGGATGAACAGGACACTTTGCGCCTTACTTTTGTATTTAATGACTCTCCCCTGAAAGAAGAAGGTATCGAAAGGGGTTGGGCCCTTACCAAAATAGACGGAAATAAAGTAACTCCGGAAAATTTTGACCAATTGCTGGGAGGCGGGGAACATGATTTTACCTTCGTTTCCCCCAGCAGTCAAGATACAATAAAAGAAAAATTTGCCAGGAAAGAGATCTCCATGAATACCGTTTTGAAAGATACCATAATTGAATATGAAGGGAAGGATATAGGATACCTGGTGCTGAAGAGCTTCATCAACAAAACACCGGATGAGCTTACCGGGGTCTTCCGCAAATTTGCCGATGAGAATATTGAGGAGCTGGTAGTGGATCTGAGGTACAACGGAGGCGGCACGCTATCTGCCTCACGATTTCTAGGAGAATTTATAATCAACGACGACGACGTGGGGGAGAAGACAAAGACATATGTAGAGATCAGCCATAATGATAAAAAAGCTGAGGAGAACGACACCACTCACGTGTTCGGGGAAGATTCCCTGAATATATCCTTAGGGCTTGACCGCACCTATTTTTTGACCACACAGGCCACTGCTTCTGCTAGTGAAGCGTTGATCAACGGGCTGAAGCCTCATATGGATAATGGTGTTCATATAATTGGCGAAGCCACCTACGGAAAACCGGTGGGAATGTATGCCTTTACGGATGACAATAAGGAATATGCATTTCTTCCCGTATGTTTCGCACTGAAGAATGACGCCGGAGATGCGGATTATTACGATGGGCTTCAACCTGATGCATCGATGAATGACGATTTCAAACAGCCTTTCGGCAGCCTTGATGATGATCTGTTGCTTCAGGCGTTGAACCATATTGTTGGCAGGGAATCTGCCACGAAAAAAGCCTTATATAAGCCCATACCGGCAAACGAAGTCGAATACAGAAGCCTCCGGGATGAGATCGGAGCCTTTTAGATATATCTGAAAAGGCACCAAACGGATGTATCAACCAAAAGAGCCCCGGTTTCATATTACCGGTAATATAGTTGATTAGGCCGTTAATGTCAATGGATAAATTTTAAACCAATCTCAATGATCATTTTAGGGATAGACCCGGGTACCACCATCATGGGTTACGGATTGATCAGCCAATCCGGGAAAACCCCGGTTCTGATTCATCTGGGTGTCATAGAGCTTTATAAGATTGACGATCATTACGACCGGCTAAAGCAGATTTTCGACCGGATTCTGCAGATCATAGACGGGTATCACCCCAATGAGATGGCTCTGGAAGCCCCATTTTACGGAAAGAATGTGCAATCCATGCTGAAGCTGGGCAGGGCACAGGGAGTGGCTATGTCGGCTGCACTGCACCGTTCCCTGCCCATTTACGAATATGCCCCCAGAAAAATCAAGCAATCCATCACGGGCAACGGGAATGCCTCCAAAGAGCAGGTAGCCCGGCTATTACAAAGCATGCTCGAAATTGAGGAGCTCCCCAAAAACCTGGATGCAACCGACGGGCTGGCAGCAGCGGTGTGCCACTTTTATAACTGTTTGGTACCCCAATCAAAAGAAGGCCATAGGAGCTGGAAGGATTTCATCCGAAAGAATCCCGGAAGGTTGAACAAATAGCACTTATTGTCACATACATCCCCCGGGCAAACGACCGACGTTTAAAGGTTTAACAACAGAAAAACCATATAACAAAGCTGACAGTGACTCTGCGACAAAAGCATTTGTTGATCAGAGATATCTTTTGTTGTTAGGAAATTTCTCCAAAAAACCTGAAAGGTTATTTAAGCGCAACCGCCGGAAAAGAAATGGGTTTCTTGTATTTTTTACCGTCGTAAAATGGAAATTTTTTGCCCCGAAACCGGTAAAAAACTTTTCTTTATTCGGTATGGCGAGATTTTCGAAGTTCAATGTAATGTTCTTTTCTGCATTGTCCCTGATGAAAAGGTCAACCAACAGTTCCATAGCCTTTAGCCTGAACCCTTCCTGTGATATTCCGGAAAAAAGCATACTGGCCTGTCTTTTCGACTTTAAAAAAAACACAGCGGCACACAGTTTATTTAGCGGTGAATAGGCTCCATAAATATCGCCAAGCTCGTGATTGATCATAAAGTCAGCGATTCTGTGCAACCTGTAGATGGTTCCCTTCTTCTGTTTTATTGATACCACCACCAGTTTGTCATTTATAAACTCCATAAATTCACTGGGCGTAACCCCACGAAAGATGTGCAAATGATTCCTGTTCGCATGGTCTATTCCATCAAGCAACGCTTGGGAATAAGCACTCCGGATGATATCATAATTGGTGATCAGGTCAAACTCATAGGTATTGTTGTTTTTCTGACGGAGCACCGAGGAATCTATGGTATTGAATTTATTCAGATTGATTTCAAAAATTTTAAAGGTGCGGTTGACTTTATCCAGGAAAGTATTGACCATATTTTTATCCATAATTTCTGTTGAAAAAACGCCCAGCTGATTTGCCAGCCTGCTGGTATAAACATACTTGACCCCTGATATTTTTCTTGTGAGCAAAGGCATGACAGCAAGATAGTCATCCAGTACTATACCTTCCCATTCCTCGCAGATGAAGTCAAGGTACCATGAGAAAGCATACAGGCTTCCATTGTGGGCATTGTTAATACAATCGTCCCATTTGATGAAGTTGATTTCATGATTCCTCAGATACCTTAATTCTTTATGATAATTGGCATGATTCATAGTAATCCCTCGTCTGCATAACTATAATAAACATCAGGTCCCACAATAACATGATCCAGCACCTGTATGTCAAGGTAAGCCGAAGCATTTTTCAGCTTGTGTGTGATGTTGGAGTCGGCCTTGCTCGGGCGGATATTGCCTGAAGGGTGGTTGTGGCACAAGATAATGCCGGTAGCCAGCTTTTCTATGGCCTGTTTCAGAATGATCTTCACGTCTGTGACCGTTCCGGTAACGCCACCCTGACTGATTTTCTGTTCATCGATGATCCGATTGGAGCGGTTCATGTAAATCACCCAAAACTCTTCATGGGGAAGGTCCATCAATTTGGGCTGGAAACGTTCATATACATCCTGACTTGATTTGATCTGTTTCTTATTTACGATTTCGGATAGCTTTCGTCTTTTGCCCAGTTCCATCGCCGCGGCAATGGAAATGGCTTTGGCTTCTCCAATACCCCTATATTTCTGGAGATCATGAATCGTGAGCCGACCCAGTTCATTCAGGTTGTTATCTGCCCCTTTCAGTATCCGCTTGGTGAGGTCCACAGCAGTTTCTCCAGGACTCCCCGAACCGATCAGCAACGCCAGGATCTCAGCATCACTAAGCGCACTGACTCCCTTCTTTATCAATTTTTCCCGCGGACGATCCTCAACTGACCAATCCGTAATATTCAGCTTATTTTTATATTCCATGGATGGAATGCTGTTATAAATACATAAAATAAAATGAATCTAAAATTATGAATTTTATGCGAAAAATGCCATCCCTTATCCAGGTTAATTGCATGTGGATTTTCTAACTGTTTAATATTAATAGCTGTTTGGCAGTTATAATTTCATTGTCTGCTTAAAAGAGTCCATTCGTTATCGGAAATTTTATTCCTTCCTCCAGCGTTTCTCCCTTCTTTCCTTTTCTTTAAGGTACTGTTCAATTTGCCAGTCATAGTAATCCATGTTTTTTGCTTCCATCTCTTCTTCAATCTCCCAGTCATATTTCTTTCTTTGTGGTCCCATGTCCTTATAATAAAATGCGATTGCGATACCTGCAATGGCACCGTACAGATGGCCTTCCCAGGACACGTTTTTACCCAGAGGCAATAAGCCCCAGATCATACCGCCGTAAAGAAATGCAATTAAAAGGGAGAGGGCCATCAACCGTACATGTTTACGGAGGATGCCGCTGAAAAACAGAAAAGAAGCCAAGCCATAGATCAGGCCACTGGCTCCGATGTGATAGGCTTCCCTTCCACCAAGCCATAGCATGATCCCGAAGAGAAAATAAATAAGGAAAAACACCTTAAAGGCTATTGAATCGTAAAAATAAAACAATCCTGTACCAAGAATAAGAACGGGCAGGGTATTGGCCATCAAATGGCTGATGTCACCATGAATGAGCGGCCCGGTAAAAATCCCTGTCAAACCTTGTGTCTCCATCGGATAAACACCCAGATTGGCAAAACTTTCCTCTATGACAATTTCCGTTAATTTGATCAGCCAAAGCAGAATAACAAATGATCCGGGAAATATGAGGCTATAGAAAAATTTTTTCTTTTCCAGTTCTTCTTCATCCATATTACATAACAATTATCATTTTAATTGCTATTTCAAAAATAATAAAATTAAAGGTTGTATGTTCACATAACCTGGACAAGCCAAAACCAAACAGGATGCTTTCAAGGAATTTAATGTGTTTCCGTTTTGGCTTGTCCAAATTAGCAATCAATCGGATACAATAGTCGGGAAGGCATTTAACGTTAAACCATTAACACAGCCATTCATTTTACACAATGAAAAAATATACTTTTGCAGTAAGTAAATCATAAGAGAGGTTAATAAATATGCTTGAAAAAAAGGAATTCAATGCGGAGCGGGTGGTATTGGTAGGAATCATCAATCAGGGACAGGATGAAAATAAAGTAGAAGAATATCTGGATGAACTGGCATTCTTAGCCAGAACTGCAGGTGCCAGACCTGTTAAAAAATTCACCCAACAGTTGGGTAAGCCGGATACCAAAACCCTCATAGGATCGGGCAAATTAAATGAGATCAAAGAATTCAACAAAAAAAACAAGGTGGATACGGTCATTTTTGACGAAGAGCTAACGCCTTCGCAGCTAAGAAATGTTGAAAAGCTGATGAAGTCAAAAGTAATGGACCGTACGAATCTTATACTCGATATATTTGCCAAACGGGCAAAAACGGCCCATGCCAAAACGCAGGTAGAACTGGCTCAATACGAATATCTGCTGCCCAGGCTGACCGGTATGTGGACCCACCTGGAAAGGCAACGCGGAGGAATTGGCACCAGAGGGCCAGGTGAGCGGGAGATTGAGACCGACAGGCGTATCGTAAGGGATAAAATCGCAAGGCTTAAAAAACAACTGGCCAAAATTGACAAACAAAAAGCGACACAAAGAAAGAACCGTGGAAAGTTGGTAAGGGTAGCGCTGGTGGGATATACCAATGCAGGCAAATCTACATTAATGAATGTGCTGAGTAAGTCGGAGGTTTTTGAAGAAAACAAACTTTTTGCAACATTGGATACCACTGTCAGAAAAATAGCCATAGGAAATCTGCCTTTCCTGCTTACGGATACCGTGGGATTTATCCGTAAACTTCCGCACAGTCTGGTTGAATCATTTAAATCTACACTGGATGAGGTACGCGAAGCCGATATATTGCTTCATGTGGTGGACATCAGCCATGGAGGCTTTCAGGAACAAATACAGGTGGTGAACCAGACCTTGCGGGAGATAGGTGCCGGCGACACGCCAACCTATGTGGTGTTTAACAAGATTGACCTTTACGAAAACGGAAATCCGGATGGTGATACTGAAGAATCCGATGAAAAAATCAAGGCTTATAATGATTTGAAGAATAGCTGGATTGCCAAATCCAACAATTCCAACATGTTTATTTCGGCTAAAAACAAGACCAACATCCAGGAATTAAGGGAAACGCTTTACCATGAAGTCAAAAAGATTCATGTGCAGCGGTATCCGTATGATGACTTCCTGTACTGATGTTGGGGATGATTTTTTCCTGGCCGTCCCCTGTACCTTACTTGAACAGGAAGATGGGATCAATGAATGGCAGAACGGGTAAAGGGAAAATGGGCGGTTTACCTCATTCAAGCTTTATTGATGCATTAATGCATACTATTCTCGCAGGAGAATGTCAAAAGTAAAGGTGCTTCCGCAGGCGGGTATGGACTCCACACGGATGGTTCCACCCAGAAGTTCCACCAAACCACGGGAAATAGATAGCCCCAGACCGGTACCCTCATATTTTCTGCTGCTGGAATCTTCCAGCTGAATAAATCTTTCGAAGATCTTTTCATGATGTTCTTCTGAAATACCGATTCCATTGTCTTTTACAAAAAAACGCATGTGGTGCTTTTCCAGTGAATAACCAAATGAAACCTCTCCTCCTTCGGGGGTAAATTTAAAAGCATTGTTCAGAAGATTAACCAGTACCTGTCTGACTTTATTTTCATCTGACCGAATGATGCTCTGATCGTCATGAAGCGGTTTATAACAGTAAAAGCGAATGCTTTTTCTCCTGGCTTTGGACTCAAAAGAGAAATATATCTCCAGCATGAGGTCATTCAGATTGAACCTGGTGTTATGCAAAGCTTGCTGACCGGTTTCCAGCCTGGCCATGCTCAGTACATCATTGATGATGTCAATCAGGTGGTCTGAGGAATTGTGAACGGCATCAATGTACTGTCTCCTGGTCTCTGATGAAAGCTCTGGATTATCCAGCAGTTGGACATAGCCGAGGATGATATTCAGTGGAGTGCGTATTTCATGGGAAAGATTAGCCAGAAAGGCAGTTTTCAGCCTTTCATTTTCCTCAGCCTTTTCTTTTGCCTCCCGTAGATCATTTTCCAGCATTTGGCGCTGTAAAGCGATGGATGCCTGGTGAAGAAAAGTCTCCACCATATCGAAATATTGAATCCCGGGGGCATTGAACTTTAAAATATGAATGGCTGAATAGAGCTTGCTATCCTGTCTTAAGCCAATGGTATAGATATCTTTTAAGTTTAGTAACCTTTCAATTTGTTTGGCCAGTTCCGGATTCAAATGTCCGAATGAAAATTCACCCAGGCCTCCATGAAATCTGACCAGCCTCTGCTTTTGGTAATAATCCTTCAATTCTTCTTCAAAAGGATACTGCTTTCCTACAGGATCCATACCGAGCGTGTTTATAATGGGCTTTAGTGTATTATTGCCGAGACCGAAGAGATGCCGGGTAGTAATCGTTTTTTCGGGAACATTGATGTCATTGATAATAATGACCGAATTGGGGATAAGCTCATTCAGGTATTTGCCCACATATTGATAGATATCATCAACGGATGATAATTCGAGAAAGTCGAGAGCACTTTGGCTTAACCAAACCACATTTTTCCTGTGTTCTTCATCCTTCTTCCGTTGGGTAACATCTCTGCAAATACCCAGAATACCCCGGGGATGGCCGAATGTATCAAAAAGAAGCCGGGCATTGACTTCGCCCCATATCGTGGAACCATCTTTCCGGATGAACTCCAGTGTCTTTACTTCAGTGGTCTCCTGAGTGGACTGCGGATCTGCAAGCACCTCTTTGAAGGCATTCAGTTGGTTCCAATATGAAGCTTCGGTCATAATTCCCTTGGGATTCAAAGACATTGTTTCCTCTACCGTGTACCCCAGTATTTTTTCCACTGAAGGGGATACATAGGTAAAATGCTGATAAAGGTCTGTCGAATAAATAATGTCTGTCGAATTTTCGGCCAGCATGCGGAATTCCCGTTCCCGGTCCCTGAGTTCTTTAATTGCCTGTTCCGTGTTCCGGACATCGGAAATTGATATGACGCCTGTAATTGATCCATTATTGGCGCAAAAGGGATAAAGATATATTTTGCCAACGAATTCGGTATTTCCTGACCTGCAGGGATTGCAGTTAAAACTGACTTCTTCTCCTTTCAGGCATCTGTCAAGGTAAGGCTTTATCTGATCTCTGAAAAGCTCTTTCCCTACAATATCCTCAATTGAAACGCCTATAATCTCCTTTTCTGATTTTTGGTAATATTCACAAAAGGATTGATTTACAAAGGTGTATATATAATTACGGTCAACCGAATAAGCAGGTTGTTCAATGGATTCAAGTATTCGAAGCGAAATGTTGACGGCCATTTTCATTAAAAATG
>JBKGZA010000002.1:0-62881 GCA_046545815.1 Bacteroidales bacterium
ATTCTGACAATTTGACTGTTTGGAATCTCTGTCCATAAAGCATAGACTACCACCTGCTTCCGAAAAACCATGCATAAAGTAAAATTCCCACTATAATGGCAATGCCGGCGACGATCACATAAACGATAAAACGGGCAAAAGCCCCGACAGCATCCCAGGAGATGATGCCAAAGGCGGCAAGAAAAACCAATATCAGCAGAATGGTAATCAGGCAGTTTCCTCTGGGTTGTTGTATTTCGGGCATAATTAAAAATTTAAAAAATTATTGACATTCTATTTATCTCTAAACTCAATAAAACAACATCGCACTTCATAACGGTCAAAACATTTACATTTGTGCACATCTCATACAGAGGGCGCTTTCGGGCATGGCTGCCAGTCTTCCCATAGGAATGGGTTGACCGCAGCGACGGCAATGACCAAAATCTTTGTCGTCAATTTTTCGTAACGCCGCTTCGATATTTTTGAGCTTGTTTTCTGCAGTGCGAAGTGCAGCATCATTAACGCTCTTATTGTTGATGGCATCCATACGGCTAACCCTGCCTATAGCATTTTCAGGGGCTATTGGTTTTGTAAGATCCTTCAGGCTTTCTATACGCTTTTCCACCTTAGTCTTTTCCTGTAAAAGCTTTTCCTTTAGTTGAGATCTTTCCTCCTTGGTCATTTTTAACACTTTTATCAGCTACTAAATTAATAAATGTTTTTTCATGTGCGTATCCAAATTAAAATCCATCTCACAATCGATTGTTTATAACCCATCTGCTGGTGAAATCATCTATTTCATAAGAAATATTGATAAATGAGGCTTCAGGTTGATGGGACCTATTAATCTATAGGTGTATGCCTTCAGGAACTGGCACAATTATGGGGCTTGTATTCAGGGATATTTGACTATAAAGACCTTATAGTTGACCTGGCGGGAGTTTTGGTTGCCCTTACGCCAGATAAATATATTATGAAGCATGCAGTAAAAAAAGAGCATTCTTACCAGAAATAACTCCTTCATTAAAGGCTAAAAAACAGGTTTCATCTTCTCTTTTTTCAGTTGAGCCAGATACAATTTATTCAGGTTGCACCCTAACGTTGAGTTTTTCCAATGTATCGAAGAATGTAGGAAACGATTTGCCCACGGCTTGTGCATTGGTTATCTCCACAGGATTTTCCGATGCCAGTGCGATCATGGCACCTGCCATGGCCATACGGTGGTCGTTATGGGAATCGAACGGTCCACCCTTTGGTTTATTTCCTTTTATATACATCCGGTCGTCATCTTCCACAGATGCCTGTATGCCCATATTACCAAGCTCCTGCAACAGGGCTTCAGCCCTGTTGCTTTCTTTATACTGCAGGCGATGAACACCCCTGATCCTTGAGGTTCCATGGCAATTGGCTGCCAAAACCCCCAAAGGCGGAAAAAGGTCAGGAGTGTGTGTAGCATCAAAATCAAAGGATTCCAATTCCGGTGGATGCTTTATGAAATAACTTCCGTGTTCATAATGGATTTTCACACCACAGGCTTTAAGCACTCCCAGTATCTTTTTATCTCCTTGCACAGAAGAGGGGTTAAGCCCCGATATCAGAAGGTTGCCCCGAATAGCGGCTCCTGTAAAAAAGAAAGCGGCATTACTCCAGTCTCCTTCTATCTCAATCTCCGTACTTCTGTATTCCTGATTTCCGGGGACTTCAAAAACCTCATAATCGTGATTCACCACCCGGATGCCAAATTTTTTGAGGACCGCCAGGGTCATGTCCACATAGGGTTTGCTTTTAAGATTTTTCACTTCAATTCTTGAATCATTTCCGCCAAGGGGCAGGGCGAACAAAAGACCCGAGAGAAACTGAGAGCTGACGGATCCGTCAAGACTGATTTTCCCTCCTTTCAATGGTCCTTTCACCCGCACCGGCAGAAACCCATTTGAAGTTTCACATTTTACTCCTGCTTCGTTCAATACCTGCTCCAAAATTCCCATTGGCCTATTCTTAAGGGACCCCTCCCCTTCTATTGTTATTTCCTTATCTGACAAGGCCATTACCGGTATGATCAGGCGGATTCCCAATCCTGATTCCCCGATATTCAGGGTGGAAACGGAAGGGTCAAAACCGCCATGAACGTTGAGATAACCTGGTTGTTCATCTGGTTGAGCGCCCAACAATTCAATTACCCTGAGCAGGTTCAGCTCATCTTCACTTCTACCCGGTTTTTTTATCGTGGTGAGCCCTTCCGCCAGCAGTGAAGCAACAAGTACCCGCTGCATATGGCTCTTTGAAGAAGGAATATGAAGCTTTCCCTCTATGGATGATGGAGAAACAATGACCTTCATATTTTAAAAAGGGTTTAATTAATTGTGCATAAAATTAAAACGTTATCTTTTAATCCGCTTATATGAGACTTAAAAATAATAAAAGAACCCTACTTCTTCCTGAAGAATATCTGTATAGGAACTCCTGTAAAATCAAAATGGTTTCTTAGCACGTTCTCGATATATCTTTTGTAAGGTTCTTTAATATGTTGCGGATAATTGCAGAACAAAGCAAATGATGGAGCATGGGTATGCAGTTGGGTGGCGTATTTAATCTGAATATACCTTCCCCGCACCGCAGGCGGAGGAAAATTATCCACTGCATCACGGATTACTTTGTTTAGCTGAGACGTTGGAATCCTTCTCCTGCGGTTATGATATACCCTTTCAGACTCTTCAAGCACTTTGTGTATTCGTTTTTTATGGATCGCAGAAGTAAAAATGATTGGAATATCCTGGAAAGGAGCAATTTTCCGTTTGATCATCCGGGTATAATCATTTGCTGTTCTGCTGTCCTTTTCTATTAAATCCCACTTATTGACCAGCAACAAAACACCCCGGCGATTCTGCTGAATGAGTTTCAGTATATTCAGATCCTGAGATTGAATGCCCTCGGTGGCATCAACCATTAACAAACAAACATCTGCATGTTCTATGGTTCTTATGGCCCTCATTACCGAATAGAACTCAACATCCTCACGTACTTTGCCCTTTTTTCTCAGCCCGGCTGTATCAACAAGGTAGAAATCATGCTGATACTTTGTATATCGTGAATAGATGGAATCCCTGGTGGTACCTGATAAGGAAGTTACAATATTTCGTTCCTCTCCGATCAAAGTATTAATAAGAGAAGATTTTCCTACATTGGGCTTGCCCACCACTGCATATTTCGGTATTTCTTCTTCCGGGGTATATTCCTTCAGGTCGAGATGTTGGATCACTTCATCCAAAAGTTCCCCTGTACCTGAGCCATGAAGAGAAGCAATGCTGAACGGCTCTCCCAGCCCCAGGCTATAAAACACACTGGCATCATAGCTTCTTTCCAGGTTATCTACTTTATTTACCACGGGAATGACCTTTTTTTCGCTTCTCCTGAGCATCTCAGCCATTTCATGATCCAGATCGGTGATACCGGTAGTTACATCCACCACAAATAAGATCACCGTAGCTTCCTCAATGGCCAGATTGACTTGTTTCCTTATCTCCTTTTCAAAGACATTCTCCGTATGTTCAATATATCCCCCTGTATCAATGAGGTTAAACATCTTCCCTTCCCATTCAACCATGCCATAGTGGCGGTCACGCGTAACTCCTCCCACCTCATCAACAATGGCTTTCCTGGATTCGGTGAGTCTGTTGAAAAGGGTGGATTTACCGACATTCGGCCTTCCTACTATTGCAACCGTATCTTTTGCCATAATCAGTAAATTGGTTTACGCTTAATCTCTTCCTGATCCTTCATTACTGATCTGATTAAGGATTAATAACCCATTGATCTTAAAAACCCGTCCTTGTCCCTCCACTCTTTGTGTACTTTAACGTAAAGGTCAAGAAACACCTGCTTCTCATAAAGTGCCTCCAGTTCTTCACGGGCCATAATTCCAATACTTTTGATGGCTTCCCCTTTACTACCAATCAGTATTGCTTTCTGACTGTCACGCATCACATATATGGTAGCCCTTATGTTGAGAATCTTTTCCTTATCTTTAAATTCTTCAATCTGTACCTCAGTTGAGTAAGGTACTTCCTTTTGAAAATTCAGAAAAATCTTTTCCCGGATGATTTCTGATACAAAAAAACGTTCAGATTTGTCGGTCAGGGCATCCTTAGGATAATAGGGAGGATTTTCAGGAAGCAGTTCCAGGATTTTGTCAAATACTTCGGGCAGATAATAACCCTTGAGTGCCGACACAGGAATAATATGGGCACCGGGAATCATTTCCTTCCATTGGGCCAAAACAGGCTCCAGTTCATTCTCGCGGGCCAGATCAATTTTGTTGACAATTAAAATAATGGGTATATCGGTCTTTTTAATTCTTTCAATATATTCCAGGTGTTTGTCATATTTCTCCCTGATATCAGTAATATACAGTAGAATATCTGCATCTTCCAGTGCGAGGTCAATGAATCGAAGCATTTTTTCATGCAGCTTATAATGGGGTTTGATAATGCCCGGGGTATCCGAATAGATGATCTGGAAATTTTCTCCGTTCATAACACCCATGATCCGATGCCGGGTTGTTTGGGCCTTTGAAGTGATAATCGAAAGCTTCTCACCCACAAGCTGATTCATCAGGGTTGATTTCCCTACATTGGGGTTCCCGATAATATTTACAAATCCGGCTTTATGATTCATTTCTGGTGATTTCTAATTTTTTAAGAGCCACAAAAATAATACAAATTTTCAGGCCGGCTTCATTTCAAATCAAATTTACAGCCAATTTAGCAAGGTCATCCACTGAGGAATTAAATAAAGCCAACAAAAAGGCCCCTTAAACCGGTGTTTAAGGGGCCTTTTTGTATATGTCCTGCATTAAATAACGCTCAGTAACCTTGAAGTTTTTCTGACAGCTTCTTTCTGGTGAAGAATATCCGGCTTTTTACCGTGCCTATTTTAAGTTCCAGATCTTCTGCTATTTCCTTATATTTATATCCTGAAAGGAACATCTTAAAGGGAACACGGAACTCATCGGGTAATTCCTCAATCTTTCTGTTGATTTCAATGATTGAATACTCGCTGTCCGGCGTGCTTGTAGTACTTTCCTCAGACTGGTTGATAAAATAGTTATTTTCTGTTTTATCGTTGTGTGTATTCTCCTTTTGTTTTTTACGATAATTATTGATGAAGGTATTTTTCATAATGGTAAACGTCCATGCCTTCAGATTGGAATGTCCTATAAACTTATCCCTGTTGGCCAAGGCTTTATAATAAGTTTCCTGAAGCAGGTCTTTTGCCTCCTCATGGTCTGAGGTCAAACTCAATGCAAACCTTTCCAGTTTGTCTTCGAGTTCTATAAGCTGTTGATTAAATTCTGTTGCCTTCATAGTTATTGATTTTTTTATTGTATTATGTTTAAGCAAATATAAAACATATTTAAACATAAATCCAAATATTTTTTAAAGAAATTTTTGGGGGATCATCTTTTTCCAAATAAGAGTAAATGGGGAAATTGGCCACAAACAAGAGTTTTGGATATTTTTATCCTGGTCATTATAAATAAAGCCAAAATTAAAATACTGTTTAAACAATTTAACCTCTTTTGGGAATAAATTTAAACAAGGATTATAGCGGTGGAATTTAGGTTTTTAAGATACAAATATCTGTTTTTAGTTCAGATCAATTCAACAATCAGAAGGAATTCATTATTTAGAATAACAACTCTATTCTCTTGTGATTCTGGTGATTTCACTAAGGGGTTGTGTTAACAGACAATAAGGAATCAGATCGATTTCAATCTCTCATTTAATTCTTTGGGAGATGATACCTTTTCCACATTTCCAGGGAGTTGAAAACCGGCCTCATGAATTCGAATGCCTGTTATGAAGATGATTTGTCTGTGGAATATATTGGAGAGCTGTTCCACATAACTTTTCAGTTTATCCCCGCGTAAAGCTGTGGTGATGGTGGTAAATAAATAATCACTCTTGATGAGGCGGGTAGTTTCAACCAGGTCATTGAAAGGCACGGAGCTACCCAGGTATATTACACTTTGTCCTGCCTTCTTAATTAAGTAATTATAGAAAAGCAGCCCCAGTTCATGAAATTCATCCTCAGGAAGGAAAAGAATGAAGGTCTTGGCATCCTTTTTATCGGGTATTCTCAGGTTGTCAATAGCAACCATCAATTTTTGTCTGAAAAGATTGGAGATAAAATGTTCCTGGGCCGGATTGATTGAACCGGTCTGCCATAACAAACCAATACGTTCAAAGAAAGGAAAAATCAGTTTAATGATGGTTTGCTCAAAACCTTCATGCATGATGGCATTGGACAAGACCTGGTCGAATTTCATCTCATCCAGATCAACCATGGCAATGACCAACTTCTCGATCTGGCTTTCCAGGTCCTTGGAATTATAAGTAAATTTCATTACCTTTTCCTTCAAATCATGATTATCCAACCTGGATATATCTGATATTCTCCATCCTTCCCGGTTCAATATGGCAATATTGAGCAATTTCTTCAGATCATGCTCGGAATAATACCTAATATTGGTCGGTGTCCTTTTGGGTTGTATGACATTGTAACGCTTTTCCCAAATCCTAATGGTATGTGCTTTGATTCCGGATAGCTTTTCCAATTCCCTTATTGAATAACGCGACATGCATTCTAATCATTAAATGAAACATCCGAATTAAAAATCACTATATGTTTAATTATAAATGCCAATTCACTTGACAATTCTTATATTTAACAATTATAGAATACATTTGTTTAAACAAGCACATCCCTTATCAGAAATACAAACCATAAAATGAATGGAATGCAATAACAAATTGTCACGTTTATAATCTATTACTTAATCATTAAACAAATGTTACTTTCCAAATTTATCAGGAATAAACTATTTTGCAAAAATCATCATTTTAGTTTGAAAAATGCAATATGGATTTAAACAATCTCAAATTTTATTTGTAAAAATGGGCTATATAGCTTACTATGGGAAAAATAACAATATATTGGTTCAGAAGAGACCTGCGGCTGGAAGACAATCGTGGATTATATCATGCTTTGAAGGAAAATGACTGTGTTTTGCCCATTTTTATTTTTGACAGGAACATCCTGGATGCACTTGAGCAAACTTATGATGCCCGTGTGGAATTCATTTACAAACGGGTACAAAAACTGAAAATAAGGCTGGAAAATATAGGCAGTTCGTTATTGGTATTGCATGGAAAGCCTATCGAGCAGTTCAGATTTTTGATACGGAATTATACAACAGGTGAAGTTTATTTCAACCACGATTACGAACCTTACGCCATTGCCCGCGACCAGAGTATTTCTCAATTTCTGGAAAAGAACCATATAAGAGTCAAATCGTTTAAAGACCATACCATATTTGAGAAAGACGAGATACTGAAAAAGGATGGGAAGCCCTATACGGTTTATACCCCTTATATGAAAAAGTGGAAAGATAAGATCAGCAGGAATGTGCTTGTTGAATTCTCCACCAGGAATTACCACCACCGGTTTATAAAAATGGAGCCGTCCGAACTTCCTTCAATGGAATCTCTAAGATTCAAAGAAAAGGGTATAACTTTTCCTTCCGGCGAACTGAACGAAGCGGTCATTTCCAATTATCATCTCAACCGGGATTATCCTTACCTTGATGGTACCACACGCCTTGGAATTCATTTGCGTTTCGGGTCCCTGAGCATACGCAGGGCTGCAAAAAAGGGGCTCGAGCTGAATGAAACGTGGCTCAATGAATTGATATGGAGAGATTTTTACATGATGATCCTGTGGCACTTTCCTTATGTAACAGATGGCTCATTTAAGTCTCAATATAATGAAATTGAATGGCGCAACGATGAAGAAGAATTCGCTGCATGGTGTGAGGGAAAAACCGGCTATCCCATAGTTGATGCCGGTATGCGGCAATTCAATCAAACGGGGTATATGCATAACCGGGTCCGTATGATTGCCGCCTCTTTCCTAACCAAGCACCTGTTAATTGACTGGCGGTGGGGAGAGTCTTATTTTGCTGAAAAATTGCTTGACTATGAGCTGGCCTCCAACAACGGTGGATGGCAATGGGCTTCAGGAAGCGGTTGCGATGCAGCTCCATATTTTAGAATATTCAACCCTCACAGACAAACAGAAAGATTCGACCCGGAACACCGGTATATTGAAAATTGGGTACCGGAATTCCGGGATCCGGCATATAAAAAACCAATTGTAGATCATAAATTTGCACGTGAAAGGGCATTGCAGGTTTATAGTAAAGCATTAAAAAAGAACAATTTATGAAAATACTAGTTATCGGTGCTACGGGATTTATCGGAAAACCATTGGTGGAAAAACTATTAAAAAGAAATCATGAGGTATATGTTTTTACCCGAAATGATGAAAAGGCAAGGCGTCTTTTCAGCGACCGGGTTTTCATTCAGCAATGGAAGACCGATGAATACATTGTATTGCAAGAATATGCCCATAAAGTAGATGTAGTGATTAACCTGGCTGGGGAAAACCTGGGTGAAAAACGCTGGACAGGAGACCAGAAGAGAAAGATCCTTTCAAGCCGCGTGAATATTGGTAAAGCCCTTAGCTTTGCATTAAAACAAAGCAAGGACAAACCTTACCTCCTTATCCAGGGGTCGGGCGTTGACTATTATGGATTCAGTGAACACCAGACTTTCCCAGAAAAATCCCCTGCAGGGGAAGGTTTTTTGCCTATGTTAGCTCAACAATGGGAAGATTCGGTGCGAAATATAGAAGAGGACAATACCAGAAAAATATTTATCCGCACAGGCGTAGTGCTGGGGAGAGAAGGAGGTATATTGCCCCGGATGATGCGACCATTCAGGTTCTTCCTTGGGGGACCTCTGGGAACAGGAAGACAATGGATATCCTGGATACATATCGATGATGAAACCGAAGCCATTGTCAGGCTCGCCGAAACTAACGGACTGGAGGGACCATATAACCTGGCCGCTCCCACTCCTGTTACCATGAAAGAATTTGCTGCAACATTGGGAAAAGTGATGCAAAAACCTTCATGGCTTCCTGTACCGCCATTTCTTCTGAAAATGGTCTTCGGCGATATGGCGAAAGAAATGATATTACAGGGACAAAGGGTGATACCTGAAAAAATTCGGGAGATTGGTTTCGAATTCCGTTACCCGGATTTGGAAAGTGCGCTTACCGAGCTGTTGAAACGCTAAAAGTCGAACTCCAGTTGTACGGCTTGTTGTAGCTCATCGTTGGCCAACTGGGAAACAGAAAGCCCCAGCAATCTAATTTTCCTATCACCAAAATCCAGATGATTGAATATTTCTTTTGCGGTATTATGAAGGACGGTGAATCGGTTAATGGTTTGCGGAATGGTTTTGCTTCGGGTAATTTGTTTGAAATCGCTGAACTTTACCTTTAGCGTGAGTGTTTTCCCAAAGGACCCGGAACGCTCCATTCTCTTCATGAGTTCTTTTTCAATATGATACAAAGCTGTTATGATCTCAAAACGTGTCTGAAGATCTTTTTCAAAGGTTTGTTCGGTGCCTACGGATTTTCTGATGCGTTCAGGATTTACCTCTCTTTCATCAATAGCTCTTGAAATGTTGTAGTAGTGCAATCCCACCTTACCAAAACGTTTGTTAAGCCATGCAAGAGATTTTCGTTTCAGGTCAGCGCCTGTTTCAATTCCGAGCTGATGCATCTTCCTTGCTGTAACACTGCCCACACCATGGAACTTTTCCACCGGAAGCGCCTCAACAAATTTTTCGGCATCTTCAGGACGTATAACATACAATCCGTCAGGTTTATCATAGTCAGATGCGATTTTGGCAAGGAATTTATTGATGGAAACACCGGCTGAAGCGGTCAGTTGGGTCTTTTCACGGATTTTTTCCTTAATCTCCCGGGCAATAAGGGTGGCGCTCCTGATGTTTCTTTTGTTTTGCGTTACATCGAGATACGCCTCATCAAGAGAAAGGGGTTCCACCAAATCGGTATACTCAAAGAAAATCTCCATGAATTCTTTGGATACACCCTTATATTTTCCTATATCTCCCGGTACGAAGATCAAATGGGGACATTTTTGTCTGGCAATTTTGGATGACATGGCCGAACGTACTCCATATTTTCGTGCCTCGTAGCTTGCTGCGGAGACAACGCCACGCTCACTTCCCTTCCCCACCGCAACGGGCTCTCCCTTTAGTTCGGGGTTATCCCGCTGCTCAATGGAAGCATAAAACGCATCCATGTCGATGTGGATAATTTTGCGAATCCCAGCCATTTGTTTACCGTAAAAAATACTTATGAAGAAGTTCTTTCCAATACGCTCCAATCAGTAAATCAAGCATCAATTGTCAAAAAACAAATTTCAGATAATGACCGATAGTCAATTTTTCTATTTCAAAACAAGATAATCTTGTTTTGAATATTATTGGATCCTTAGCCCTCGTTATCCGGGATTTTTGATGATTCATGGATCTCAGTGAAAATTCATACATTAAGTAGTATACACCGAATTAAACATCACATAATCCGTGGTGATATCAGATCCCCAGGCTGTGGCTTCTGCTTCTCCGTTATTCAGGTTTAGATGAACCCGGATATGTGATTCTCTGAGCATTTTCTTCATCAAATTCCGGTTGAAGTCTACCGGTACCCCTTTATCCAATATCTGGATCAGTTCTTTTTCATTACCAATGTAAAGATCCACAGTGGAGCTGTCGAAATGAACTCCGGCATTTCCGGCAGCCATGATAATCCTGCCCCAGTTCGGGTCGCGTCCGAACATTGCCGTCTTTACAAGAAGGGAATCCGAAACGCTGCGCGCCAATTTTTTGGCAGTCTGATAGGAATCGGCTTCTGTCACCTTGTATTCTATAAATTTGGAGGCCCCTTCGGCATCCGATATAATCAGCTTGGCCAGGTGGAGCATCATCTCCGACAAATGTTCTTCAAAAACTTGAAAGTTGGGGTCATCCTTTGATTTGATCTCGGGGTTTTCCGCCATTCCATTGGCCAAGACCAATACCATGTCATTGGTGGAGGTATCACCATCAACAGTGATCATATTAAATGATTTTTCCACCGCCTGTTTCACGGTTTCTTCCAGCAGTGATTTATCTATGGCCGCATCAGTAACGATAAATGCCAGCATGGTTGCCATATTCGGATGAATCATTCCTGAACCTTTGGCAATACCGGCTATATTAACCTCCTTTCCGTCCAGTTCAAAACCAAGGTGCCCCTCTTTGGCAAAGGTATCGGTAGTTAATATGGCATTGGCTGCAAAGCTCCCTGCCTTCGGACTGTCAGAGAGCTTGGGGATATTTTCCTTGATACCTGCTACAATCTCTTCAGTGGGAAAAGTTTCCCCGATCAATCCGGTTGAAGCCACCATCACCAGCTCGGGATCAATTCCGAGGCCTTCTGCTGTAGTTTTGGCCATGGATTCGGCACCTTTGTAACCCTGCTCTCCAGTACATGCATTTGCATTTCCGGAATTTACAACAATAGCCTGTGCCCGGTTATCACTGATGTGCTTTTTCGTCAGCTTAACAGGTTCGGCGATCACATCATTCAGTGTAAATGTAGCTGCGGCATTCGCGGGAACTTCCGAATAGATGATGGCCAGATCCCGCCGCATCGATTTGATGCCGGTGTGTGCACCCCAGCATTTTATTCCTTTAACATTGGTAATGTTATTCAGAAGATCATTGGTATTTACCGATTGCTTGCTCATTTCTGGTGTTTTTTATATATGATACATCGTGGTTATACACTATAAACAACTGATATTAAACACTTATTATTTCCACTTGTTGTTATGAAGTCACTGATATGATCATTTTACATCTTAAGGCATGAGTGGAACAAGACCAAGGGCTTCTTTTTCATCAAAACCCAGCATGAGGTTCATATTCTGAACAGCCTGGCCTGCGGCACCCTTAACAAGATTATCAATGACTGTAAATACAAAGATGTTGCCGGTTCTGTCATCATAAAACGGGGCAATATCCGTATAATTTGTACTCCTTACCTGTTTGATTTCAGGGGGATTCCTTAATATCCGTATAAAAGGCTCCTGACCATAATACTGATGGTACAAGTCAGTCAGCTTTTTCTCCGAGATCTTTCGGGAAGGAATCGAATAGATGGAAGTAAGAATTCCCCTGTCAACAGGTAAAAGATGGGGAGTGAATTGTATGGTACTTTCATTTCCCGACGATTCCGAAAGGACTTCCTGTATTTCGACGGTATGCCGGTGACTTTTTATGCCGTAGGGTTTGAAGTTATCGTTCACATTGGGGAAATGAGTCACTCCTTTAGGTTTTACACCGGCCCCGGTAACGCCTGTTTTGGCGTCGACAAAAATCCGGTCGGGATGGATGAGATGCTCCTTAAGCAAGGGATAGGCACCCAGGATTGCTCCGGTAGGAAAGCATCCCGGATTGGCTACAAGATTACTGCGGGATATGGGTTCCCGATACAGCTCAGGAAGACCAAAAACCGCTTTCTGAAAACCTTCAGGATAGGTATGTTCAATATTATACCAGTTGAAATAAATTTTGGGTGAGCTGAGCCGGAAATCTCCCGAAAGATCAATGATCTTAAACGGCTTGTCATTCCACTTTCTCACATATTCCATAGATACCCCGTGGGGCAGGGCAAGAAAAACCAAATCAATCTGATAATCAACGATATGCTCTGCTGATTTCAGTTCCACATCGCAAATTTCCCGGAACTGGGGATGAATATCCGAAAACTTTTTTCCCTGATGGGTTTCCGAGGTAATAAGTTCCACCTGAACCTGATCATGAAAAGTCAGAATGCGCACCAACTCCGATCCTGTATAACCTGTTGCCCCTATAATCGCTACTTTCTTCATATTATTCCGATTCTTCCAGTGATTGACACATAACGTCCTGAACCGTTTTCAGCTCATTATAAGTGATATTCAACGGCGGCACAAAACGTAAAACATTATCGGCCGTTGCGTTCGCAAGAACACCCTTTTCAAGCATTCTGGACACAATGGGTTTGGCTTCGAATGCCAATTCAACTCCGATCATCAGACCCAACCCCCGGACTTCTTCTATTCCATACTTTTCAGGTGTGTTATTTTGTATCTGGTTTCTCATCCACTCACCCTTTTCTGCAGCCTGTTTAACAAGCCCTTCATCTTCAATCACTCCGATGGCTGCCAGCGCAGCGGCTGTGGCGAGCGGATTGCCACCAAAAGTTGTACCATGGTCGCCAAAACCAATCACCTGTGAAACCTTCTCATTGGCAAGCAGGGCACTTATAGGAACGCCACTCCCAAGCGCTTTGGCCGAAGTAAGCATATCCGGCTGCACACCAAAATGCTCTTTGGCAAAAAATGCTCCTGTACGCCCCATACCGCATTGAATTTCATCGAATATCAGCAATATGTTGTGCTGGTCGCATATCTCCCGCAACTGCCTCATAAAATCCTTTCCTGCTATATGGATGCCGCCCTCTCCCTGCACGGGTTCAATGATAAAAGCAGCCACATCTTCATTAACGGTTTCCTTTACAGCTTCTATATCATTGAATGGGATCATACCGAATCCCTGTGGAATTGGTTCAAAACCTTCCTGCATCTTCTTCTTGCCCATGGCAATGGTGCCCAAAGTACGTCCGTGAAAGCAGCCGGAAAAACTGATCACGGTACCTCCGCGATTATGAGCATGAGCATATTTCCTTGCCAGCTTAACAGCCCCCTCATTGGCTTCAGCACCGCTATTGGCGAAGAATACACGGCTTAAACCGCTGAGTGTTGACAGCTTCTCTGAAAGCAGTGCCTGCGGCTTGCTTAAATAGAAATTGGAAATATGGATAAGGTCTTCTGCTTGTCTCTGAATTGCTTCCACAATGCGCGGGTGACAATGACCTGCGCTGTTTACGGCAATACCTGCCATAGCATCAATATATTCCCTGCCATTATCGTCCCACACACGGCTTCCTTTTCCCTTGATCAGTGTAACCGGAAATCGGTTGAAAGTGGGTAAATAGTACTTTTTATCCAGTTCCTGAAAATGGGGATTCTTCTTTTTATCCATAAAACTTTTCTGATTGCTTTTATTTAACAAATCGGGTTCCTTGTATATTATTGGTTTCCACTATACTTTCCATCAGTCGCTCCGGTTTCTTGCCATTAATGATCAACGCAGACTCAGCTCCATTTTCAATGGCCCTTTTGCAGGCTTCCGTCTTAGGTATCATCCCCCCTTTGATCACATCCTGATAAAGTTCCTCCATTTCAGTTATTTTTAATTCCCTGATCAATGATGAAGGATCAGAAGGGTCCTTCAGTAACCCGTCCACATCGGTGAGCATAATAAAATGCTTGGCTTTCAGGGCTCCGGCAAGATAACCTGCAAACATATCGGCATTTACATTGTAATCGGCACCATCCTCTCCTGCTGAAATAGTGGATACCACCGGGATATAATCATTTGCAAGCAGAATATCCAGCAATGTGGTGTCGATGTTTCTGATGTTTCCCACATATCCTATATCAACTTGTCGCCCCTCCTGATCGGTATGATATCTTTTTCCCACTTGCACCATCCGGCCATCTTTACCCGAAAGCCCGACAGATCGAAGACCCAGTTCATTCAACAGCCGCACCAGCTTACTGTTTACATTCCCTTTCAGGGCCATTTCAATATATTTCATGGCTTCTCCTGTAGTTTTTCGGTGACCCTCAACAAATTCCGTTTCGATACCGGCCAGTTTAAGATTGTCTTCAATGAACGGCCCACCACCATGAACCAAAACCACATGATAATTCCTTCTTATAAGTTCATAAACTTCTTTAAGAAGCTCCCGGGTTAGTTCGTCATCCCGCATGGCATTACCACCATACTTTATCAGAACCACTTCATTGTGCTGATCTGCTTTTGGCATTCCAAATAAAATTATCGTAAGATTTTACATTTTGTTATTCCGCCGGGTATTCTCCTATTCATCCCGGCAATTTTCACCGGCCTGATTGCCGACGGCAATATGCTCCGGCTTTTTATGTTAACGGATAAAAATATATCTGAATTAATCGGAGTGAAAGTTAAATAAATTCCTCCAACCATACAAAAAATCGACCTCCGTTTATGCTATTATCCGGGAAGATCGTTTTGGCAGAACAAACCCTTCTACAAGCACAGAATTGTTCTTGTTACATGACTTCTTGTTTTAAAAGCATCATGTAACCTCAAAATCAATTCCCATCTTATCGGCCAGTTCACGCAGGTTCTTTTTCACGGAATCCAACAGTTCAATCCCTTCACGTGCGGTTTTTTCCTCCATTCTTCTTTCAGGATCACCCGGTATCATTACCTCGGGCTGACCCCCGATATTTTCTGCCTTCCTGAAAGTTTCCATCCATTTGTCCATCCTGTTTTTGAATTCCTCTTTCTCCTGGAAGGCATCGATGCGCATGGCACCAAAGAAATGACCCAATCCCAGGCCTACCTGTGTTTCCGGTGGTGCCAGAAAAGGTACCTGAGGCGGTACAAAAGGACCGAAATTAGCCCCCGAAAGTACCGCAGAAAAGATATCCACAATAGAATTCAGGCAATATCCTTTGTGACTTCCGTGCGCACGATCGCTGCCCAACGGAAGGATTGCCCCTCCTTTCTTGATGACATCAGGATCTGTTGAAGGGCGGCCCTCCGCATCCTGCACAAGCCCCTCTTCAACGGACTCTCCCTGCGTAGCCTTAATAGTAAGCTTTCCCCTGGCAATGGGTGTTGTGGCAAAGTCGGCAACATACGGAGGATATTTACCTGCCGGTATTGCCACAGCAACAGGATTCGTACCCAACAACCGGCTTTTGGAATAGGTAGGAGCGACAAATGGGTTGGCATTGGTCATGGCAATGCCAATCATGTCTTCTTCCAGGGCCATCATTGAATAAAAACCGGCTATTCCAAAATGATTGGAGTTTTTTGTAGCTACCCATCCGGTACTTGCATTTTTGGCCTTTTCCATGGCAATCTGCATGGAGCGCTTGGCTGCTACCATTCCATAAGCCCCATCACCATTAACAACAGCAGTACCGGGTGTTTCTCTTTCCTTTTTTATTTCCGGCCGGATATTGATCTTTCCTTTTTCATACATTAAGAAATAATTTTTGATCCGGATCATGCCATGGGAGGATATCCCCCTTTTTTCCGCAGCCACCAAAATTTCTGCAATTGTGTAAGCATCACTTTCAGAGCAACCCAGTTTTCTGAAAAGCCGGGAAGTAAAATCCCTTAAATACTCAGCTGAATACATAGTGAAATTTGTTTGTTAACGAACGTCCTTATAAAATGAATTGGCCTGATCCGTAGCTGTTATCTCAATATTGTTCAGATTGACATGTTGGGGCTGATTCACTGCAAACATTATGATTTCTGCCACGTCATCCCCGGTTAAGGGTGTAAATCCTTTATAGGCCTTTTCCGCTTTATCCTTATCTCCTTTAAATCTGACCAGCGAAAATTCTGTTTCCACCATGCCGGGAGAGATATTTGTAACTTTGATCTTATCTTTCAGCATGTCGATGCGCATTGCCTCAGAAAGGGCTTCCACGGCATGTTTTGTGGCACAATATACATTGCCCTTTTCATATACTTCATGGCCAGCTATTGAGGCAACATTCAGAATGTGCCCGGAACCTTGTTCGATCATTCGCGGAGCAATCTTTCGCGTGATGTAGAGAAGTCCCTTAACATTGGTGTCGATCATCCGTTCCCAGTCATCTATCTCACCCTCCTGTATATGACTCAATCCCACAGCCAGTCCTGCGTTGTTGATCAACACTCCGATGTTTTTCCACTCATCAGGGAGGCTGTCAACTGAGTTAAACACCTCATGTTTGTCTCTTATGTCAAAGCTCAGAATATACGCCCGGGCAGAGTAGTTTTTTTCTATGGCTTCTTTGAGGCTTTCAAGCCTTTCACTCCTTCTTCCCGTAATGATTACACTCCACCCATTTTCAGCCAGCTTCAGTGCTGTGGCACGGCCTATGCCTGCTGTAGCTCCTGTAATTAGTGCTATCCTGCTCATATCTTCAGTATTTTTTTGGGTTCGGATGCTAAAATAACAAAATTAGTAGGAAGAATGATGGATCAAACATTTCTTCGCTACCATTGAATATTTTCCCGGTACAGCCGCATTTTTTATCGGTACAAACGGTTTATGCTTCGGTACAATCACATTTTATTCCGGTACAGTCGTGTTTCTCTCCGGTACAGTCGTGTTTTTCTCCGGTACAGTCACATTTTTTATGGGTACAATTACATTATCTTCCGGTACATTTGGATTTTTGAGCGGTACAATGGCATATTCTTTCGGTACAATCGATATATTTCCTGGTACAATCCAACTTTTTTCCGGTACAATGGGTTTCTTCGCCGGTACAATAGATCATTTTCCCGGAACGCAAGGGATTTCTGCTGGTACAAGATAGTTTTTTACCGGTGCAAAGGAAATTAATTTTTGGTACATAGGGATTCTATCGTGGAACGCACCCGTCCGACCGACATGCAAGAATCTGGATCTTTTGGAATAATCTTTATTATACCCGTAAAGCCAAATGCTTTGCCAATATCTGACAATCGGTCAGACGGGGAGCATCCGTTCGGGGGGAAACATCCTAATGGCCATAAATGACAATTATATTCCACTGCAAACTCCAGGTTTCAGGACCTGACAACTTATAGATGAATGATCACAGAATGACTATCGAATATCTCTGCCAACTGTAGCTTTCAGGTTTTGCTCCCGCAGAATGCGGGACCCATTGCCAACTTCTTCCTCAAACCCTTTCTAACAACTCAATGACCCTTGATTCTTCTGTCAACTGAGGCATTTGGTTTGCCAACTGCCCGTTGCCCATTGCCAACTAAACTAATTGAACCAATACGACAGCTTCGCTACCAGCGCACGGTTCTTCTCCCTGAAATTTTCGGGCAAATAGTTGTCAGTATACACAATATACAAGTCGGAAACGGGTGCATACCGCCATTGGAAGCGAATGTTGGTGTTGATGTTGTCGATCTGTTCGTTATACTGCCAGAAAACCGACAAGAAGAGGCTTCGGGTAAATGTAAAATCAAACTTGGGTCCAAGCAGCCAAAATTCTGCGTCTTTATAAGGTTCCGGGAAATCCAGATCGTTGTACTCCAGGTTGAGGCTTATGCTGCCATAGGGCTGAAGACGGTATTTAAAATTTCCCTCCACATATCCACGGGTGCCATGGAAGAATCCTCCATAGCCGGCAGTAAGGTCATAGTTAAGCAAACTTCGGGGGTCGGATTCGAAAACGACTTCTGCCTGGTTCCAGCTATAATCCGTACCTGCCGCAAGGGTATCGCCTGTAGTGTGGGTAGGATCAAAGGGATTCTCCAGCTTGATATATTCCCTTCTGTAATTGAAGGAGATATTGCTCCGGTCAAGAAACACGAATTCATATTTGAATTGGATGAGCTGATCGGTTTGATCCCACTGAGGATTGAAAATGGATTGAAACATCAGGTCGGGACCGTGGTTGGCGATCCTTTCCGAGTTGGGATAAAACTTGTATTCAATACGGGGGCTCAGCAGATGATAGCCCGTTCTTCTTATGTAACCGGTCTCAGCATGATAATCTGCCCCCACATAGTCGTAAGCTCCGTCGATATCCCAATGTTGGGTAGAATAATTGATGGTAGCCGAAGCAGCCTGATCATCAGAATGACCATCGGGAGTGACCGAACGGTGGTAAAAAGTTTTGCCGGTCCACCGGTTATCAGCACTGGCGAGGTTGTAATCGATGCCAAATACCCTGTTGAACCGGTCGGCATCCTCAAATTTTTCCCTGCCGGTGGGAACGGTAAGCTGCTTGTTAATAAAAAAAGCCCCGATATTGGAACGGGAAAACACCTGGTGCTGCATTGTGGCCACTGTAAAGTTAGCAGCAGGAATATTGCCTTTGGTTCCTGTTTGCATATTCATCAAACCAATGCGCATATCTTTATTGAGCTTGCCGCTTAAACGGGCACCTGCATGCACGGGATTGGTCAATCCAATGCGCCGGGAAAAGAAGGGCCGGATATTTTCCTTGCCATAGCCGGTAAAAAGATCTTTATTCTCGAGAAAGAACTGCCTTTTCTCAGGGAAAAACAATTCAAACCGGTCCAGGTTGGTCACCTGCTCATCCACCTCTACCTGCGAGTAATCCGGGTTAACAGTGAGGTCAAGTGTAAGATCCGAACTGAGCGATACGTTGGCATCCATTCCGGCATCGCCTGACCATTCCGTCTGATTTTCTGCTCGATGATTTCTGGATACTCCTCCAAGTAAATAGGGTATCAGCGATACATCTATCTCCGGGTCCGGCGGGCCATCTTCAAAGATGAGCGTGCCTGTAAACGCCAGGCTTGCGGTGGGAAACTGGCGGGTTACAGGTGCCCAGCTCGACTTTTCATTCTCCTTTAAATCCAGTCTGGAAAAATTGATACCCCATTGTTTAACGCCTTCCTTATACTGAAGGTGCTTAAACGGTATGGCCATCTCGATGGTCCAGTAGTCATCGTATTCAACGACCTCCATTTTCCATTTGCAATCCCAGGTCAGCGACACATCTCCTCCTTCCGATTGCAAACCATCCCACTTGGCACCTCCGGCGGAAGCGCCGAAGGAAAATCCATTGGTCTGATCGTTATAAGTGTCCATGAAAATAAGGAAATTGTCATTCTTGCCGAACTCAAAGTCACGCCGCAACGATTCCACAATATTCTCCCCCGGCATGCTTTCATAGCACTTCACCCCAAAATAAATATTTTCCTCGTCATAAAGCAACCGGACGGTAGTTTTGGCATTTGCATATCCCGTATCAATAGGCAGTACCCTGTGAAATTCATTGGCAATTTCTGATTTCTGCCAAACAGATTCGTTCAGTCTGCCATCTACCTGAATATCCTGATTGATTTTCTTAATTTCTATCCGGTGGGTCTGACGGTTATTGCTCATATCAGAAGCAGTTTTAACCTGCCCGGTTGCCTGGCTTGCAATGCAAGCCAGGAAAAACAGAAAAATCGTTCGTGTGCTCATGCAATCAAAAATTTTATCATATCAGGCAATTGTTTGCCTGATACATGATTCCGTTTAAAATGACGATAAGTAAACCAATTGCCGGAAGGCAAATTTGAGAAATTTTACGTAAAAAAGCGCCATAACCTGCGAAAATTTTGGTTTCAAGGTGCCGTTTAATTTGGCGGAAAAATTTATCCTCAGAATATTGCGGGGTATATTTTAATGCTTCAGAGATATTAATTTCTGAATTATCTTTGCAATTGGGAAATAAAGTTATATTTTTAGCGGATTACCGGCCGGGTATAACGGAGCGAGTGAAAGCATAACAACCGCATTGTGTGTGTGAATTCAAAAATCCTGACCAAAAAAAATTTTATGTCCTGCGAACCTCAAAACAAACATAAGTCTATGAAAGCAAAAACAACTATTTTTCCGCTTCAACTGATTATTGCCTTGATCGTTGGAGGCTATCTTTTCAGGTCGTGCGACAGAGCCGACAAAAGCTATCAGCCGACGTGGGAGTCTATTGAACAACATGAAGTTCCCGACTGGTATGACGACGCCAAGTTTGGAATTTTTATTCACTGGGGTGTATATGCTGTGCCTGCCTGGGCGCCGGTGGGTGGCTCCGAATCCTCCAGTCAGTATTCCGAATGGTATCCGTTTCACATGTACAAAGAGGGGGATACCACTTACAAATACCACCGGAAACATTACGGAAAGCTTTCTGAATTCGGTTACAAGGACTTTATACCCATGTTCACCGCTGAGAAGTGGGATCCCGAACAGTGGGCACAGTTGTTTAAAGACGCAGGTGCCCGCTATGTGGTTCCTGTAGGAGAACATCATGACGGTTTTCCTATGTGGGACAGTGACCTCACCGAATGGGATGCCATGGACAAGGGTCCCAAACGGGATATCATCGGTGAACTCGCAAAAGCTGTAAGGGAACGCAACATGAAGTATGCGCCTTCCTACCACCGCATGATGAACTATTACGATCCCAGCTTCGAAGACGGACACTTCAACAATCCCCATTATTCGGAGGACGGACCGGACAGCGTCTTTGTGAAGAACTGGAAAGAACGATGGGAAGAGTTGCGTGACAAATACAAACCCGATATTATATGGTTCGACGGCGACTGGATGGCACCTGTCGATGTGTGGGGCACCAAACAGATAGTGGCCGATTATTATAATACAGCCCGGGAATGGGGGAAAGAAGTGCTGGTCAACGACCGTCTGGGTGAAGTAAGAGGAGAACGTGGTGATTTCTATACAACGGAATATGAATATGGCATTCAAACAGACACACTGATCACCCATAAATGGGAATCCTGCCGGGGCATTGGCGGTTCTTTCGGATACAACAAAAATGAAGAACCGGAGGATTATATGTCGGTGAATGAACTGGTGGACATGCTGGTGGACATCGTGAGCAAGAACGGCAACCTCCTGCTCAATATCGGTCCGAAGGCCGACGGTACCATTCCTGAGATTCAGAAAGAGCGCCTCCTTGGGATTGGAGAATGGCTGCAGACCAACGGGGAGGCCATTTACGGAACGGATTACTGGGAGACATACGGTGAAGATAACATCCGCTTCACCCGTAAAGGCGACCATACGCTCTATGCCATTGCGCTGGAGTGGCCCGGTGAGCAGGTGACCATCCGATCTTTGGGTGAAGGCATGAAAGGAGAGATCCAGTCGGTATCTATGCTGGGATCGGACAGCCCACTGAACTGGGATTTTTCTGAAGAAGGTCTCACCATCGATACCCCCTCTGAGAAACCCTGCGAGCATGCGTACGCATTTAAGATCAGTCTAAGATAGTTTAAAACAGCTATCTGAATAAACCCTGACAATCTTTATGGGTATAATTGCCCAGGAATGTTAACTTATAAAATGAAAAAGCCACTATGAAAAAATTGATTACGGAGGACGCGAAGTGGAGGACGTGGATGCCAGCCGGGAATATATGCTGGAAAATTATCCCTTTGTGGATGAAGATCGGGTAGGAATCATCGGCTGGAGTCACGGCGGGCTCATCACGCTCCATAACATCTTCGACTATCCGGATAATTACAGGGTAGCTTATGCCGGAGTCCCGGTCAGCGATCTCATCGCCAGAATGGGCTATAAGACACAGGGATATCGGGACCTATACTCAGTTGATTACCACATTGGGCAAACAGCCTATGAAAATGTGGAAGAATACAAGAAACGCTCTCCGGCATGGAATGCCCATAAACTGGAGGACGTCCCCCTGCTGATCCACACCAACACCAACGATGCGGATGTCAATGTACTGGAAGTGGAGCATCTGATCAAATCACTACAGGCGCACGACAAAGAATTTGAATACAAAATCTTCCAGGATGTGGCCGGAGGGCATTCTTTTAATCGGCTCGACACCAAAAAGGCCAAGGAGATACGGGTAGATATTTACCAATTTTTAGATGAAGAACTCAATCCCCCGAAAAAGATACGTTCGGTGGAAGACATCAATAAGGCAACATATAAAGGATTTTAGAAATTGATTGGCAAAGTTTGGTTGGCAGTTGACAAACCCATAAGCATTGGTGTAAAGGTGATAAAACGCTTATTTATTGTCATTGATGGTCACTCGTTTGTATCTGCCGGAGGTAAGCTGCGTAGCGACGAGACAAATTTTGTGAAGCCGGATTAAAGGATTCATAATATAAAAAACGCATCCCCCCAGTTTTTGCGGGATGCGTTTTTTAACCCTAAACCCAAATCTACCTATGAAAAAAAAGAATGCTTCATAAAAATTATCAATTGTTTGTTCGTACGGGAAAAAATACAAAAAGATTCAAAATATCGTAGAATTTTAAATAATAAAACTTTATTGCTACCGGGAAGTCTGCATTTTTCGCTGATTTTTCCCTTGCATATCCATTCGGTTTTCGAGGAGATTCAACATGTTGGTAGTAGCTTTAATGGCCGATTCGATCTGATCGGCATCCAGGCCACGGGTTTTAAATTCCTCACCCCTGTAATTCCAGGTAATAACCGTTTCAACAAGGGCATCCGTATTGCCGCCCGGAGGAATGGTGACCATATAATCAGTAAGTTTTGGGAATTCTTTTTCCAGTTTGCTGTATATTTTCTTCAGTGCCTTCATAAACGCGTCATACTGACCATCACCTTCAGAAGTTTCCTGATACTGCTGATTGTCAATTTCCACATTAAGAGAAGCCACAGGCCTGAGCCCTTTGGTCAGAGACAGGGTGTAGCCTACTACTTTGATCTTCTCATCGACCATATTGGTATTCAGCACATCAGAGACAATATAGGGAAGATCTTCTGAGCTGACATGTTCTTTCTTGTCGCCCAGTTCAATGACTCTTTGAGTTACCTTTTCCATTGATTCGGGATCCAGGGATATACCCCATTCTTCCAGATTCTTTTTAATATTGGCCTTACCGGAGGTCTTGCCAAGGGCATATTTTCGTTTTCTTCCGAAACGTTCCGGAAGGAGTGCGTTGAAATAAAGCTGACTTTTGCTGTCTCCGTCTGCATGGACCCCACAGGTCTGTGTAAACACATTCTCCCCTATCAATGGCTTATTGGAAGGAATCCGTATGGCAGAAAAACTTTCTACCAGTTTACTGACCGAGTACAACTGAGATTCTTCCACGTTGATCTCAAAATCCGTATGGTCCTTAATCATCCCTACCACACTGGATAATGGTGCATTGCCGGCACGCTCTCCCATACCATTGACTGTGGTATGGACTCCCTTCATGCCTGCATATAATCCGGCATAGGAATTGGCAACCGAAAGGTCATAATCGTTATGGGCATGAAAATCAAAATGCAGATCGGGGTAGCGTTCAAACATTTCCGAGCAGTACTGATATACCTCCTCATGATCGAGTATTCCAAGTGTATCGGGCAACATGAAGCGTTTCACCGGCTCGTCTTTCAATTGATCCATATAATAAAACACATAATCTTTGGAACTCTTCATTCCATTTGACCAGTCTTCAAGATATACATTTACCTCCAGTCCCATATCTATGGCTCTGTGAATAAAGGTTCTAATATCTTCGATGTGTTCTTCCCTGCTTTTTCTAAGCTGGTGTTTCAGGTGGTTGATCGAGCCTTTGGTGAGCAGATTCACCACCCTGGCTCCGGATTCCTCAATCCATTCGAGAGATTTCGTCCCATCCAAAAATCCAAGGACTTCAATCTGATTCAGACAACCATTTTTCCCTGCCCAATCTATAATCTTCCGGGTAGCTTCAAACTCTCCTTTTGACACGCGTGCTGAAGCAATTTCTATCCTGTCAACATTAACGTCGGCCAGGAGTTTTCTTGCAATATTGAGTTTCTCCAGCTCACTGAAAGAAACTCCGGAGGTCTGTTCCCCGTCACGCAGGGTGGTATCCATGACCTCTATGTACCTATTATTGAATGGCTGTGACATAATTCATCTTTTTATTTGATCCGGTATCGAAAAAATGATCCGGTTTCTCATTCCTGTTTAATTCTTTACACTGGCAAGCATGTGCTTCTATAACCCCAGCAAAAAAGAAATATGGGATCTCGACAAAAGAGATCCCATGAATTAGCTATTCTTCCGGTCTTAACTTACGCACCTGGCTTCCTGTTCTCCATAATTCTGATTCGTGAAGGGCTTTAAGCTCTTCCTGCAGTTTTTCCCTGTAATCGGGCTGACTGTTGATATCTATAGCACGTTGGGCTTCCTCTCCGCTGGCGACTTTTCCATAAAGTTCATCAAATACCGGTTCCAATGCTTTCTGGAACCTGCCGTACCAGTCAAGTGCGCCCCGCTGAGCAGTAGTAGAACAATTGGCATACATCCAGTCCATACCATTTTCAGCTACCAGGGGCATCAGGCTCTGAGTGAGCTCTTCAACCGTTTCGTTAAAGGCTTCAGACGGGGAATGCCCGTTCTTTCGCAGCACATTAAATTGTGCCTGAAAAAGTCCTTGAATGGCGCCCATCAGGCTGCCTCTTTCTCCGGTAAGATCACTGAACACCTCCTTTTCGAAGGTGGTTTCGAAGAGATAGCCGCTACCTACCCCCATGCCCAGGGCTATTACCCTGTTCCAGGCATTGCCGGTAGCATCCTGGTGAATGGCATAACTGGAATTCACACCCCGGCCTTGTTTAAATAAACGACGCAGGCTTGTACCCGAACCTTTCGGGGCTACCAGGATAACATCCACATTATCCGGTGGTATCACACCGCTGCGCTCTTTATAAGTTATTGAAAAACCATGAGAAAAATACAGGGCATCACCCGGGTTTAAGTTCCGTTTTACCTCATCCCAGATCATCATCTGGGCAGCATCTGAAACCAGATACTGAATAATGGTGCCCCTTTTAACAGCCTCCTCTACCGGAAACAAAGTTTTATCCGGCTCCCACCCGTCATTTAGGGCTTTATTCCAGTCATCTTTAAATTCAGGAGCCTGCCCAACCACTACATTGATGCCATTGTCTTTCAGGTTCAATGCCTGAGCGGGTCCCTGAACGCCATAACCAATAACTGCTACTGTTTCGTCCTTGAGTACTTCTGTTGCCTTTTTCAATGGAAACTCCTCTCTGGTCACCACATTTTCTTCTTCATCACCAAAACGTATTTTCGCCATAACGTACTTTTTTTAGTTAATGCTTAGGATTCTACAATATATTGGCCAACTTGCCATCTGGCTTGATGAATGTTGATTTGACGGACCTTATATGCTGAATACTGGATAACTTTTCCATTTCCTCAAACATCTGGTTGATCTCCTCCCTGGAACCTGATTTCTCAAAATAAGTTTGGTCGGAATTGACCTTCATCAGCCGTACGTCATACTTCCTAATCAAGGCTTCTATGTCTGAAGATTCGAGCATCTCGTTAGTCGGGATCTGAAACAGGGTTGTTTCGTGTTGAGTTGTATTCTGCTCTTTTCTGGCGAAAGCATCAAATACCTCCACCTGTTTTTCTATTTGTTTGACTATCTTGTGCACCTGTTCTTCCGAGATTTTCAGAAGAATATTGAACCTGTGAATGCTTTCATACTCAGACCCGGATACCGTCAGGCTTTCGATGTTCAGTTTTCTGCGGGTAAAAATGTTGGCTATCCGGCTAAGCAGACCGGGATGATTCTCTGTGAAAACGGTGATTGTGTACAATTCTTTCTTGTCTTTCATAACTTATTGCTTTTTAGTAATTATTATTATTCAGATTCATTTTCTTCCGATGATTCCAGCATAATATCCGAAACGCTGGCACCAGGGGGTATCATGGGGAAAACATTATCTTCTTTCTCCACAACAACTTCAAGCAGATAAGGCCCCGGTGTTTCGAACATCTTGTTAATGGCGTCGGCCAGATCTTTACGTTCTACCACTCTGTTTGTGTTCAACCCGTAACCTTCGGCTATTTTATAATAGTTGGGGCTTGTCATGGGTGTTGAAGAATAACGTTTGTTGAAAAACAACTGTTGCCATTGACGGACCATCCCCAGGTATGAATTATTCAGAATGATCATTTTCAGGGGAATGTTTGACTGAGTAATGGTGCCCAGCTCCTGAAGGGTCATTTGAAATCCTCCGTCACCGGATACTGCAACCACCTGCCGTTGGGTCGCACCGACCTGGGCTCCAATAGCTGCAGGAACTCCAAATCCCATGGTTCCCAAACCTCCACTGGTTATAAGACTTCTGGTGCGGGTGAATTTAAAATACCGGGATGCAACCATCTGATGTTGCCCAACATCGGTAACAAGTAACATATTCTCATCTCGTTCATTCAATTGAAGGATCACATCAGCCATCCGGACATGTTCCCGGTCTTCATCCTGTTGTCTCTTGATTATCTTTTGATGTTCTTGCTCATCGTATTTGCGGAATTTTTCGATCCATTCGGTAAAGGAATTTGGCTTAACCTCTTCGGTTAACAGTGGAAGGGTTTTCCTGACATTTCCTATGACCGGAACGTCAGCATTGACATTTTTATCGATTTCGGACTGATCGATGTCCATATGGATAACCCGGGCCTTTTCTCCATAGGTATTTAATTTTCCTGTAACCCGGTCATCAAAGCGCATGCCTATTCCAATAAGCAGATCCGCTTCATTGGTCAAGATATTGGGGCCATAATTGCCGTGCATGCCCAGCATACCCACATAATTGGGATAATCATTGGGAATTGCCGAAAGGCCAAGTAATGTAAATCCGGCAGGTATTCCGGTTTTATCAAGAAAAGCTTTCAGCTCTTCTTCAGCCTCACCGAGAATAACGCCGTGGCCTACCAAAGCCATAGGTTTTTGTGAATTATTGATCAGTTCAGCGGCTTTGGAGATCTGCTCCGGGTCAATTTCCGGCTCAGGTTTATAGCTGCGTATTTCCGCACATTTTTCATAGTGAAAATCCAGCTCTCCCGCCTGAGCATTCTTGGTCAGATCGAGGAGCACAGGGCCCGGCCTGCCTGACCTTGCAATGTAAAAAGCTTTGGCAATGGCACCTGGTATTTCTTCAGGTTTGGTAATCTGAAAATTCCATTTGGTCACGGGAGCGGATACTCCAATAATATCTACTTCCTGAAATCCATCTGTTCCCAGGAGCGCATCAGGCACCTGTCCTGTAATACACACCAATGGTACCGAGTCGATACTGGCATTGGAAATTCCGGTAACAAGGTTGGTAGCTCCGGGCCCGGAGGTAGCAAAGACCACTCCGGTTTCTCCTGTTGCCCTTGCATAACCGTCAGCAGCATGCACAGCTCCTTGCTCATGTCGCACGAGTAGATGATTGAGTTCTTTTTCATAATTCATCAGCGTATCGTAAACGGGTATAATCGACCCGCCCGGATAGCCGAAGACCTGATTCACGCCTTCTTCCAGCAGAGAGAGCACAAGGGCTTCCGAACCTTTTACTCTTTTTTTAACCGTTCCGCCGTGTGCCTGGGATCCTGATTTTGGTGCCTCCATAAACTATTAAATTTTAAATGTTCCTTATTGCTCCTTTATCTGCGGAGCTTACCACTTTTGAATATATCTTAAGCGCTTTTGTAACTTTCCTTTCCCTATTTCTGGGAGTATAGGCTTCATACTGATACTTTTCTTCCTCCTGTTTGCGTTTCTGCAATTCATCCTCACCCAGCTTTGCCTGAATAAACCTGTTGGGGATATCAATCTCAATGGTATCCCCATCCCGGAGCAAAGCAATCTCCCCTCCTGCAGCAGCCTCAGGGGATACGTGACCTATGGAAAGGCCGGAAGTACCTCCTGAAAACCTGCCATCGGTAATCAAAGCACAATCTTTATCCAGTTTTTTGGACTTAATATATGATGTAGGATACAACATCTCCTGCATGCCGGGCCCGCCTGAAGGGCCTTCATATAGAATCAGCACCACATCTCCGGGTACAATGTCATCGTTCAATATTGCTTCACAAGCTTCATCCTGAGAATGATAAACCCTTGCCCGCCCTGTAAAACGGAGCACTGAAGGATCTACCCCTGCTGTTTTTACGATACAGCCGTTCCTGGCAATGTTTCCATACAAAACAGCCAAACCTCCGTCTTGCTCATAGGCATGTTCAATATCCCGGATGCATCCATTTTCCCGGTCAACATCCAGTTGTTCATAAACAGCCTCCTGGCTTCCCAACTTAAGATTTCTGAAATTGCCTGGTGCAGACCGGTAGATCGAGTGGGCCGCCTCTGAGGGTTCAGCGTGTGTTATATCATAGTGATTTAATGTTTCCTCAAGCTTTGTGCCTTCTATCCTCAAAACATCAGTATTTAAAAGACCTCCCTTATTCATTTCGTTCATAATGCCCAGAACGCCCCCTGCCCTGTTTACGTCCTCAATATGATATTTTGAACTGGGAGCCACCTTGGAAAGCACAGGAATGTTTCTGGACAAATTGTCAATATCTTTCATTGAAAATTCAACTTCCCCTTCTCTGGCGATGGCTAAAAGATGAAGCACCGTGTTGGTTGAGCCACCCATGGCAATATCAAGCGACATAGCATTCATAAAAGCTTCACGTGTTGCTATGGAGCGGGGAAGAACTGTTGAATCACCCTGATGATAATATTTTTCAGCATTTTGTGCAACTAACCGGGCAGCACTTAATATAAGCTCTTTGCGATTGGCATGGGTAGAGACAATTGATCCGTTTCCGGGAAGGGCCAACCCCAGGGCCTCGGCAAGGCAATTCATGCTGTTGGCCGTGAACATTCCGGAGCAGGAACCACAAGTGGGGCAGGCATTACGTTCGGTCTGTAACAATTGCTGATCGCTGTAACTGGAGTCGGCACCCCTTACTATGGCATCGACCAGATCGAGCGATTCACCGTTACTTTTACCTGCTTCCATAGGCCCACCGGAAACATAAACAAAGGGAATGTTCAGCCGCATAGCTGCCATCAACATGCCCGGAACAATCTTATCGCAATTTCCAATGGAAATCAAAGCATCTGCCTTATGGGCATTACACATATATTCTATACTATCTGCAATGATGTCCCTCGAGGGTAAGGAATAAAGCATCCCGTCATGGCCCATGGCAATACCATCGTCAATGGCAATGGTATTGAATTCGGCAGCAAAACATCCCTGTTTTTCAATCTCGGCTTTAACCATTTGTCCCGTTTCATGAAGATGAACATGGCCGGGAACAAACTGGGAAAATGAATTGGCTATTGCAATGACAGGTTTTCCAAAATGCTCATCGCGCATTCCGTTCGCGCGCCATAAACTCCTCGCACCTGTTCGTTGGCGTCCAACAGTTGTTTCTTCGCTTCGCAACCGAATCCTATTATTTGATCCTTTGTTTTCCTTCATTGCTTTACATTTTACAAAAAAAAGCGCCTTCCAGAGGAAATGGCGCTTTATGAATTATTATCATGCACACCATTTCCGCTCAGCACTTCACCACAATGCCGGGAAGAATGAAATAAGAAATGATGAGCAATAAAAACCGCATAGCCTTTTAAATTTTTATTTGCTTACAAAGCTAAAAGGTGTATGCGAATTGGTAAAATCAAAATACAGCGATAATACGATCTTTAATAGCCATCTGCTTTGGTTTATTATACTGGAAAGCAGTTGTTTATCCTTCTTATCAAACAGGTATTTTTACAATGGCAAGCGAACAGAAAGTACTAAAATTCTTATCCATATTGCCTGACCAAATATAATATAAATACGAAAGTTGGAAAAGGAAGCCTTATCCCGGGACCAGATCCAATTGTCGGTCAGCCTATCCAAATCACCGGTCGTTGGGACGGAGAAGCTACAAGCCATACATCAATAAAGTTTTCATAGACACAAAGATAATTCCGTCCGATTGCCTTTCACTCATCCTTTTATATCCATGCAGGATTGGTGTTGGCTGCCTTCAGGGCTTGAGTGCCCGTTGTAATTACAGCAATTGTCAAAGCCAGCAAAGAAAAGATGGTAAAAATGTTTGCCGTACGTTGTTCGGCAGCATATAAACTCTCATAATCACTGTCCATAAAAAAACTGAAAGGTTGTTCCCCGGTAAACTGATCCCAGGCTTTTATCCAAATAATAAGCCCTGTCAATCACCAGCACCTTGTCCTTGTCGAAACCAAGCTTTTTTGCAGTCATATAATGATGCTGCTTATAAATAACCACAGTGCTGATGAACAAGGCAATGGTTATCATAAACTGGGTTGTCACCAGAATTCCGCACAAACGATTCCCCGTACCCCCCTGTTTACTTCTTTTTTCATTATACTCACCGGACTAAAGGATGAAAGGAAAAAGGCCGGATAGGATCCAGCAGATATACCTAATTATCCTGTTTTTTTATTTAAGGCAATGTGTTACCGTAACATTTAACCCGAATAATTCAAGAATTATTCCTGTCTCCGACAGCGACTAAGGTTCGCTAAAATTTTTTTCAAAAATTTAAGTTCACCTAAGTCGGGGTTAACCTGCATTTTATTCATATTTATAAAAATTTATGAATAATGCAGGTTAAATGTTGTTGTATATATTCTTTGGATTTTGATTTTAAGAGGGGTGGGAACAAGTTGTGGATAAATCCCGAAGAAATGTTAATAACGAAAGATTTATCGCGGGAGTTTCTCCCAAAATATTTTGAGAAATTTGCAGGGAAATCCTGTCTTTATGAAAGAATTCATTGCAGATCTTCATATCCACTCCCATCACTCGATGGCTACGAGCAAACAACTGCGTCCTGAATATCTGGATTACCGGGCGCGCATTAAAGGCATTAAAGTTGTTGGCACAGGGGATTTCACCCACCCCTCCTGGCTGAAAGAGCTGAAAGAAAAGCTGGAACCTGCCGAACCCGGCTTATTCAAGCTCAGGGAAGAATACAAGATGGAAAACATAGTGCCTGAAACTCCGGAAAACAGCGTCCGTTTTATGCTTTCGGCGGAGATCAGCAACATTTACAAGAAAAACGGCCAGGTTCGTAAAATCCACAGTATGCTGCTTGCCCCCGACTTTGATACGGCAGAAAGAATACAGCAAAAACTGTCTTCGATGAATTTCAACATCACCTCTGACGGACGTCCAATCCTGGGACTTGATGTACGGGACCTGTTGGAGATAACCCTCAATATAAATGAAAACAACTTCTTCATTCCTGCCCATATCTGGACGCCCTGGTTTTCCGTTTTCGGCTCCAAATCGGGCTTTGATACCATGGAGGAGTGTTTCGAAGACCTCAGCCAACACATCCATGTCGTGGAAACCGGCCTGTCAACCGATCCTCCCATGAACTGGATGTGCAGCTTTCTGGATCACTATACGCTCGTTTCCAATTCAGATGCGCATTCACCGGATAAGCTCGGCCGAAATGCCAACCTTTTCAAAACAGAACCCGCCTATGAGGCCATGACCGATGCCCTGAAAACAGGTGATCCTGAAAAGTTCGGCGGAACCTTTGATATGTTCCCGCAGGAAGGGAAATATCACTATGATGGTCACCGTAAATGCGGAGTAAGGTGGTCACCGGTTGATACCTTAAAACACGGAGGAATATGTCCTGTGTGTGGCAAAAAGGTTACCGTAGGCGTAACCAACCGGGTGGTCAGGTTATCCGACCGCGAAGACATTCTTCAGCGCAAAAACCGGCTTCCCTACTATTCCATTATTCCCTTAAAAGAAATTCTTTCAGAGATTGAGGGCGTAGGAGAAAAATCCAAAAAGATCAGCAGGAAATATGAACAGCTCATCAGGAAGGCCGGAACCGAATTCAATATACTTCAATATCTGCCGGTTGAAGAGGTAAAAACCATTGGCGGGGAAGTACTTGCCGAAGGCATCCGCCGGATGCGAAACAACGAGGTGATCATAAAAGAAGGATTTGACGGTGAATACGGCCAAATCACCGTTTTTCAGCCGGACGAGATCAGGTTTCGGGGATCGCAGGAATCGCTGTTCGATAACTCCTCAACCTTCAAGAACCCCGGCAAACGAAAGCTCATCAATTTCGACCTGGCCGAATACCGCAGGCTGGAAAAAATGGAGCACTTACCTGACCAGGCAGCAGAGGAAAAACAAGCATACCATACGCAAAAAGAGGGCCCTCTGAAAGGCCTAAATCCCGAACAAACCGAAGCAGCCACGCATGAGGAGGGTCCGGCTGCCGTTCTTGCAGGGCCGGGAACAGGGAAAACCCGTGTACTGACCCGCAGAATGGCCTGGTTGATCCAGGAAAAAAATATTGATCCTTCCCACATTCTTGCCATCACTTTCACCAATAAGGCTGCCGGTGAGATGCAGGAACGCTGTAAAAAACTCCTGATGGACAACCCTTCTGACTCAAAGCTGAATATTGCCACTTTCCATGCCTTTGGCTACAACTTCCTTAAAAAACATCACGTTTACCTGAAGCAGGACGAAAATTTCACCGTGATTGACGAAACCGACAAGAACGAACTTATCAGGAATCATTTCAAGATCAGCGATCAGGAAGCCCGTAAGTATTCTGCCCGCTTCTCTGAAATCAAACAGTCTCCTCCCGAACAAAACACCAATCAAGGTGCGGACATCCTGCAGGCATCCCTGGATTATCAGAACCTCCTGGGCGAATACAATCTGTTCGACTTCGACGACCTGATATACCAGGTCGTTCATCTCACGAAAAACCACCCGGAGATCCGCGAAGAACTCAGACGACAATACCAGTGGATACTGGTGGATGAGTTCCAGGACATCAACCGGATGCAGTACCGGCTGATGCAAGTTCTGGCAGGGGACAAAAACCCCAACCTATTCGTGATCGGTGATCCCAATCAGGCCATTTATGGTTTCAGGGGTTCCAGCAAAAGGTTCATCAGTTGTTTCATCGAAGACCATAAAGAAGCAAATATCTACAAGCTGCATACCAGCTACCGCTGCTCAAAAAACATACTGAAAGCATCTGGAAATGTGTTGCAGGAAGAAGGGCTCCAGGGACTGAGCGATGGTGTTAAAGTAAGGCTCGCACCGCAACAAACGGACAAGAGCGAGGCAGAGTATATTGCCCGAACGATTGAAGCCCTGAGCGGCGGGCTGCGTTTTTTCTCCATAGACAGCGATGTAACACAGGGAGAAGGTGATGAAGAAATCGAAAGCCTTTCGGATTTTGCCATCCTCTGCCGCACCAAACAACAAATGCGTACCATTGAGAAAGCGCTCCAAGATCATACTATACCCTATCAGGCTGTAACGGGGGATGAATTCTTCAATCACCCCCTGGTGAAGGATGTCGCTTGCATACTCGAATATGCTGAAAATCCCGGCAACAGATATCTGGAAAGGAAGATAGCGAAGACGAAGCTTTCCGGACAAAAGCCCAACGGCCACCTTGAAAAGCTGCAACAGTTGGGATCAATAAAGAATAAAATACAATATGTCCACAATTCCCTCCTTGCTCAGAATTATGACAACAAAGCCGGTGAGATACTTCAAAGGATGATCGCATTGGGAGAGCAATACGGAAACAATCTTGGGGATTTCGTGAAATACCTCTCTTTGGGATCCTCCAATGATGCCTTTGCGCATCAGACCGAAAAAATTGCCTTGATGACCCTGCATGCCTCAAAAGGACTGGAATTCAAATGCGTGTTTATAGCCGGTTGTGAAGATGGCTTAATTCCTTATTCAATGTTTAAAAACCAGGAGACCGACCGGGAAGAAGAAAAACGCCTGCTCTATGTGGGAATGACCCGGGCTCAGTCCTATCTCTATATTACTCACGCCCGTAAACGTTTCATCATGGGACAGGAAAGAACCATGCAGCGGAGCCCCTTCCTGAACCGTATCGAAAAAGAGCTCACTGAGGTGGAAAAAAATACATACCAAAAGAAAAAGCAGGATGATTCGCAGTTGAAGCTATTTTGACACAGACGGCTCTTACAATGCATAATTTCCGGCAATGGGCATTCACTTGCTTGCTATACATGGGTGTACTATGGGCATGAAAAATTTACCCCCCCAATCCCCACTATTATTTAAAAACCTCAGATTCAGGAGTTTTTTTGGCCTGTTATGAAAAAAAAGTTACATCGTATTGAAATATTCCATAATTTGTCCTCATAATTTACCAATCTTTCTGAGCGCGCTGTAACAAGAGGTTTTTTATAAAGTAACAATTAATAATCCTTAAAAACAACAAGTTATGCAAAATCTAATTAACTTCAAACTTACCGAAGAAGAACAAATCGCCGTAGATAAGGCGTTTGGTACTATCAAACAGATTCTCGGACCCAAACTGGTCAATTTGTCGCCTGGGGATATCCGAAATATGGTGAATATGGGCAACAAAAACATGAGCTTTGTAACCAAGGCCGCAGAGATTGCCAATAACAACCCGCAACTGGTTCCAGACACCTTCGACCTGAAAGCTTTCCGGAACGATCTGGATGCCACGGTTACCCTTCGCGAGTTGAAACGGTCAACGGACAGCCTGTCCAACTTAATCAATGACTCTCTGGCGCTTTCAGGCAGCGAAGCCATTCAGGCAGCTTTTGCTTTCTATTCCTGGCTGAAAGTCGCTGTAAAAATGAACGTGCCGGATGCCGAAACAGCTTATCAGGAACTGGCCGAGCATTTTCCGGGCAAACGTCAAAAAAGTACAGATGGCGAAACCACGGAGGAGGCTACATGACATCAGATGAGCCTTATCATTTTCGAGAGTCTGTATCTTCAGCGCGGGTAGAGACTCTTTGATTTATATCATGGTATTCCTGTTTTATAAACACTCCCCAGGCCTTGATATTTCCAACATAACCCCTCCTGTTTTAAACATTACAATCGATATACCCGATATCAAAACATATATACAAGACATCTCCGGCCATACACTATCCCTCTAATGTGATATACGAAACATCCCACATGATATCTCAGATATCAAAGTCGATACTCCGGATATCATTTCTCATATTACAACATATCCCTGTTGATATACAGAATATACTCCCGGATATACCAAACATCTTCTTTCATATCTGGCATAAAATTTCATCTCCCGGTGAGCTTTCTTCATATGCTAAAGATTTATGGCAATATATTGCTTATCATTTTTCTGTTCCGAATATCATCCTGGTTAATAAGGTGCCTGCCCGTCAGAGATAACCGTGAATCATTACAGTAGTTTTCCTGGATAATGTCTAAAAAAGCACTTTTTTAGATATATCTCCAATCACAAACTTTATTGCGTATTTTTTAGTCCAAAATGATCGCTATTTTCGACATTTATTAACAACTTTGCCTCCAACTATGGAAGTTACTGATCAGCTTTACAGAAACGTAAACATACCGGATGCCCCGCAGAGGATCATCTCGCTGGCTCCGCCGATTACAGAGTTGTTGATGGACCTGGGGCTGGAAGAATATCTTAAGGGCCGGACCCGCTTTTGCATTCATCCTGAAGGGCAAATAAATAAAGTGCCTGTTATAGGTGGTGTGATGGGATTGAATTTCCATGAAATAGAAAAGATCAAACCCGATCTTATTCTTGCTTCAAAGGAGGAAAACGCCAGAGGAGAGATCAGGGAACTGGGAAAGGAATTCCCGGTATGGGTCAGCGATGTGCACAATCTGAAAGATGCTCTTTCCATGATTCAATCCATCGGCTCGATATGCAACCGGAATGAAAAAGCCCTTACGCTGAGCCAACAGATAGAAGAGGCATTCAATACACTGGATCATATCCCGGAAAATGTTGTAAAAGCGGCTTATCTGATCTGGAAAAATCCTCTTTACACAATAAACCGAGACACCTTTGCTCATGATATGCTGAAAAGATGTGGTATAGAAAATGTTTTCGCCGACAAACAGGAGCCCTATCCGATTATCAGTGAAAAAGAAATCCGCAATAAAAAGCCCGATTATATCTTTCTGCCCTCTGAACCCTACAATTTCAAAGAAATTGATTTTAATGCGTTTAAAAAAACTTTTCTCCAGATGGAAATTAAAAGGGTAGAGGGTGAATATTTTACCTGGTACGGATCGCGTTTATTAAGCGCTCCTTATTATTTCAAACAATTGTTTTAAGTTTGTTACATTAAATGCTCAAAATTCTGTATAATGAAAAAAGCTGTCTTTCCCGGATCATTTGATCCTTTCACCATAGGGCACGAATCCATCGTGAGAAGGGCCCTTTCTCTGTTTGATGAAATCATCATTTCCGTAGGATACAATGTCAACAAAAAGGGATATTTTACGTTGGAAGACAGAAAGAGATGGATCGCCAATGTTTTTCACGATGAACCCCGGGTTAAGGTGGACCATTTTGAAGGTTTGACCATTGAATATTGTAAAAAGGTAGAGGCAAATTATTTGCTGAGGGGTCTGAGGACAGCAGCGGATTTTGAGTACGAAAGAGCCATTGCCCAAGTCAATAAAGCCATGTATGAAGGAATCGAAACCGTGTTTCTCCTGACCATGCCTGAACATACGCCGGTAAATTCTACCATTGTCAGGGACATTATCAGAAACGGCGGCGACGCCAGTAAATTTTTACCCAAAGGTATGAATATCTATGATCGTACAAAATAATTGCCTGATGATTAAATTTATATTGTTCCTCTCTTTTTTCCTGGCCACGTTTGCTTCGGGAGCCGAAGAAGTTCAACTGGAGGGTAAATCACCCATGTACGCCGGGGAAAAAATTACTTTTTACACCCATTCCGATTATATTACCAAAGACACTATACATCTGGGATCCACTCAGGTATCGGATGATGGTGCTTTTAGCTGCATCTTTGAGCTGGAGCAAGAAAGAAAAATATTTGTCAACCTGGGTGTGTATAAAGGGTATTTCTTCGCCGCACCCGGAGAAAACTATACACTGGCCCTTCCTGATAAAAAAGAAAAAAACAGAGCCCAGCAATTGAATCCCTATTTAAAAGGAATACCTATCCATATCGGGGTAATAAACAGCGAAAAAAACGAACTGAATTACCTTATAAACAGCTTCACCGAAGTGTACGATAAAATCGTGAATAAAAATGCAAACAACGTTAGAAACCTCTCCAAAATAAAGGATTCTATATACACCATGCTGGATACTTCTGTTCAATCAGGCAACCGCTTTTTTCAGGATTATAAAAATTATACACTGGGTGAGCTCAAATTGTCATTGGGGTATTCTACTTCCGAAATAAAAAATCAGCTACTGGACGATCAAAAAGTTTTATACCACAATCCGGCCTATATGGATTTTATATCCACCCTTTACTCCAGCCATTTCAAGGAGTTGTTTTCAAGGTACGGAGATGAAGTATATCGCGTTGTCAATCGGTTAAAGAGCTACTCCAAACTTGACTCACTGGTTTCCAGAGATTCCCTGCTGAAAGACAATCCCCGGCTCAAGGAGTTGGTGCTTCTAAAGGGCCTGTATGATGCGTATTACGATAAACCATTTTCGAAGCAGGCCGTCAGACAAATTCTCGATTCAGCGCAGCAACACATCAGGCATTCGGAGAATCGTCTTATCGCCCGGAACATCAAAGAAAAAAACAAAACCCTTTCCCCGGGAGATCAGGCACCTGAGTTCTGCCTTTACGATGCCGACAGCAACAGGGTATGCCTGGAAGATTTAGAGGGAGATTATGTGTATCTGGGTTTCTGTAATTCGATGAATTATAGCTGCATCCGCCATTATAACATATTGGAAAATCTGTATAAAAAGCACGAGAAGCATTTCAACGTTGTAATTATTTCGAGCCGGGAAAGCTTCAGAGAAATGAAACGTTTTGTACAAAATAAAGGCTATTCATGGAAATTTCTTCACCTTGGGAAGAACACAGAACTGTTGAATGAATATCAGATAAAAAATATGCCTGCTTATTTTTTCATTGATCCTAAGGGAACACTCAGGTTATCACCGGCACCTCCTCCTTCAGAGTCGATAGAAAAAAAGATATACGAGGTCATGAAAAAAGACGGAGCATTATAATGATTGAATGTGAGAATAATTGAAGGTTTAAAGTTTAAATGGTCAAAATTAATATAAAAGCTTACCTGCTTTAAGCACATCAATGATAGAAAGGAAGGTATTTTCATTAACGATGTTCATTTCTTCGGGATTCAGCCATTTTGCTTCGGTAATCTCTTCTTGTGGCTGGGGTGTTAAGGCTTGCTTTTGAGTACTTTTCATAAGGTACCAGTAAGTTTTTTTCAGTATCATCACTCCCTCCAGTGTATAGGAATGATAAGTGATATGTAATAAATCTTCCAATTCCGGTGCATCAATTCCACACTCTTCCTTTACCTCCCTTATTGCGCAGTTTTCCGGACACTCCTCCGCTTCTTTTTTGCCTTTGGGAAGATCCCATTTGCCACGTCTTTTGATTACAAGCACCTGTCCCTTCTCATTGAAAACCAGACCCCCGGCTGCCTCCAACACCCTGAAAAAGGACTGAAAATCATGAAAAGCCTTATCTACATCATGATGGGCAATAAACACATTTTTTATCTCCTGGACATTCCTGAAAAGTTCAAGCACATAAGCAAGCTGAATCTCATTAAGATATCTGATAAAAAGCCCGTTATATCGTTCATAATAGTCATCAAACTGATCTATAAAATAAATTGTGCGATTGTCGAAAAAAACTTTATACATTTGCCCTATGGAATATTTTGAAAAAGAAATAGCCAAGCATCTTTTACAAATAAACGCAATAAAATTTAATCCGGCAAATCCTTACCGATGGAGTTCAGGATGGAAATCACCCATTTACTGTGATAACAGGAAATCCCTTTCCTATCCCCATACCAGAGATTTAATAAAAAACGGTTTTATCAGACTGATAAAACAATATTATGGAAAACCGGAAGTTATTGCAGGAGTAGCCACCGGTGCTATAGCCATTGGTGCCATTACGGCCGATGCGCTGAATTTGCCATTCGTGTATGTACGTTCCGGCCCGAAAAGCCATGGGCTGGAAAACAGGATAGAAGGTGATCTGGAAAAAGGCCAAAAAATTGTGGTTATTGAAGACCTGATATCAACCGGAAAAAGCAGCCTTAATGCCGTAGATGCATTAAGAAACAGCGGGGCCAGTGTACTTGGAATGGGTGCCATTTTTTCCTATAATTTTGAACTGGCAAAACAAAATTTCGAAAAAAATAATTGTCCTTTATATACGCTTTCTAATTATCATACGCTTATAGAGATGGCTATAAGCAAAGGCTACCTGAAAAAAGAGCACCAGGAGCAACTGGAGGAATGGCGAAACAATCCTTCTGAGTGGGAACAATAAAAATCACTGCATTATGTCAAAAGTTACCAGTAAAATCGGAAAAATATACAGAAACGATGATGAAATTTATAATTTCCTTTCCGATTTCAGAAATCTGGATTATCTGGTTCCCTCCGATAAAATCACAAACTGGCAGTCGGATGAAGACCGCTGCCGGTTCAGTATTGCAGGCATCGGGGCAACCGGAATGCGGATTGTTGAAAAGCAGCCTTACAAACTGATCAAATTGGGTAGTTATAAGGAAAGCCCTGTAAGTTTTAATATATGGATACAACTTAAAAAGTTAGAGGAAGGGGACACCCGTATCAGACTGACCGGAGAAGCTTACATGAACCGGATTATGAATAAAATGGTTCAAAATTATCTTAAAAAAGGACTGGATGGGGCAGTTGACAAATTGGCAGACTTTTTTAACAACAAAAAAGATTTATAATAAAAACTCTACTTCCTTAAAATTATATTCCAATGTTTTGCCGGTTTGGTTTTCGAGGATAAGTTGCCCGTAATCAGATACGCCAATGATTTTTGCTTTAAATTGCCCTTTGCTGTTCTGGTACCAGACCATTTGATTCAACCTGAACAATCTTTCATGGTAATCTTTCTGTATCTTGTCCACCATGCCTCTCGCCAACATCTGATAACGTTTTTCAAGGAGATCAGCCAGTTTTTTCAATTCTCTCCTTAAAACCAGCTTCTTTTCAATCATCTGATTCAATGAAACCGGATTGGGTATATCATTGGGGAATTTTTCCTGGTTTATATTAATGCCGATCCCAACAATAGAAGTTTTCACCGAGGAACCCACAAGGTCATTTTCTATCAAAATCCCCGCGATTTTTCTGTCATCAACATAGATATCATTCGGCCATTTGATGCTCACATCGGAAACATAAGTGCACAGATAATCACTAATCCCAAGGCTTATGGCTTTGGAAATCAAAAATTGGGTGTTTGCTGAAATAAAATCCGGATGCAATATGATACTAAAAAGTAGATTTTTCCCTCTTTTACTGTGCCAGGTATTGCTGCCGTATCCCCTTCCTTTTCTTTGTTCGCCGGAAACAATTATTGTGCCTTCATCAGGGGGATCCCCGGAAAGAAGCGCTCTGGCATAGTCATTGGTACTATCCACCGAAAGCAGAGAAATGAAATTATTTCCTATAATCTTCGTTTTCATAATGATTCTTCAATAGAATGAAACCCCACAAAAGTAAATATTTTCATTACACAAAATAAATTCCGACAATTTTTCATTATAACTGTTAGGGAATGAAATTTGTGTTTTTAATGATTTTAAAGAAAATCCTGAATTTAAACCGGAAACCAGTTTGAGTATCCTAAAATAAAGGAAAGTGACAAGCTTTATAAAAATACAACGAAAATGGTGGGGTCCAATTTTACAATTCAGGGATAAAAGATTCATCTTTGGAACAGACCAATAAGATTCATAAAAATTTAATTAATTTTGCATAAAAATTTAATGAAAATCTCTAAACAAGAAGAAATTATAACTGAAGAATTACTGGAGACAATCATAAAGGGAATACAGGACAAAAAAGGAAAAGAAATTGTAAGTTTAAATATTAGCAAAATAGAAAACTCTATCTGTGATTATTTTGTTATATGTCATGGAACATCATCCAGACATGTTGATGCAATTACGGATTCTATCGAACAGAAAGTAAAAAAAGAACTGAATGAAAAGCCATATCATAAAGAAGGGTTAGAAAATCTCACCTGGGTTCTTATTGACTATGCAAGCATCATCATTCATGTTTTCCAAAAAGAATCCAGGGATTTTTATAACCTGGAAGATTTGTGGGCCGATGCTCCCATGGATAAATATCAGGATGTACAATAAATTAATAACGGAGGTATATCAGTAATGGCCGACGCAAATAAAGAGCAAAACCAAGAACAGAATCAAGATACCCAGAACAACAACAATAATAAGAAGCCTTATCCCAAGTTTAACATTTATTGGGTATATGCACTAATCGCTATATTTTTCATTTCCCTAAACTTCATGAACCTTGGAGGAAGTCCAAAGGAAACCAGCTGGCAGGAATTTAATCGAAACATACTTCAAAATCAAGATGTTGAAAGGATAGTAGTAATCAACAAAGAAAAGGCAGAAATATACCTGAAAGATGAAGCCCTAAACAAACAGGAGTATCAGGATCTGTTTAGCGACGGGATGTTTTCCGTGCCCAAGGAAGGCCCCCATTATTATTTTACCATCGGTTCATTGGAGATGTTTGATCAAAGGATCAGTGAATTTCAGGATAAGCTCCCGGACGGAGAATACATCCAGGTAAAATATGAAACCCGGAAAGACATTCTGGGAGAGGTACTCACCTGGCTGTTACCGATTTTTATTCTTGTAGCAATCTGGTTGTTCATATTCAGAAGAATATCCAAAGGAGCCGGTGGTTCTGCTGGCGGCAGCAATATATTCAATGTAGGCAAATCGAAAGCTGTATTATTCGATAAGGAATCGAACGTAAAAGTTGATTTCAACGATGTAGCGGGACTGGACGAAGCCAAGGTGGAAGTAAAAGAAGTTGTTGAATTTCTGAAAAATCCGCAGAAGTACACGGAACTTGGAGGAAAGATCCCAAAAGGGGTACTGCTTGTCGGTCCGCCGGGTACCGGTAAAACCCTTCTGGCAAAAGCTGTTGCAGGAGAAGCCAGCGTACCGTTTTTCTCCATTTCAGGCTCCGATTTTGTCGAAATGTTTGTCGGAGTGGGAGCTTCAAGGGTACGTGATCTTTTCAAGCAGGCCAAAGAAAAGGCTCCTTGTATCATCTTCATTGACGAAATCGATGCCATAGGACGGGCAAGAGGCAAAAACCCCAGCATGGGCGCCAATGATGAAAGGGAAAACACCCTTAACCAGTTGCTTGCTGAAATGGACGGATTCAGCAACAACATTGGCATCATAATCATTGCGGCCACCAACCGCGCTGACATGCTTGACAAGGCCCTTTTACGGGCCGGCCGGTTTGACCGGCAGGTACATGTAGACCTTCCCGACCTGAATGAAAGGAAGGAGATACTCAAAGTACATATAAAACCCCTCAAGGTTGAGAAAGACCTGGAGTTAGAATTTCTTGCCAAGCAAACTCCGGGGTTCTCCGGGGCCGACATTGCCAATGTGGCCAATGAGGCAGCACTCATTGCTGCCAGAAAAGCCAAGAAGGCTGTCGGAAAAGAAGATTTTCTGGATGCCATTGACCGGATCATTGCAGGTCTTGAAAGAAGAAACAAGCTGATCACCAGCTCGGAGAAAAAAGCCATTGCCTATCACGAATGCGGGCACGCCATTGTTAGCTGGCTGCTTAAACATGCCAGTCCACTGGTTAAAGTAACCATCGTCCCCCGTGGTAGAGCCCTTGGTTCTGCATGGTATCTTCCTGAAGAACGAAACCTGACCACCACCGAGCAACTTATGGACGAAATGAGTGCGGCACTCGGTGGTAGGGCAGCAGAGCAACTGGTTTTTAACAAAATCTCAACCGGAGCACTCAATGATCTTGAAAAAGTCACCAAGCAGGCTTATGCAATGGTTGCTTACTTCGGTATGAGTGAAAAAGTGGGTAATCTTAGTTTCTATGATTCTACCGGCCAAAAGGAGTTTACCTTCACCAAACCTTATAGTGAAAAAACGGCCGAACTCATCGACCAAGAGGTACAAGGATATGTCAATAAAGCCTATCAAAGAGCTTATGAGATATTGAAAAATCACAGTGAGCAGCTCGATCAGCTCGCCGAAATGCTTCTCGAGAAGGAAATCATATTCTCCGACGACCTGGAAAAAATCTTGGGTAAAAGGGAAATAGATGATGAAAAGAAACAGAAAATTTTGGAGGAAGGTAAAAAAGTAAAGAAGATACACGAGGAGAGCGAAAAGAAACGCAGCGGTGAAAATAAAGAGGAGGAGGAAAGCAAGGAAAAAGAAGAGGAACAAAAAGAGGAAAGAGAAGAGGAAAAAGAAGCCACACAAACAGAAACACAAACGGATTCAGGGGACGACAATGAAGAAGAGGAGGAAGAATCAAAACTCTCGGAATCCCAAAAGAGCGTATCCAGCAAATTTACCCATAACAATAAAAACCAGAATAAAAACAAATAGACATCATTGAATAAGGACATTATAAAAAGAACCCTATCCGGAATAGCTTTTATTCTCATAATATTAGGTGCTCTTACTGCAGGGCATCTTACTTTTTACCTCCTTTTCGCATTAATAACGGGCCTTTGTCTGTATGAGTTCTATTCCCTTGCTTCAAAAAGCGGAGCAGATGTTCAGAAAGTAAGCGGTATCATTACAGGCGTGACTATCTTTTCACTAAATTTCCTGATTGCCGGTAATTTTATCGCAATTGCCTGGTCATTGGCCATCATCCCGTTGATTTTACTGATACTCATTGGTGAACTTTTCCGGAAGAAAAAAAATCCGTTCAGAAACCTCTCCTATACCCTTGCAGGATTAATCTACCCGGTGATGTTACTGACTCTTGTAAACCATGTTGTTTTTATGCCTTTCCCGAATCCGGGGTATAACCACCATCTGTTAATCAGCCTGTTTGTGTTAATATGGTCAAACGATACTTCTGCTTATATCACAGGCAAAAAGTTTGGCAAGCATAAACTTTTCGGTAGCATTTCACCGCTAAAAAGCTGGGAGGGATTGGTCGGAGGAGTCTTTTTTACCATACTGGCAGCACTCGTGATATTTTTTGTTACCCAGTATCTGAATGTGATGACATGGATCATTCTGGCCGTTATAGTTGGTATAGCAGGCACTTTGGGTGATCTTACCGCATCATCCCTCAAAAGAAGCGCAGGCGTAAAAGAATCGGGCAAGCTGATTCCCGGGCATGGCGGTATTCTAGATCGACTTGATTCGGCCATCTTTGTTTTTCCCATAGCCTATATTCTTTTAAAGCTTCTCATCTGAATGCTAATTTGGAGAACAAGATTCCATCACCGCCAAATATTTCCGGATTCAATAAAAACAGAATTAAACAAGATTTAAAAATACATGTCTCAATATATTCGTTTTTTCATTATCTTTGTTTTTAAATGAAAAGGTATTAAATGCATATACATAAAGAAGGATATAGGGTAATTCTTTATTGTTTCTTCATCTTGCTGGTGTTGAACATTATTTTTGTGTTGCTTCCCTTGACCTCGGTTTTAGCAGGAATAATAAGAGGTTTATCATTGATTCTGCTCTTTATGGTAATCCGTTTTTTCCGTGTACCTTCAAGAAATGCGCTATTGGATGAGTTAAACATTCTTTCCCCTGCCGACGGTAAGGTGGTAGCCATAGAACAAACCACCGAAGATGAATTTTTCAAAGACAAACGCATTCAGATATCTATTTTCATGTCTATATGGAATGTTCATGTGAACTGGCATCCCATTAGCGGAACGGTTGAATACTTCAAGCATCATCCGGGTCAGTACCTCATCGCAAAAAATCCGAAATCCTCCCTGAAGAACGAACGCACCAGCATTGCCATTAAGAAAGATGAAGATAAAATCATTATGGTCAGACAAATTGCAGGAGCCGTTGCCAGGAGAATCGTCAGCTATATCAATCCTGGTGCCTCGGTAAACCAGGCCAGTCAGATCGGCATCATTAAATTCGGTTCCCGGGTTGACCTCTTCCTTCCATTGAATATCCGGCTAAACGTTAAGCTGAAAGACTCTGTGAAAGGTCAAAGCACCATTCTCGCACAATGGAGAAAATAGGCTATTTATAAAAGTTGTTGATGTGTACTTTTTCCAGTTGATTGCTTTTGAAAATAAATACCCCCTGTCTTTCCCCATTATCAACCTTTACAGTGTCTTCCGGCCATCCTGGGAAGTCTGATATGAGCTCTTCCAGCCGGTTTCTTTCCATGCCAATATGAACACAATTCTCCATCTCTACGCGATTATCGGCAATCTTTAAAGTAAGAAACGATTCTCCGTCACTTTCGGCCGAAGCATAGAAGATGAAAGCATTTTTACCCTTGATATACTGGTAAATGGTATCGGCTGTACGATTTCTTTCATTCATATTACGAAGGAACTTCTTCAGTTTAAATTCTTCCCCGTATGTTCCCCTGAAATTTTTAAGATTCAGATCAGCATAAACAGGATCCCCAAGAAATTCGTCACACGTTATGGCCTTACAATCCTGCCGGTGAGTGGTTTTCTCTCCGGTGCTGCAGGAAATACAAACAAAAAACAAAAAAAAGAATATATAGGATTTCATATATAGCGTGCCTGCATTGATGTAAAGAAATCTTTAATGGACAAAGATAATATTTTATGTTCAGAGAAAGAAAAGGGCAACTCCTCCAAAAGCAATAAAAGCGCCCAAAATTTCCAGGAAATTCACCCTCTCCTTAAAATACAGGACAGCAGGAGGAATAATGAGAACCGGAACCAAAGCCATTAAAGTAGAAGCGATACCGGTTAAAGTATGCTGCACGGCCAGTAAAGAAAACGCAACCCCCAGGAAAGGCCCGAAAAAAGCCCCTATAGTAACTCTTTTCATGGCTTTTTTGTGCTTCAAAGCAGAGAATACCCTGTTCCACCTCCTTAGTATGAAAAACAAAAGCATAAATCCCACTGTTCCGGATAATACCCTGATTTGAGTGGCGGCAAAAGCATCATAATCCTGCATGCCAAATTTACTGAGCACCAAACCGGTTGCCTGACCCAATGCTCCTCCGAATGCCATAATGATGCCAATGATATGGTAAGAAAAAGTCATTTTTATTCTTTTCTTCTTTGGGGGCGTTTCTACTATGCGCGAAGGATTGGGATTTCTGTTTTTCCTCTGGGAAATAACCAGTATGATACCGGTTAATGTAATGGCCATTCCCACTATATTCTCAGCGGAAAGGCGTTCATCCATGATAAGCCATCCAATAATTCCGGTAATAGGAGGTACAAATGACATGATCAGGGATGAAATCCGGGCACCTATGCGTACATAAGCTTCGAAAAGAAATAAATCACCCAGGGAGAATCCGATCAGGCCTGAAATAATCAGCCACTTCCACTGATGCCAGCTTGCATCGATTGGTAAGAACAGACCACGGCTTATCCAGGTAAAAATTCCCAGCATGAATATGGCCATGAACAAACGTATCAAATTGACCGAAAGGGATCCGATTTTTTTCCCGGCCGATTCAAAAGCTAAAGCGGTTGCTGTCCAGCAAAAAGCAGCCATCAGACTGGCAAACTCTCCAAAATGTGATTCCAGCATAACAATTACTTTTGCTATTTTTAAGCCCCGGGAATGTTGGATTCCGTATTTATTGTAATCCCGGATTGTGGATCACAAAAGAAATAAAAAACAAGTCATTTTGATCAATTTAAACCGGAAAAATTTAATGTCACCCAATCCGTTTAAAAAATTTCGCCCTAAAATTTTGAAATAATGATCTGCTATTTTATATATTTACATGGCCAAATCTTTTGTTAATGGGTAACATAAAAATCATCCCGGCAGTATTCTTTCTAACCTGCATATTTTCAGCAACCTCTAATGCTCAAATTGATCAGGTAACTTTTAAAGATAGCGTCTATGCGGCTACCTTTACGCATTATTTTATACCGGTGAAAGTGAGCAACAACGACACCTCGCGGATAAGTGATCCTGAAAGTATTTCATCCATTGAATGGACAAAAAACGGAAGCACGCTAAAAATGGATTCTCTGACCGATAAAGGGTTTATTGCTTACAGACATAAATTTAATGAAGCAGGCACTTATGATATTGGTCTGGAAATAACCGATACTTCCAATTTAGTGCATTATGCATCAAAAACCATCCGGGTTGAGAATTCCATCGAAGTTCCGAATGTTTTTTCACCCGATGAAGATGGAATAAATGATGTGTTTGTGGTCAAATCAAGTGGCGACCGCAGGATTAAGCTCGAAATTTACACACGGAACGGTGAGTTAATCTATGAAAAGACAGGAACAGTGGTTTACTGGGATGGTAAGTTGGCTTCAGGAAATTATGCCAATCAAGGGGTTTACTATTATGTGGTAAAAACCCTGGATCAATCTGAAACGATCAAAAAAGGTTTTTTCCATTTGTTCAGATAAGGCAATTATTCCGAGAATAACAAAAATCCTCACCCGCAGAAGCATGCAACAGAGTGCTGTCTCCTCTCCTCAACAATAGATAAATCTTTGTATTTCATTCTATAAAGCATGATAAAAGAAGGGAAATCAGGTTAAAATGGAGGGAAAATGAAGATTATGAATTTCGGTAATCTAATGGAGCATTACCAGCCAAAATCCAGCTTTTTATACCGGACTCGAAAATAAAAAGCAATGAAGCATTGCAATTTTGCCAATAATCTTATATCTTGATGTTGATAAATTTTAAACCATTTTTACTATGTATACAGTAATCATACTTATTCTGGCGTTTCTCGGGATACGCTTCATATACGTCGGAGCAAAGAAGCAAAAAAGAAGCCAAATATATCTGGGTGGGGCAATCATCCTGTTAACCTTCCTTTTCTTCCAGTTTATGTCGTTCTGGGGTGATAAGCTCTGGTATGATTCACTGGAGTTCACCCAGCGTTTCTGGATAGAGATCGGTGTTAAAGCTGGTTTAATTGTTGCGGGCGCTATAGTCGCCGGACTTTTGATCCTAGCCCTTACTACACCTATTGATAAAAGGAACATATTCTTCCGTTACCTGGCATTGGGAATCGGAATATTATATGGCGGAATATGGGGCTACAGCAACTGGGAAGTAATCCTGAAGTTCTTCAACAGTGTCAACGCTGGAATCACTGAACCCATTCTTCAGCGGGATGCCGCTTTCTACATGTTCAAACTTCCCTTATTCAAGGAACTTGTTGCTTTCTTCATAGTGACATTCATCATATCTCTCGGCGGTTTACTGTTATCCCTTTATTCTCAGGATAACATGGGAGGTAAATTATCTTATGAAGAAATCAACTACCTGGGAGTGAAAATAGGACGGGCTGTGGTAATAGCAGGATCACTCTTTTTTATCGCGCTGGCACTACAGAAATATCTGGCCCGCTTCGATTTATTATTCTCCGAATGGGGAGCTGTTTCAGGGCCGGGATGGACCGATGAACATATAAGATTCCCTGTTTACTTGATATCGTCAATACTAACCTTCCTGGTAGGTCTTTCCTTTTTCCTTCCGGCTTCACGAAGAAAATTCATACGGTTGCTCAAAAGATACCCCATCCAACCATATAACCTTGTTCCATCAGCATTCGGCATATTATTCGGAATTATTCTGGGCATATGGTTGCTTCTGCTGGCTATAGTGCCGGCAGCTTTTCAGAGCCTGATAGTAGAACCCAATGAAATTTCCATGGAAACCCCTTATATTGAAAACAATATTCAATTCACACGCCATGGTTTCGACCTGGATGAGATCGAGGAAAGACAATATCCTGCAAATAAGGAATTTACGAGAGCAACGGTAGACAGCAACCAAACCGTTTTTTCAAATATCAGACTTTGGGACTGGAATGCCCTGTTAGAAGTTTATAACCAGTTCCAGGAGATCAGGTTGTATTATGACTTCTCCGATATAGATATAGATCGCTATACTTTCAACAACCGCTATCAGCAGGTGATGATTGCGGCAAGAGAGATGGAGCTTGACAACCTGCCGCCCCAGAGCCAGACATTTGTCAACAGAAGATTTAAATATACCCACGGCTACGGCATTACGATGACCAAGGTGAACGAGTTCACCCAAAACGGTTTGCCGGTGATGCCCATCAAAAACATTCCACCCGAAACCCAATATCCCGAATTAAAGGTTGAGCAACCCGAAATATACTACGGGGAAGCAACACGAACCCATGTTATAGCCAACTCCAAAACCGAGGAGTTTGATTATCCCAGTGGCGAAGAGAATATATACACTTCCTATGACGGAAGTGGTGGAGTGCAATTGTCCAGTAGCTGGAGAAAGTTTTTGTTTGGCTGGAAATTCGACGGGACAAAATTTTTCTTCTCAAGCTATCCGGATAAGACAAGCCGACTCATGTTCAACAGGGAAATCAGTTCCCGGACTAAAAAAGTTGCTCCGTTTCTTGAATACGACGATGACCCCTATCCGGTACTGGTCGATGGCAAACTTTACTGGATCCTTGATGCCTATACCACATCCAATAATTTCCCTTACAGCCAGCCCTATAATTCAAGGGAGGTTATTGACTATTCGCAGGGTGATGTGGAGAGACAATTGGTCAACAATGTGGCACCACATTTCAATGGAGCCAATTACATGAGAAACTCGGTTAAGGTGGTGGTAGATGCGTTCAATGGAAATATAGATTATTACATATATGATGAAGACGACCCCATTATTCAGGTCTGGGACAATGTCTTTCCGGGTATGTTTAAAGAAGAAAGCGAAATGCCTGAAGCACTCAGATCCCATGTGCGCTATCCGGTGGATAAGATGCTTGTTCAGGGGCAGGTTTACGCAAAATACCACATGAGTGATCCAAGGGTTTTCTATAACCAGGAAGATTTGTGGTTAAGGGCCACGGAGAAGTATCAGGGAACCATCAAACCTGTAGACCCTTATTTCATCATGTGGCAGCGCCCGGGTTCCAATGAAGCCGAATTCACACTGATTCAGCCTTTCACACCTAAAAACAGACAGGTTCTGATCGGATGGGTTGCCGGTTTGAGTGACGGTGAAAACTACGGCCGGTTTATGACTTATAAATTTCCTAAAGACAGAAGGATACTCGGCCCACAACAGGTTGAAACCAAAATCGATCAGGATGCTGAACTTTCCAGTCAGCTAAGTCTTTGGGACCAACGTGGATCCACTGTGATTAGGGGAAATGTGCTGGCCATACCCGTAGGTGAAACCGTGATGTATGTGGAACCCATATACCTGCAGTCTGAAACTGCCGCCTATCCGGAGCTTAGACTTGTTTGTATCATGCATGAGGACAACCTCAGTTATGCTTCTTCTTTTGATGAAGCCCTGGAAGGCATTTTCAGGGGAGAACCGGTGAAAAAGATCACAAAAGCTGCGAAGGAAGAAATAGACGAGAGGGAAGAGAGGGAAGAGACAGAAGAAGAAAAGCAAGAAGAGGTGGACAGAGGTATTACAACCAATCAGCAGTTAATTCAGGATGCTGATGAATACCTGAATTCCTATCTCAGGAATATGGGTGATCAGAACTTTGATCAGGCTTCCCGGTCACTCCAGCAACTAAAAGAAACGCTGAACAAGTTGAAGCAGCAAAGTCAACAGGATACAATGCAATAAGTACGTTGCTTTGAAAGGTGTGAATTACAGAAAGGCCATTCAATCAATAAGCATTTGCAAAAAATAATACAAACATTAAAAAGCTCCCCGGACAGCGGGGAGCTTTTTAACTTTAAGAGATGATTTTAAGTCATCTATCTGACAGAACCATTTTATTTTCTATCCTCAACACTCAGGCTTTGGGTTTTCTTCTTCCTCCCCAAAGTTCCCCCATATCTTCAAGGGTTCTGCCTTTGGTTTCAGGCACGATCTTCCATACAAAAAGGGCGGCCAGGATGCCCATTACACCGTACACCCAATAAGCAAATCCGTGGTTGAACAAGTCTGTAAGTACTACATTGTCATTCATCATCGGGAAAGTCCAGGAGACCATTAAGTTTGCAACCCACTGGGCAGCCACTGCAATTGACATGGCCCCGCGAATTGCATTGGGAAAGATCTCCGAGAGCACCACCCAGGTTATCGGGCCCCATGAAATGGCAAAGGCTGCTACATAAATGCCCATAGCAAAGAGAGCTCCCACTCCAAGGCTATTGAAGAAAAAGAAAAAGCCAAGAGCAAACATACTAACCGACATGCCAATGGCTCCGATAATTAACAACGGCTTACGTCCGAATTTATCAACTGTATAGATTGCCACAACGGTGAAAGCAAGGTTAACAACACCCATAAACAGTGTTTGCAGAAGGGAAACCTCTGTGTTGGCACCCATATTCCTGAAGATATCGGAAGCATAATAAAGTACCACGTTGATTCCCACGAACTGCTGAAAAACAGACATCAGAATACCAATGATAATTACCTTGCCTCCAAAGGAGAGCCAGGGAAGTCGCTTTTCTCTCAGCGATTCTCTGATATCGGGCAATGTTCTTTGGGCCCGTTCCAGGCCAAGGAGCTTCTTCAGTGTAGTGAACGCCTTATCCTCTTTATCTTTCATTACATGGAACCTTGGAGTTTCAGGCACAGTGAACAGTAAAATGAAAAATAAAGAGGCAGGAACTACCTCAGAGGCAAACATCCAGCGCCATCCAACCGTATTAATCCATTCCGACGAATTTCCCTTGGCAATGAAATAGTTGACAAAATAAACCACCACCATTCCGAAGATGATAGCAAACTGGTTCCACGACACCAAACCTCCCCGCTTTTCAGCAGGTGCAATCTCTGCTATGTACATGGGTGAAATCATGGAGGCAAGGCCTACACCAATCCCACCAATCACACGATAAGTGATGAATGAAGTAATGGCAGCACCGCCCATAAAATTAAGTTGCTCAGGCAATGCAGACCCAACCGCCGAAAGAAGAAATAATACGGCGGCCATTAACAATCCGTTTCGCCGTCCAATACCCTGACTGACATATCCTCCAATCGAGGCTCCAATGATACAACCCAGAAGCGCACTCGATATGGTGAAACCATTGATCGAGTTGGCTATATTCGTGGATATTTCACTTTCGGAGCTGATAAAACGGTAATAAATAACAAGTACTACAGCAATCCATACAAGTACGCTATAAAATATAGCTTTCTTATAATGATATAGCTTAAATAAAAACCTGGATATAAGAATACCAATAATCACAAAGCAGGCAGAAGCCAGGAACTTATATTCGAAAATCACTTTCCCTGCTAACCCAGGATTATCAAAAAGCGGATCGATAAAGAATACTCCCAGAGATTCAACTGCCCCGTTGATCACAGCAGTATCATACCCAAAAAGAAGACCGCCGAGTGTTGCGACAAGCGTGATTAAAAAAGTATATTTTGCTGAACTTCTATTATTGGCCATAAAAAGATTCAGTAAGCATCAAGTTAAAATTAGCGGATATAATTGTTCAGAAGATTTTCATAATACTCTTGCTTTCCGCTAATCTTTGGCGGCTCACCTTTTTCAACAGCAATCTCCCTGAGATCTTCCAGGCTCAGCTCTTTATTTTCAAACTTTTTTCCCTCACCCGAATCGAAAGAAGAATAACGTTCTCTTCTTAATTTCGTATATTCCGAATCATTCATGATTTTATCCGCTGCAATCAGAGCGCGTGCAAAAGTATCCATGGCGCCAATATGGGCATGGAACAGATCGTCCGGATCGGTTGAATTTCTTCTCAATCCGGCATCAAAGTTAATACCTCCGCCTTTAAAGCCACCTGCTTCAAGAATTACCAGCAGTGCTTCGGTAACTTCATACACATTGTTAGGAAATTGATCGGTATCCCAGCCATTCTGGTAGTCTCCCCGGTTGGCATCAATGCTGCCCAGCATACCTGCGTTGGCTGCAACCTGAAGTTCATGCTGGAAAGTATGGAGTGCCAAAATGGCATGATTCGCTTCAATATTCAGCTTAAAATCATCCATCAGGTTATATTTTCTCAAAAATTCCAATACTGTGGATGCATCAAAGTCATACTGCGCTTTTGTGGGCTCCATGGGTTTGGGTTCAATAAAAAAATTACCCTTAAAGCCGTTTTTCCGGGCATAATCACGGGCCAACTCCAGCATTCTCGCATAATGATCAATTTCCCGCTTCATATTGGTATTCAAAAGACTCATATAACCTTCACGGCCTCCCCAGAAAACATAATTGTGACCATCAAGAGCGATGGTGGCATCCAGGGCACGTTTAAGCTGAGCACCGGCATGAGAGACTACGTCAAAATCAGGATTGGTGGAAGCCCCATTCATATAACGGGCATTGTTAAAAAGATTGGCAGTTCCCCATAAAAGCTCAATACCTGATTCTCTTTTTTTCTCCTTGGCATAATCCACCATTTTTTGCAGACGTTTCTCGGTTTCCTGCACGGTGTCGGCTTCATCAACCAGATCAATATCGTGAAAACAGAAAAAAGGAACGCCCAGTTTGGTCATGAACTCAAACGCAGCATCCATTTTGTCAGTGGCCCGTTGTATGGGGTCTTTAGCAGTATTCCAGGGCCAGTCACGGGTTCCCTCTCCAAATGGGTCACCGCCGGTACTGCAGAACGAGTGCCAGTAAGCAACAGCAAACCTAAAATGCTCTTTCATGGTCTTACCACCAACCACCTTATTTTCATCGTAAAATTTAAAGGCATAGGGATTGGTCGATTCGGGACCTTCATATCTGACTTTTCCGATCCCTTTGAAATATTCTTTATCACCAGTTAAATACTCCATAATGTTTTAGATTTATAGGATTCAAAATATAACAATGTTTCTTCCTGAAGCGGAAGAGATAAGTTTTTACAATTCTTGTTTCAATGTCTTCTCCAGTGTCTTTTTCCAATATTCATAAGCAGCTTGGTATTCAGAAGCCTTTTCCACATCGGGTTCGACTTCCGATACTTTTTTCAACCCAGCGAAAGCCTCTTCAAAATCTTTATAATAACCTGCACCTATCGCTCCTCCTCTTGCAGCACCCTGAGCTCCATCGGTATTGTATAGCTCAATAGTGGCGTTGGATACAGAAGCAAGGATGGTTTTAAATACCGGACTCAGAAACATATTGGCATTCCCGGCACGTATAACCGAAGGCCGAATGCCGATATCCTTCATAATATCCAGACCATACTGGAAAGCAAATACGATCCCTTCCTGTGCTGCGCGAAACAGATGTCTTTGATCATGAATATTAAAATTCAGATGATGAATGCTGCTGCCCGGATTGGCGTTATTCAATACCCGTTCTGCACCATTACCAAAGGGTAAAACCACCAGACCTTCCGAACCAATCGGAGCTTCAGATGCAAGCTTATTCATTTCTTCATATCCATAACTACCGGCGGCATTTCTTTTAAGCCAGGCATTCAGGCTGCCCGTGCCATTGATACATAATAAAACCCCCAGTCTTGGATCTTCAGAGGTATGATTTACATGAAGAAAGGTATTTACCCTGGAACGGGGATCATACTTCACCTCATCGCTTACACCATACACTACCCCTGAAGTGCCGGCAGTAGCAGCAATTTCTCCCGGATTAAGCACATTCAGGGAAAGCGCATTATTGGGCTGATCCCCTGCTCTGTATGACACCGGTATGCCCTCCGGAAAACCAAGTTCCCCGGCTACTCCGGAAGTAACACCTATATCAGACGAGAAATTGGGCACTACTTGTGGAAACATTCGTTCATTTAACCCAAAATAATCAAGAAGGAAGTCTGCTTTCCCACTGTTTTTGAAATCCCAGAATATACCTTCCGATAAACCCGAAGGAGTGGTTGTGGTCTCGCCGGTCAACTTCATAGCAATATAATCGCCCGGCAGCAAAATTTTTGAAATCTGAGAAAAAAGATCGGGTTCATGCTCTTTGACCCAACCCAGTTTAGAAGCAGTAAAATTCCCCGGAGAATTGAGCAGATGCTTCAGGCATTTTTCCTGTCCGATTTGATCAAATGCCCTATTGCCCGTTTCAACAGCACGACTGTCACACCAAATGATCGAAGGCCTGAGTACTTCTTTCTTATCATTAATGAGAACAAGCCCGTGCATTTGATAAGATATTCCTATGGTTTTAACATCCGAAGGCTTCAATTCAGAGTTCCTAAATATCCTGAAAGTGGCTTCTTTCAGGTTCTCCCACCACATTGCAGGGTCCTGTTCTGCCCAGTCACTCTGGGGAGCTTCCATTCTCATTTCTTCATCCGGACTTATACCGGAGGCTACACTACTTCCTGTGGAAATATCCACCAAACTAGCCTTTACAAAAGAACTTCCAATATCATAACCTATTGCATACATACGTCCTGTTTCAAAATAGACACTGTAAAACTATCAAATTTAAAATAAATTAGGATGGATCAGATAAAAAATAATGACAAATAATCGTATGATTATGCCAAATAAAAATGTACCAAAATTTTCTTTTATCATTAAAAACAAAATGTTACTTTTGAATGAAGAGAATATGTTTTTCCTGTTTAGTACCTTACCGGACAAGTTTTGCCAAAAAAAGCAAGAATTTGACCGGCAAGGTACTAAATAATTAGGATCACCTGATTTTCAGAAAAACCAATAAAAAAATGAAATATCTACGTACAATTATTATTCTTGCAGCGGTTATGGGTTTTCTTATATACGGATGTAAGGATGTCGCCGAACACGAAGAAAAGGGGTGGACCATTACTGCCACTCCCAAAACTGCCAGCCTGACCATTGAAGAAGAAAAACTGGGAAAAGTAGCTGATGAAATTGAACTTATACTAAAGAAGGAAAACAAGATCACTCCCCTGTCCGCCTGGACAATAGAAGAACAGGAAGATAAAATGGTTATTACAACAGAAGAACCGCAAAAAACAAGATGGGAGTTTAGTGCAGGCGATTCCGCCATTAATGTGTTTTGCTCACACCCGGATGCACATTTAACCGGTACCTCTCCTGCCGGGGAAAAAAGAATTCCCGCTCGTATCCAAAGCCAGGATAACGGCATCATTTACACTCAGATGGGGCTTGTTTCCGCTACAAATATTTACAATTTGTTTGATATCCCCACGGATATTATGCTACGTTTCACAAGGGAAAGCACATTATCCAGAAACAGGGAAAACAACACACTGATGAATGTACTTATCCCCGTTACAGAAGGTAAAGAGATAACTGTTATTAATAATTATTACACAGACGTTATAGGGCTTTCGCAATATCAGGAATCGGATTTCAAACCGGTATACAAACCCATCTCTGACAGATTCAAAACAGCTCCCACCGGATGGAGCAGCTGGTACAGTTATTATATGGCTGCCGACCAGGAAGACCTGATGAAAGAAACGGATGCCCTTGCCAAGAAACTAAAGCCTTACGGACTTGAGTATGTGCAGATTGATGCGGGCTACACCAAAGGCAAAGAAACCAACTGGCTTGAATGGAATAAATCCATGTATCCCGACGGTGGCAAATATTGGTTTGACTATGTCAGTGAGAAGGGTTTTAAACCGGGACTTTGGTTAAACCCCTATTGTGCAAACTACGCCAACCCAGCTATGGCGGATGAATATCCTGAAAATTTCTTTCTGAGGGATTCCTCCGGAAATCTATCCGATTCCTGCTGCTCCGCGGATTCCACTGTGGTAAGAATGGACTTTACCCATCCTGAAGTAATTGAAAAACATACAAGACCGCTTTTTAACACACTGGTAAACGATTGGGGCCTCCGTTATATCAAAGTAGGCGGCTGGGGTTCCTGGATGGATTATTACCGGGAAAACAGAGAAAATGCCCTTAATCCTGATACCAAAAGCCGGAAAGCTTACAGAAGTGTAATAGCAGCAATCAGAGATGAAATGGGGGACAATAATTATATTTTAGGTTCTGCCATGCATGAAATAGGCGTGGGCTTTGACTATTTTGACGGCTCGCGCACCGGCGGTGATGATTATGCCAATTGGGCCGGTAAGGGTCATGGGTCGGAAGGGATGCAGACCTTTTTCAATTCTCTTTTCGGTGCAAACTGGCTGAACGGAATCTGTTGGTGGTCAGATCCTGATAATGTAATGATCAGAGACCCCTTGAATATGAATGAAGGCAAAACCATTGTAAGCTCCGTATCACTATCGGGCCAGGCTTACATGATCAGTGACTTCATCGCAGAATTCTCAGAAGAAAGACAAGAGGATTTTCTTCAGAGTGATGTGAATATAGGATGGGCCGGACAATATCCAGATAAAGTGAAGGCTTTACCGGAAGAAAAACTTGAGCTTTACAGAAAAACTTTGCCTGCCATGCCTATCCGGGCCATGGATCTCTATCCTTTTAAAGCCGATCCTGTCTCCTCTCCAAAACCCAAAGAATTTCCAAGGGCATTAGACCTAAAAGTAAATTCAGAAGCAGGGATCTACGATGTCGTGGCACTTTATAACTGGAGCAATAAACCAACGGAGAAAGTCCTCGATCTTCAGGAAGACCTGGGGCTAAAATCAGAAACCAGCTACCTGGTATTTGACTTCTGGAATCAAAAGCTATCGGGTACATCCAGTATCATGCTCAAGGAAGAGGTCCCGGCCCATGGAACAAAAGCCCTGATTGTAAAAGAAGTTAATGAAAGGCCTCAACTTCTGGCTACTTCAAGACACCTAACCTGTGCATACAGCATCAATAAGCTGAACTGGGATGAAGAACAAAAGGCGCTGACCGGAACATCCCAAACCGTCCCCGGAGAGCCGTACATTTTATTTATTCATATCCCCGAAAATTATGAATTTGACCATATGAAGATAGATGCTAAAAATGCTTCCCATCAAATCCAGTCCAACGGAATAGTCGAAGTGGCATTTGGCGGGCAGGAAAAACCAACAGACTGGAAAATTGTATTCAAATAAAACCACAATGAAGAAAACAGCATTAAAACTTAACTTACTCGTATTTTTGGGTTTTGTGTTCGCAGGAATGCCAATAAGTTGCGAAAAAACATCAGGAGACCGGGAAATCACCAATCTGAAATGCGAATATATGAAACAGCCCATTGGTATTGATATGGAAAACCCAAGATTCTCATGGAACATTAACCGGAATGAACGTGGTGTGTCTCAGACAGCTTATCGCATCCTGGTTGCAGATAAGCGGGGTAATCTGAACGATGATACCGGAAACATTTGGGATTCCGGAAAAATACAATCCGATAAATCGGTTAATATAGCCTGCAACGGGAAACCCTTGCAAAGCAGCGAAATCTATTACTGGAAGGTGCAGGTTTGGTATCAAAGCGGCGACTCCAGCGGGTGGAGTGAAGTAAATACCTTTCATACGGGAATCATCAATCAAGCCGACTGGCAAGCTCAATGGATAGAAGCAAATGACACAAGCATCAATGCTCCGTTGCTACGTAAAAATTTTAACCTGGAAGACAGGGTAGAAAAGGCAATAGCCCATGTTACAGGACTGGGTTACCATGAGTTCTATCTGAATGGAGAAAAGACCGGCGAACAAGTGCTCGATCCGGCCATTACAACTTACAACAAACGGGTACTTTACTCCAGCTATGATGTAACGGATCAGCTAAACTCCGGTGCCAATACTGCCGGTATCATGCTTGGAAACGGCGCCCTTAGAATGAAAAAGATTGAAGGCCGATATTCCTGGGGTGGCATCAGCAATGATTTAGGTGCTCCGAAAGCTTTAATGCAGCTTGAAATCACACTTGCCAACGGTGAACATAAAACCATTGCCACGGATGGAACATGGAAATCCTCCTCAGGCCCTGTTACCTTTAATCATTTTTATGCAGGGGAAGATTATGATGCCCGGAAAGAAAAGCCGGGATGGTCAGCTGAAAATTATGATGCCACCGGCTGGGAAAATGTGCGGGTAGTGGATGGCCCTGTCGGAACACTTAATGCTCAGTTGATGCAACCCATGAGAGTCACGGAAACCATTGAACCTGTAAAAAAGACGAATCCGGAGCCCGGACTATACCTTTACGATATGGGTCAAAATTTCCCAGGATGGTGGCAATTAAAGGTCAATGGAGAAACAGGGACAAAAGTACGGATCAGGGGTGCGGAAACCCTGAACGACTCACTCTTCCCGGAGCCTTTTAAAGAGGGAGATAAACTTAGCACCAGGCATAACTACCATGCGAACGTATGGACAACCTATACCCTCAAAGGAGAAGGAACCGAAACCTATGAACCCCGGTTCTTCTACACCGGATACCGTTATGTGGAAGTTGGCGTAGATGATCCGGAAAAAATTAAAAATCTGAACATTAAAGGACAGGTTGTACATTCTGATCTTTCGTATAACGGCTCTTTTTCTTCATCCAATTCATTGCTGAATGATATATACCAAGCTACAATATGGTCACAGAGAGGGAATCTGCATGGCTATCCCACTGACTGCCCGCAGCGGGAAAAAGGAGCCTACACCGGCGATGGGCAGGTTATTGCCGAAACTTCTATGCACGATTTTCATATGGCAGCCCTGTACACCAAATGGCTCAACGATATGAAAGATGCACAACAGGATAATGGGCGAATCCCCAACACTTCTCCGGAACTGGTTGGCGGCCACGGTGGTGGAATTGCCTGGGGCAGTGCATACATTTTGATTCCCTGGTGGATGTATCAATATTATGACGACATGCGAATATTGGAGAATCATTACCCCGCCATGAAAAAATATGTTCAATATCTCTATAATCTGGCTCGATCGGATGCCAATCCGGAGGAAAAATTCATCATTAATGATTTTGGGGGATACTGGGATTCTCTGGGTGAATGGTGTGCGCCCGGTGAGTCGGATGGCCCGAATCACCCGGTGGTCAATACCGCTTACTATTTCAAAAATGTTCGACTACTTTCTCAAATTGCAGAAGTGCTGGGAATGAAGAAAGACGTAAAACGATACGGTGAATTATCCGATTCAATAGCAACGGCTTACAATGATAAATTTTTCAACCCCGCAACCAACTTTTATGGCACGGAAGAAACTTACCAGACCTATCAGTTGCTTGCTCTGTCCTTCGGGCTTGTACCGGAAAAGCGGAGTGAAGAGGTATTGCAAACTATAATTCAGGATATTAAAAACAGAGATGCACATCTGAATACCGGTATTCTCGGAACAAAATACCTATGGCCTGTACTCGTAAATTCCGGCTATGGGGAGCTGGCTTATTCCGTGGCCAACCAAACAACCTATCCCAGTTACGGCTACTGGCTGGAAAACGGGGCCACCACCCTCTGGGAAAAATGGTCGGGAGAAGCTTCACACAACCATCAGATGTTTGGCACGGTCAATGAATTCTTCTATAAATACCTGGCCGGTCTGCATGCTCCCACCGATGAAGGCACTACCCGGGGATATAAGCATATACGAATCAACCCTTTTGTTCCGGAAGATTTATCATCCGCAGAGGCTTCGCTGGAAACAGTAAACGGAAAAGTCTCCTCATCCTGGCAGAAAAAGGATGAATCTCTGGAACTGAAGGTGACCATTCCGGCAAACACAACCGGCGAAATCTGTATTCCTCTCCTTAATGATCAAGCAGTTCAAATCACTGAGGGAAATGAAAACATCTGGAAAAAAGAAACATTTTACGGAAAAGTGCCGGGAATAAAAAATGGAAAAAAGAAGAATGACTGTATCTCCTTTTCAGTAGAATCGGGAACCTATCAATTTAACATGAAAGCCTCTCCAAACATCTGATCAGCAATCAATAACCACCAAATTAAAAGTAATGAAAACAAAGTAAACAAAAAGAGGCAAAAAAACGAAGACAAGAATATATGAGTCCGGTATAAAAAGCTAAATATTGGCTGATAAGGCGCTAAGCGACTCTAATAGATCTCTGAATTTCAATAGATAATTTTTTACACAATTGGCTAAAAATAGCCGAGCGCCTTTTTAGACTATACCCATATATATAGATAAAAATGCTATAGTACATAAATTAAATCTCGTTTTTTGCAAACTTAACAGTGATTTTTTCTTAAATTAGCAAGCAAAATTTATGCTGAACAAACAAAATATGGTTACCGGACAGACCAAAATGGCAAATGTAATCCACATGAATTACCTCCTTCTGCCAGTAATCAATCGGTTCGACATCAAACTGGGATTTGGTGATAAAACGGTTGAGCAGGTTTGCCGCGAATACGAAATCAACCTGTCTTTCTTTCTTGACATCATCAACACCTACCATGATCCCGAATATTTTCCCATGGATAAAATGAGAACCTACCCTACATACTTAATTGTAGATTATCTTTTGAAGTCGCATGAATATTATAAAAATAAGATGCTTCCCGAAACAGAAAACATGATTGATGATCTGGTTAATTCATGCAGCAATAACTGTGAAAATTTAAAACTAATAGAGGATTTCTACAAACAGTACAAGACAGAGCTTGAAAACCATCTGATAAGTGAAGAGGAAAAATTCTTTCCCTATTTTAAGGCACTGATCGATAAAAAAGAAAAGGAAAAAAATCTTGAAGCCATAAGAAAAAAATACAATTTCTCTTATCAGGCACATTCCCTGGAACACGACAGCGTGATAACCAAATTGCGGGATTTAAAAAACATTCTTATCAAATATCTGCCTCCGAATTACGATCATACCAAATGCAACAACCTCTTATACTGGCTGTTTGTTTTTGAAGATGATCTCAGGGATCACGAAAGGCTGGAAGACGTAATACTTCTGCCAGCTCTTGAAGAGATTGAAGAACAATACCGACAAAATCAATAGACCCCATGCCCCTTTCCGTAATCATATCCGAACCTTCTTACCTCATAAAAAGAGGCATTTCAGCATTAATCGGTGATATGCTTTCTGCCGAAATCATCTTCATAAATGATGGCCAGGAACTCAACCACCACCTCGACACGAATGAGATAACCGCCGTGTTCATTAATGAGCAAATATTAAAGGAAATGCAGGATTCCGCCCTGTTTTTCCAACTGAAGGAAGAAACCCGTTATATTGCCCTCTCAGACAATCCGGGTAATTTAGCAGAAAAAAGAAAATTCGATGCCGTGCTGAACAGAAATGCCCAAAAAGACGACATTGTACCGGTGATTGAAAAATTGTTGCAATTCGGATACGGTGAAGGAAGTGAGACAGACCCCCTACTCAGCACAAGGGAAAAGGAAGTATTAAAACAGGTAGCCATGGGATACACCAATCAGGAAATTGCTGACAAGCTCCATATCAGCAAACATACTGTTATCTCCCACCGAAAAAACCTTACCTCCAAACTGGGGATCAAAACTGTCAGCGGACTTACGGTTTATGCAATATTGAACAACCTGATCCCTAAAGATCAAATCCAATAAAGCAAGGAAAATGCTTCTTTCGGTT
>JBKGZA010000003.1:0-54774 GCA_046545815.1 Bacteroidales bacterium
TAAGGGTATGAATGGTGAAAGTAATAAGAGAAGCTCCGGTTTGACGCAAAAGAGAAAATACTTTCATTTTTAAAAAATTATAACTACAAATATAAATAAACTTCTATCTTTATTAAATGAAAAAGTATTTTGAATTTTTTGTATACTTGTAAGTTTGATATCACCGTTAAACACAAAACTACATATTATGAGTACCCAGAAAGATTTCAGCCTGGTTTATCAGAAAAAGCCCTTGCTGGAAAAAACCTATAACCAGTTGAAAAAACATTTTGATGATTCATATACCTACATTAAGGAAGGAGACCGTTTTAAAAGGACAAATTATGTGAATTTCCTGAAAAATTACGGAAAGGTACGGTTTAAGAAGATGCTGCTTAAAGAGCTTTCCAACAGTGATTTCTATCTGACGATGGAATGTCCGGAAGTAAAATCAGAAGGTACCGAAGTGCAGTATCTAAGTAAAATGCAGATGGAAATACTGATCGATATATTGGAAATCAATAAGAAACATAAGGAGGAGGATTATTTTGATTATAAAGAAATTTTTGACCAAATAAGAGAATATCTGGACTATACCAAAGGAAAAATGATGAAGAATATGAATCCCTGGAACCACTATAAAGCGCTGAAAAAAATTGAAGAAAAGATTCAAGAGAATGAACAACATGAGTAATATTTAAGTTCCAGATAAAAGTTCAATTAAAATTTCCGATCTTTTGCCGACATTAAAAAATTATCGTACCTTGTCGGGAACCAGATAGACATAAAATTCTAATGAGGGCATATTATGAATTATGACTTGATACAACAAAAATTTCTTTGTCCTTATTGCGGGGCAAAAGTCTCGGTTTTTCTGGATCCGTCAGTACCAAAACAAAAATATTATGAAGATTGTGAAGTATGCTGCAATGCAATTGAAATCAATTATGAATTCACAGACGGAGACTTGTCCTATTTTCATGCCGCTTTTGAAGAATAGGTAAGCATTTGTAATACCGGGATATTTATATATGGATGGCAATATATTTTACCACTCCTTTACGAATACATCAGAAGGGCAACTCATTTGCATGAAAAAAATTGGCACGAGGCCTTACTTTGCAGTAATGATATCTCAGGAATTTAATCGTAAATGGTCTTAATTTTATATACATTGTTGTCTTCCTTCACTACATCAAAATAGGAATCCCGGTGCTTGATCAGGTTAACACCAGCAGATGATGCACCATCTCCGTAGGATTTTCCCTGTTCCAACTTTATTCCGCCTATTTCAACAGTTACTTTGGGACGGACAAGCTTATTCTGGATCTCAAACAATTCTGAAAAATGCATTTTCATGGCTCTGTATTTTAAATTGAACTTTATAGCTTAACTTCCGGTTATTTCTTTTAATGTTGTTGTATCACCCTGTTTATAAGGATATTTCAGTGCCTGTTTCTGCTTTATCGAACCCGCCTGAATTGTGGGTAATATAAAAAAAATTCCATAAACAAAAAAAGCTTCACAAAATTTTTGTGAAGCTTTAGGATTTCCCGGTGTAAACTATAAATCGATGTATATTTAATTATACCCGTTTAACATTTACCGCATTTAATCCTTTTCTACCTTCCTTTAATTCAAAGGTCACTTCGTCATCTTCCTGAATGTTATCAACAAGACCGGATACATGCACGAAGTATTCGTTGTCTGACTCTGTGTCTTTAATGAAGCCAAAACCTCTGGATTCATTAAAAAATTTTACTTTTCCTTCTTTCATAATAATTGTTAATTTATTCTCCTGCAAATGTAAGCGATTCAAACAATTCAACAAGCATTTACCAAAAAAGTTTAAAAAAAATTTCAATAAATATTTACTCTTGCTTGTTTTTATGGAGTTTATCTATAAGCTTTTCAATAAAATTTTTTTCTTCTTCCTTTTTTCGCTTATTCTGGTTTTTCTTCAGGGCATTCAACAATTTCTCAATAAAGCCCGGTGCTTTATCCCGATAATCAGGGCAGGCATAAGAAGAGGGATCGATATGATTGTATGTGAAATCCGTCAAATATTTGGAATTGGGGTGATGGGTATAGAGGTCATTCAGAAAATATCCGGCAAGGGGGAGTGCGGTAGCTGCTCCCTGTCCGTGGGCCAGAATTTTGAAGTGCACAGACGGATATTCTGCTCCCACCCAACTGGCAAAAACGAGGTTTGGCGTATAACCGACAAACCAGCCATCTGCATGATCCTGTGTTGTACCGGTTTTTCCTGCAACTTCACCTGTAAATGTAAAGTTTGTCGTCAGTGACTGGGCAGTTCCCCTTTTTACAACATTTTGCAGCATCATGGTTACATCCCGGCTTAAATTTCTTATATCATAAAACCCTTCCATTATCTATCGCTATGGAACGGGTTCAAAGATATAAAAAAACCGGAGGTGCCTGAAGCACCCCCGGAAAAAACCAATCACAAAAAGCAACCCAAAAAGAGACTATGAAAAAACAACCTAAACCATGAAAACTTCAAAAATTTATGTAATGATACATTATTTTGGGCAATTGGGTTTAAAACAATTGACCAGTAGAAGAATTTTGATTATGAACATGCGTTTTTAAATTATTAATGCATTCAATTGGTGTATAGAATAAGGTTCATAAGGAATATGGTCAGGCAGAAAGAAGCTGTTTGAAAAACAGGATGCATTCATTAATTTAGCAACACACAGAAAAGGATATGAAGCGATCGGGGCAGGCAGATCTGCCACTGCATAACGGAAAAGTTCCTCCATGGTTGTTTGAGCGGATGGCCAAACTTGGGGGCGCGGTCATTGAATGGATCGTACAGGAATATGGTAGTAGAGAGGTTATCCGGAAGATCAGCAATCCTTATTGGTTCCAGTCGCTGGGAGCAGTAATGGGAATGGACTGGCATTCATCGGGTATAACCACTTCAGTAATGGGGGCTTTAAAAAAAGCTGTCAATCCAATGGCCCATGAGTTGGGTCTGTATGTTGCCGGAGGAAGGGGAAAATATTCGCGGCAAACGCCCGATGAATTGTTGCGCCTGGCCGAAAAAACAGGTTTAAACGGCAACCAGCTTGTAAGGAGCAGCCGGCTTAGCGCTAAAATTGATAATACAGCCATTCAGGATGGCTTTCAATTGTACCTGCACAATTTTATTGTCACTAGTACAGGGGAATGGGCAGTTATTCAGCAAGGCATGAACGGCTCCAGCGGCATGGCCCGGAGGTATCACTGGCATTCGCAGAGGCTCAAATCATTTATTGAAGAACCCCATTCGTATATATGCGGACGTAATATGGGCCAGATAATGAATCTTACCGATAAGCATGCGAAGCCTTCAAGAGAAGGGATCATGCGGATCAGCAGGGAAAATCCTCAAAAGATGATCAAAGAGATTCAAAAGCTTGCCATGCCCTCCTACCACCAGGTACGGGCCGAAGATTTTGATCTGAAACGGCTCGGCTCCATACTCGCACTGACCTATGAGGGGCTGTATCAAGATTTTGAATCGCTACTCCTCCTCCGTGGACTGGGTCCGAAAACCCTCCGTTCGCTGACCCTGGTAAGCGAAGTCATCCACGGAACTCCTTCAAGATTCAGGGACCCCGCACGCTTTTCCTTTGCCCATGGCGGAAAGGACGGGCATCCACATCCTGTGCAGACCAAAGTTTACGATGAAACCATCTCAGAACTTAAAAATGCGATTGATCGGAGCAAAATCGGTTACAGTGACAAAAAGCAGGCACTCAAAAAGCTCTCGGGAATCTCCCGACAAATGGAAAAAGACTTCCAGCCCAATAATCAGGAATATGAAAAATACCTCACCAAAGAAAAAGAAGAATCTTATCTATATGGAGGTCGGACAGCGTATGGGAAATCCAAACCACCTCACTCTAAAAATCGCAGAAAAGACAAGGGACCCCAACAGCTCAGACTTTTCTGAGAAGGCAACTGAAATCAGGGGGAGACTTGGGCCAGGAACTGCTTTAATCCATAAAAGAATAGATATAAGAGCGAATTTCGTCTTCGGCACTTTCCATTGACCTGAGTAAGGTCAGCTGTGCCTTTGTTCGCTGCAGATTATGTTCAGGATAGTCTATTTTATAATATTTATCTTCCTGAAGGTAATCCGTAAGAAAACGGATGGTCTGTTCATAGACCATCATTAAAGGTGCAAGCGGCAACAACTTTTTCTCTTTTTCCGTCATTACATCAAGTGTCCGGTCAATATACCCCCGGGTAAAAGCTTTGAAATAGGCCAGGTTGAATGAGACATTGCTTAGATCCCTGTCATCTTCTTCTCCTGTATTCGTTATGGTACGCAAGGCATCTCCAAAATCGTAGTGAACATATCCAGGCATTACCGTATCGAGGTCTATGATGCATATAGCCTGGTCGGATTTGTTAAGCAACACATTGTTAAACTTGGTATCGTTATGGGTAACTCTTAGTGGCAATAAACCTTTCTTACCTGCTACCCCAATGGAAGTCATCTTCTCTGCCCGCTCGTCCAAAAAGGTAATCATATCCCCTGCCTGATCCAATCTGTCCTTAGGTGCGTTGTTTATTGCCTCCCGAAACCATTCCAGCCGCTTTTGCACATCATGAAAATGTGGAATAGAAATGTGGAGTTCATTCACAGGAAAATCCGTCAGGTTACGGATGAAATTGCCGAATGCCTTGCCTCCTTCCCAGGCTTGATTGTCATTCTCCACCACATCCAGGGTTTTACTGTCAGGGATAAAATACAATAAGGACCAGTAATTCTTGTGGCTGTCCATAACATAATATTCTCCTGATAAGGAAGGAAGCAATTTCAGGATATAGTGGAGTCCCGTTTCATCTAAGTTGGTTTGCTGTTTTTTCTGCCTCAAATGATCCGTCACCCTGGCTATATTTTTCAACAAGGCAGGGGGATTTTTGAAAACATACTGATTAATCCTTCTAAGTATGTAATCGGGCTTGTCGGGTTCGGCTGACTGAACCAGATAGGTGTCATTGATATGTCCTGAACCGTAAATTTCGGCAGAATAAAAACTGCCTTCCGTGTCAAATTGCTCGAAAATATTTTTAATTGCCTGATTGGAACCCATATTTATTTTCGGATTAATCTGTGTTTATAAATCACTGCTATATTTTGTGGTTGCCATATTGTTCCACAATACTTGCGGATATTTTCCCGCATCAATCATTGCCCGTATTTCTCTTATGGCAATTTGTTTATCTTCTCTGTAAGTAACCCCAAACCAGTTTCCCCTGGTGCGAAAGACTTTGGTGGTTGCCTGTTTTTTTGCAAGCATCTGTGAAACAGCTTCCGGAAGATAAAACTCCGCTGACACGGAATAGCCATAGTCTTGCAGGAATTCTGAAAACAATTGTTCCAGGTGATCGAAAATATCCGGGGTAAAACCCCACAGGTTCATGGAAACCATTGTATCGGGACTGAAATATTTCTGTTTGCCCGTCATTGCGCTTTCACCTGTTATGTAACCGTTGGAATCATACTGAATGTTCTTGTATTCATGTATATCAACCAGGTGGTCATTGTCATCCGTTTGAATGATCCCTCTCGCAACTTTTCCATATCTGGAAAGTGTTGCCTTCAGGTAATAAGCCACCATAGCAAAATTACCTTCCGAATTTTCCGAAAGGCCTCCCAGGAAGTCGTCAAGGGTTTGCATGGCGGAAATACCATAAAAATCATCTGCATTTACTACAGCAAAGGGTTCGTCTATTGCATCCCGGCAGGCGAGCACTGCTTCTCCGGTCCCCCAAGGCTTAGTGCGCTTCACGGACATGGGGTATTTTTGTTTATATATGTGCTGGTAAGCATATTGAATTTCTACGTTCTGGTCGTTTAGCTGAGGTTCGAAGCGTTTTCTGAAAGCTTTTTCGAAATCTTCACGTATAAGAAATACAATTTTATTGAAACCGGCTCTGATGGCATCATACATGGTATAATCGATAAGTGCTTCCCCGTTTGGCCCAAAACGGTCAATCTGTTTTAATCCTCCATAACGGTTGCCCATACCGGCTGCAAGAATGAGAAGGGTACGTTTGCTGCTCATGAGTGTATTTTAAATTAAAAAAAATGAAAATGCAGAAATGACAATCGAAATTCGGCTCAATATTAAAACAAATGAAAACTTTATCAAAATTTTCAACGGATAAATCCTTGGATACATTTGTTATCAGGCAAATTCAATTAAACGGAAAGGTGATAGGACTTCTTGGAGGCTTATTTCAAATATCGACCAAACTGTTGATTCAGCTTTTCCATCTTGGGATCAATCCTTAAGCGGCAATAGGGCTGGTTGGGATTGTTCCTGTAGAAATCCTGATGGTAATCTTCGGCAACGTAAAAATTCTTAAAAGATTCGATTTCTGTAACAACCGGATCACCGAAGTAGCCGGAATTGTCCATTTCTTCTTTTGATGCCTCTGCAATATGTTTTTGCTCTTCGCTGTGATAAAATATAACTGAACGATACTGTGTGCCGATATCTGGTCCCTGACGATTGAGTGTGGTGGGATCATGGGTTTTCCAGAAAACTTCCAATAATTTTCTGTAGCTGACCAATTCTGGATCAAATTTAATCTGAATCACCTCGGCATGGCCGGTTCTACCTGTTGTAACTTCTTTATAAGAAGGATTTTTTACATGGCCTCCTGAATAACCCGATGTAACGCTTTTTACCCCCTGTATTTGCTGAAAAACGGCTTCCACGCACCAGAAACACCCTGCGCCAAAAGTAGCAGTTTCCAGTTTATTTTGATTATTGGTATTCATGGTTATTTTATTTTGTTGAGCATTACCGTATTGAACCAACATTAAGATCATCAATATAAACGAGCTTATGTAATGCATGGGTTTTCTTTTTAACATGCGATTTACTTTATTATTAAAACAAATATCCCGGCTTTTGGTTTAGTTATACGAATAGTCACGTTCAGGATGAACCGATACGTCACAATTGAAAAATAACATCAGGTGGTTTGTTTCCCAGAGGCCTCAATTACTTTCCGGAATACCCTCATGAAATTTCCGCCCCAGATTTTCTCAATTTCTTCCTTGGTATATCCTCTTTTAAACAGCTCACGGGTTATTTTTTCAATTTCGCTCACATCTTTGCATCCTTCAACCCTGGCTCCACCATCAAAGTCCGTTCCGATTCCCACATGTTCCAGACCGATATGTTCAACTACATAGTCAATATGATCCACCACATCCTGAACAGAAGCCAGTTCTCCGGGGTATTTTTTCTGTAAGGCATTCCATTCCTTTCGGGCCTGTGCCATTCTTTCTTCGCTTAAATCCTCAAAATTATCGTATTTCTCCCGGAGGGTCTTCATTGCTGAATCCCTGGCTGGATTGGGCTCGGGCTTTATCAGATAGTCGCTGAAAAGGCATATCTGAATCACTCCGTTATTTTCTTTCAATGCCGTCAGCATAGAATCGGAAAGGTTCCGGGGGTGATCCCTCAAGGCCCTGACGCATGAGTGGGAAGCCATTACCGGGGCACGGCTCTGGTCAATCACATCAAAAAAGGCTTCGTCAGAAATGTGTGATACATCAACAATCATTCCCAGTTGATTCATTCGCTGTACGACCCTTTCTCCGAAATCACTTAAACCGTTATGTTCTGGTCCATCAGTATCTGTAGCAGAATCACATATATCATTATTGCTGGTGTGACATAGGGTTATATAGCGGGCACCCATATTGTAGTATTTGTCCACATACGAGAGGTCTTTTCCTATGGGATAACCGTTTTCAACACCTATATAAATGGCCCTTTTTTCTTTTTTCTCTATTTTATAAGCATCTTCAGGAGTTGTTGCAAGTGAAGCCATTTCGGGATATTCATTCACTGCTTCCTTAATTGCCGAAAACAACTCTCCTGCCCTTTCCCGGGCTTGTTGGTAACCGGCTGGTGACAGTTCTTTCTGAGCAGTAAAGACAGCAAAAAACACAGCATCAAGATTTCCTTCCTCCATACGGGGAAGATCCAGTTGTGTTCGACTTGAATCATATGAATGTCTTTTTCCAATGTCGAAATCGGGATTTGCTAAATTCAAAGGGCTATCGGTGTGGGTGTCTATGGATAGGATTTCCTTATGAATTTGCTCTGCATTTTTTGTACTGGTATTATCGTTATTTTGTCTTTTACAACCACAGATAAAAACAATTAAAAGGATTACAGAGGTAAATTTTGTCACATTCATAAATGATAAATATTTATTTAGAGTCCGGTTCATAAAGTCTTCGGTGGTTAATATTATTTGTTTAAACCACAAGGTTTCATAGAGAGTGAATACAGAACAACACAGAGATCATCTCGGAAAATATTGCTAATTTTTTGACTTTTATTGTCTCCTGAAGTTTAATGTCTGTCCCCTTTATCATCCAGCATTGGAACAAACCTTACCCCGGATATTTCCTTCTTTTTGATTTCCCCGTTTTCTTTTTCCAGCAGGACAAGATTCTGAAATATAGTTCCGCCTACAGGTATGACCATCCTGCCACCCTCTGCAAGTTGCTTTTTCAACGGTTCAGGGACATCAGAAGGAGAAGCGGTAACAATGATGCCGTCAAAAGGTGCATGTTCTTCCCATCCTTTGTAACCGTCCCCGATTTTAATGCGGACGTTGTCGTATCCTTGCTCCCGTAAGGTTTTTCTTGCCCGTTCTGCCAGTTCTTCAACAATTTCTATTGAATACACGTTAGGGGTAATCTTTGAAAGCACAGCGGCCTGATAACCTGAACCTGTACCTATTTCCAGCATTTTATCGCCTTTTTCAAGATTAAGGTAATCAGTCATCAGTGCTACGATATAGGGTTGAGAAATGGTCTGATCTTGTCCGATAGGAAGCGGGCGGTCAGAATAAGCCATATGCCTGTTTTGCTCCGGTACAAATTCATGTCTTTTCACAGAGCGCATGGCTTGCAAAACTTGTGGATCTTCGATTCCCCTTCTTTCTAACTGTTCTTCAACCATCTTCGTTCTTTGCTGTGTATAATTTTGAGCGCAAGCAGCAATCGGTAAAAAGATGGTCAAAATCATTATTTGAAAAACCGTATTTTTCATGGTCATGGTATTATTTACATACTTAAACGAATATTAACGGATGATTCTTATAATCTTAAAGCCTCAAATAGAATAAAACCTTATTTTAATGCATGATATAAAACTTCTACAGGATGCAAAGCCTTACGGGAAGTACCATCCATGATCTGATGCCTGCAGCTGGTACCGGGGGCAGCAATAACTGTTTTCTGGTCTGCAGCTCTAACAGCAGGAAACAAAACCAGTTCCCCGATTTTCATGGATGTGGCATAATGTTCCTTTTCATAGCCAAAAGACCCTGCCATTCCGCAACAGCCTGAAGGAATCTCCTCCACATGATGGTTTTCAGGAAACGAAAGGGTCAACCGCGTCGGATCGGTGGAAGCAACAGCTTTCTGCTGGCAATGCCCGTGAAGTAATATTTTGGTATCTTCATCGGTAAACTGTGCTTTTTTGATGTTACCGTTTTCCATCTCACGAGCCAGAAATTCATCAATCATAAAGGCATTGGATGCAAGTTTCTCCGAGATTTCCTTGTTTCCGGGTGTAGCAAGATCGGGATATTCATCGCGGAAAGCCAGAATCGCCGAAGGTTCAATTCCAACAAGTGGAGTGTCCTCGGTAATCTTATTTTCCAGAGCGCGGATGTTCCGGTTGGCAATTTTTTTGGCTTTTCTGACAAGTCCTTTTGACAACCAGGCACGTCCACTTTCCAGATGCCGGGGAATAATTACATCGTAGCCCAGACGTTCAAGAAGCTGGATTGTTTTGATGCCGATATCGGTATCGTTATAATTGGTAAATTCATCGTTAAACAGATAAACCTTACCTTTTCGGAAAGTTTCGGCATGCAGGTCCTTTACATACCGTTTCATCCATTTAGAGAGGGTTTGTTTCTGCAACAGCGGCATACTGCGCCTGGTGGAGAAACCTACCGCGCGGTTAATCAATCCGGTGGTCACACGATTTTTCATGAAAAAATTATACAATCCCGGCCAGATTGATCCAAGCCGGTTCAAACGGTTGATATTAACAATCATGCGGGTCCTTAAGGGAATGCCATTGGCATCGTAATAATGCTGGAGAAATTCCGCCTTAAGCTTGGCTACATCCACATTGGATGGACATTCAGTTTTACAGGCCTTACAAGAAAGGCACAATTCCATTACCTCATAGATTTCCCTGTGGTTGAAACGGTTTTTCTTCGCGGAATGAGTTAGGAATTCCCTGAGAATATTGGCCCTGGCTCTTGTGACGTCGTTTTCTTTTCGTGTGGCCATGTAGCTGGGACACATGGTTCCCCCGGTCAATTCCGTTTTCCGGCAATCCCCGCTCCCATTGCATTTTTCAGTGGCTCTCAGAATGCCACCAACATCTGAAAAATCAAAAACCGTAGGAATTTCGGGAACTTCCTGGCCAGGCAGAAACCTGAGGCTTTCATTCATGGTAGGCACATCCACGATCTTCCCGGGATTGAAGATCTCATTAGGATCCCATGCATGTTTGACCTCTTTGAGAAGCTGGTAATTTTTATCGCCCAGTATGATCGGAATAAATTCACCCCGCAACCTGCCGTCGCCATGCTCACCGCTGAGGGAACCGTTGTATTTTTTTACCAAATGAGCAATTTCCCGTCCTATGGTACGAAACATTTCCACATCCTTTGGATCCTTCAGATTCAAAATGGGCCGCAGGTGCAGCTCTCCGGAACCGATGTGGGCATAAAACACACAATCCAGATCATACTGATTCAGTATCTTTTGGAAATCAGCCATATAATCGGGTAAAGCTTCAACATTCACCGCTGTATCTTCAATGATGGATACAGGCTTGGCATCTCCCTTCATGTTAGAAAGTATGCCCAGACCGGCTTTTCTCAGATTCCACACCTTGCTTGCTTCCGGCTCATGAATTAACGGAAAATAGTATCCATATCCGGCTTTTTGAAAATCATGAACCATTTCTCGATGGATTCGCTCTATTTCATCTTTGGACTCCCTGGCAAACTCAATGATGAGTATGGCCTCTGGGTCACCCTTTACGAATTCCCGGTTTTTCTGCTGATCCCTGTTGTTTTTGGTCAGCTCAAGAATGTGGTGGTCCATCATCTCCACAGTGCCCGGGTTGTGCTCAAGCGCTATCAGATTGGCACGAAAGGCATCTTCTTTGCTATTAAAATGAGCGGCTATAACTGCACTGGTCTTTGGCGGGAGCGGTACCAGGTTAAGTTTGATTTCCGTTATAAACATCAATGTTCCCTCCGATCCGCAGATCAGTCTGCTGAAATTGAAGGGCTGCCCGGATTCTTCCGAATAAATCTCGGAATCCAACAACAAATCTATGGAATATCCTGTATTCCTTCGATAAATGGATTTATCCGGATACTCCCTTTCTATTTCTTTTTGATTGACGGGATTGCTTAAAATCTCATGGATGCGCTTATAAATCTTCGACTCCAGGGAATCACCCTGGAGTTTTCGGTAAAATTCCTCCCGTGTGAGAGGTCCGAATTCCGCTTCGGAACCGTCACTTAAAAAACCTTTCACTGAGATGGTATGATGTCTGGTGGTGCCATAAAGCAGAGAATGAGCGCCGCATGCATTATTACCCACCATGCCTCCGATCATACAACGATTGGCTGTGGAGGTCTCCGGTCCAAAAAACAACCCGTAATCTTTGAGAAAAAGATTCAGTTCGTCCAGTATCACTCCGGGCTGAACCCTTACCCATTGCTCCTCAGGATTGACTTCCAGTATATCGGTCATGTACCTTGATACATCAACTACAATTCCCGGCCCGACTACCTGACCGGCAAGGGAAGTACCGGCTGTTCTGGGAATCAATGAAGCTCCGGCTTCCTGTGCAAGATGGATCAGTGTAATTACATCCGTTTTGTCTTTAGGCAAAGCAACAGCCAGTGGAAGTTCCCGGTAGGCTGAAGCATCAGTGGCATAAAGCAGTCTGGTCTTTTTGTCTGTACAGAGCTCACCTTTTAGTTTGTGTTGATACGCTTGAAGCAAATTATCCATGAAAGCTTATTTTAGATCGATCAGACAAAAATAATAAGAAAAAACTGCCGAATCACTAAAAACAAAACTTAAAAACCTCTGCACTCACCTCAACCGTTTTCCCGGTATCTGAAGTTGCAGAGGTTTTCGATGTTTGAACCCTTTAGGCGCTTAAAGCGCAACTTGAACCAACATGTTGTTCAAACTTTATCTGAACATTGGTTTCTTTAGCGAAGCGCTTTTTTTCAGGTTTGTCTTGAAAAAAAGTAGTGCCTAAATAAGATTATCTTTCCATATTTGTCTTATTTCTTATCATAGGCAACCTTCAGCACATCACTAAAGTAATCCACAAAGTGGGGTGTTATCCCTTCCTTGAGATAATCGGGCAGTTCATCAAAATCTTTTTGGTTGTCTTTTGGGAAAATCAGATTATATACACCGACCCTCCGGGCGGCTATTGTTTTTTCCCTTATACCGCCAATGGGCAATACTTTACCGGTAAGGGTCAGTTCGCCGGTCATAGCCAGGTCCTGTTTAACGGGCTTATCGGTTGCCAGACTATAAAGTGCGAGGGCCATGGTTATTCCTGCACTCGGACCATCTTTGGGTGTGGCTCCTGCAGGAACGTGCAGGTGAATGAAGTTATCCTTGAAATAGTTTGCCAGCCCGTCATTACCTTTTTGTTCACACAAGAGCGAACGAACGTATGAATAGGCAATTTCAGAGGATTCCTGCATTACCTTTCCAAGCTGACCGGTTTGTTTAAAACCACCCTCTTTGCTTTTCACCGCAGAGGCTTCGACATACATGGTAGTTCCGCCCATGGAGGTCCATGCCAGACCAAGCGAAACACCCGGCATTTTTTTGCTGTATAACTTTTCAGTGGTAAATACCGGATTGCCCAGAAATTTTTCCAGGTTGTTCTTGGTGACAGAAAACCTTTTCTGTCCTGTTTCAGACTGCCTGAGAGTCACCTGACGCATGATCTTGGCAATGTTCTTTTCTAAACTTCTCACGCCGGCTTCTCTGGCATATTCGTCAATTATCCTTCTCAGTGCTTCATCTGAGATATTCACCTCACTTTTTTTCAAACCGTGCTCTTTAATTTGCCTGGGGATCAGGTATTTTTTTGCAATCTGCACTTTTTCCTGAAGGATATAGCCCGGCAGCTTGATCACTTCCATCCTGTCAAGCAAAGGCCGTGGCACAGTATCCAACTGGTTGGCTGTGGTAATAAACAAGATATTGGACAAGTCATAGCGCACATCCAGGTAATGATCGAGAAAATCTTTATTTTGTTCCGGGTCCAGCACTTCAAGCAGTGCAGAAGCCGGATCACCCTGGAAGCTGACACCCATTTTGTCAATCTCATCCAGCATGATCACCGGATTGGAAGTACCGGTGCGCTTGAGGCTCTGAATCACTTTACCTGGCATGGCTCCAATATAGGTTCTCCTGTGGCCCTTGATTTCGGCTTCGTCTCTCATACCTCCTACAGAAAAGCGGAAAAACTCGCGGTTCATGGAATCGGCTATCGACCGGCCCACAGAGGTTTTCCCTACACCCGGCGGACCTACAAGGCAAAGTATGGTTCCGGTATGCTTTCCCTTTTTGATTACTGTACTGATGAATTCCAGAATGCGGTTTTTAACGTCTTTCAGGCCGTAGTGATCGCGGTCCAGAATTCTTCTTGCTTCCTGAATATCCAGTCTGTCCTGACTATAAATACCCCAGGGCAGCTCGGTTAGGGTATTCAGGTATGCCCGGGTGACCTGAAATTCCGATGAACTAGGCTCCAGCGTTTGCATTTTTTCAATTTCGCTACTGATGACTTCTGCAGCCTCTTCTGTCAGCTTCAGATTCTTCATGCGATCCTTGAATTTCTGGATCTCCGATTCCTTATCATCTTTTTCTATTCCCAGTTCACGTTTAATCACTTTCAGCTGCTCCCTGAGGAAAAATTCCCTTTGCTGCTTGGAGACTTTCTCATTGATCTGTTTTTGAATTTCTTCCTGTATCTGAGAACGCTCGATCTCCTCCTTCAGCAGCACGAGAAGTTTTTCACCCCGTTTATACAAATCGTAGGTTGCCAGGACATCCTGAAGCTTTTCTCCATCGGCCGTAAGCATGGCTGAGATCAAATCCATCAGCATACCCGGCTTTTCAATACTAATCTGGTTCAGCACCATCTTGATCTGCTCCTGAAATACCGGATTCTTTTTAAGCAGTTCTTTCACCGAAGAAACGATAGAAAGGGTATAAGCTTTTAATTCTTCCGAGGGTTTTTCATCAGGATCGCTGTAATATTTAACCTGCCACTGAAGTAACGGATCTTTCCTGACGGTCTTTTGGTGAGAAAACCTTTGCAGTCCCTGAACCAACACCTGAAGACTATTGTCCTGAACGGGCACGATTTTATGAATTTTAACTACCGTTCCGACCTCATACATTTCAGAATTCATAAAATCCTGCTGATTCGGTTCCCTGACCAGAACCAGTCCGAGAAAAGGCTGATTGCTGTTAGCAACGCGTTTTATGGCTTCCATAAACTTAGGGCCGGTGAAAGTCATCGGTACTGTTATACCCGGAAAAAATGGCCGGGTATCTACAGGCAAAACAGTTAAAATGTCAGGAAGCATATCAGAGACCACCGCAATATCAGATGAAACGGGTTGGCCTTGCTTATTCTGATAACCCTGAGTTTGTTCCTGTTGATTGTTCCGGTTGTTATTGTTTTGTTCGTCGCTCATAATTTTTATTTTTTTATATATCCAAGATATATTTTTTTATTCCTATTTGCAAGTAATGTGCCATCTCAACATACTGAAATTCGGTATAGAATATTACAAACAATAATTTTATGAGTTTCAAAAGAGTAACAAGAAAGGCATGCCCAATTTTTACCTAATTTGGCCCAGCCAAAACCAAACAGGATACTTTCAAGGAATTTAATGTGTTTCCGTTTTGGCTTGTCCAAATTAGCAAAATTTCAGTCTATTTCAAGATCATAGAAAGCAATAAGCTCAGAGCAACAACAAGATCATTCTTTGGCGAGTTTCCCTAAGTGATTGTATTCCAGCTATTCCTACCGTTATTTATCACCAGAAGGGATGTCGGTTAAATGAACGGAATGAGTTGAAAGAGTTGTGTCGGTTATAGGGCGAATAGGAATTAAAGCCGTCGGAGAAACGGAATTCGAAGTCTATGCTGGCATTTTCAGATATTTTATACCCCATGCCCAAAGAAAAGGAATTATAATCGTTAGATTGACTGTTTATATCTTGGCCGGGATAAAGGTTAAAAGGAGCCATAGAATTTTCTGCATGTTCTCCCTGGGCTCTTATGTACATTCTATCATTTGGCTGATAGGTACCCCCCAATGAGAGGGCATAGGAATTATCATTGGTATTCATGGGCATCAGACCTCTTTCGGAAAGATTGAATCCTGATACGGAACTAAACGGTGAATGATTAGAATTGGAAATGACACCCGTAAAATTCAGTGTTAAGTCTGGATTTACCTCGTAATCAATACTTGGTGCCACGAAGGAATTCATCATCGAGTGACCTGAAAACGAAGTAAAACCGGTTCCTACGGTAACCCCAAAATCCAATTTATCGTTTGATTCCTTTGCTTTTTGTATGTCTGAGGAATCAATTGGTCTGTAAAAATTGGGCAATGGCTGAAACATCTGACTGGAACCAACTGCCGGCAATATAGTTAACATGAGGAAATAAAACAATCTTTTCATCTCCGTAAGGTTTTAAAGTGATGACTTTACAAATTTATATAAAATTAAAATTATAACGTATTATTTTATGAATTTAGTATAATTCATCCTTTTTTGTCAGTTCGGGTTACCTTCAGAATGCCTTTTTCCTGCTTCAGTTTATTGATAAGGGATTGAAGGGTTTTTGTATCAGATACATATAGATTAATATACCCATCAAACAATCCGTCATCGGAATCAATGGAAATGGAGCGCATTTTCACCTTCATATAATTTGAAATCACCTCGGAGATGCGGTTGACTATTCCAATTTCGTCAATTCCTGATAACCTGATTCGTGTTTGAAAAGAGGACTTTTCCCTTGTTTTTTTCCATTGAACAGGAACCACCCGGTATTCATATTGTCTCATCAGTCTTTGTGCATTTACGCAACCTGCACGGTGTATTTTTATGCCTTCCGTTTTGGAAACAAAACCAAGAATGTCATCACCATATACGGGATTACAACACTTGGCCAGTTTGTAATCGATTCCTTTTAGCTCCTCTCCTATAAGTATAAAATCATCTGTTTCGGTTACCTCTTTTTTATGCGATTCCCCGGTGGGTTTTTCCTGGATTTCGGTGTCATCTGCTTTTGCATTTTTTTCATGCTCTTTTTCTTCGGTGAGAAGATCTTTTATTTCACTTACATCAATCTTTTCATTGCCCAGTTCGGCAAAAAAACGGGTGGCCTCTTTAATGTTATAATATTTAAGCAGCTTATTGATATTTTCCTGATTAAAAGGAATCTTCCAGTTTTTAAGGCGCCGTTTCATGAGCTCTCTTCCCATATCTGCTTCTTTCCTCAATTCTTCCTTTAAAGATTGCCGGATTTTCGACTTGGCTTTAGAGGTAACCACCATGCCCAGCCAATCATTTTTGGGTTTCTGGGTTTTTGAGGTAATCACCTCTACACTGTCTCCGTTATTCAGTTTGTACCTGATGGGAACATTTTTATTGTTCACTACACCCCCGACACACTGAGCGCCCACTTCGGAATGAATTTCAAACGCAAAATCCAGTACCGATGCACCCTCTGGTAAACGAATCAATTCTCCTTTGGGTGTGAATACAAAAATTTCCTGTGAAAGCAGACTCAAACGAACGTTGTCGATAATTTCCGAAGATGTGGCATCACTCGTCTCCAGAATATCTCGTATTTTACCCATCCAGTTGTCGAAAGCCTGATCTCCTTTAATTCCTTTGTATTTCCAGTGCGCTGCATACCCTTTCTCTGCTATGTCATCCATTCGTTTGGACCGTATTTGCACTTCTACCCATTTGCCTTCTGGTCCAATCACTGTTGTATGCAATGATTCATAACCATTGGATTTGGGATTGGAAATCCAGTCCCTCAGCCTCTCCGGATTGGGTCGGTAGAAATCGGAAACGATGGAATATACTTTCCAGCAATCCGCTTTTTCTGTTTTAGCCGGAGTATTCAGTATGATTCGTATGGCAAATATGTCATAAATCTGCTCAAATGGAACCCCCTGTTCTTGCATTTTCCGCCATATAGAGTATACCGACTTGGTTCTGCCTTTAATTTCGTAAGTAAATCCTTGATTGTCCAGTTCTTTCTGTATGGGATCGGAGAATTTCTTAATGAATCGATTCCTTCGGGCAGTAGTATTTTGTAATTTATTAACAATGGATTTGTAGGTTTCACTTTCGGTATATTTCATGGATAAATCCTCAAGCTCCGATTTCATGGAATATAATCCCAAACGATGCGCAAGAGGGGCATAAAGCGAAAATGTCTGAACCGAAGTTTTAATCTGGTAATCTTTGGGCATATAGTCCATACGCCTCATTTCGTCGAGGAGGATGGCCAGGCGTATTAATATTACCCGTATATCATTAGAAAGGGTTAACAGCAGTTTCCTGAAATTTTCCGGCTGAAATTTGGTTTCGCTTGTTTTGATCTCGAAAATTTTCAGCAATCCTTCTATAATTTCCCCGACTTTCTCCCCGTATTCGTTGTTTACATAATTGATGGTCAGCCATTCCCTTCGGACCAGATCATAAAGTAAACTGGCCAGCACGGATTTGGTAGCCATACCAATCTCTTCAACAACAATCCTGGCAACCTCAAGCAGATGAAAAATGTAAGGATCCCCATTCGGTAATTTTGCATTTTGATACTTTTCAATGGCCTCATCCAAAGCTTTTCTGATGATCTCTGTATCTTCTTTCTTCAGAAAGGATTCTGATTTTTGAAGCAGTTCTTTATATCGAATGTAAATTTTCCGGCGATCCCCGAATTTTAGTTTTTCTTTCGTTTCAAGCATATCATACTATTTTATCACAAACTCGTCGGCATCTAAACCAACGGGAAATTGTTCCCTGAACCGATTCAATTCATCAAGAGACAATGATAAAGTTTCAACTGAATCCTTATGGGGTTGGGTACTGCTCAGGACGTTTCCCCTGGGATCAATGATCATGGAATCACCCGAATAAGTCAGACCATTGCCATCCTTACCTATTCTGTTTACACCTATAACATATACCTGATTTTCCAGAGCCCGGGCTATAAGGAGAGCTCTCCACACATGCCTTCTTGCTTCAGGCCAATTTGCCACATACACGGCCATCTCATAATCATCACGGTTGCGGCTCCACACCGGAAACCGTAAATCATAACAAACGAGGGGCAATATTCTCCATTTCCCAAGGTTGAATATTACCCTTTTCTGTCCTGCCGTGTAATGTTTATTCTCTTCACCCATTCTGAAGAGATGCCGTTTATCATAGATTTCATAATTACCATCCGCAAATACAACGAATAACCGGTTGTAATAATTGCCATTTTCATGAATGATCACACTACCGGTTAATGTGATCCTTTTTTCTGAGGCTAAAGATTGCATCCACTTCAAGGCATTACCTTCGGTGGGTTCGGCCAGTCGCTCGGGCTGCATCGAAAACCCGGTAGTGAACATTTCGGGAAGAATAACCAGATCTGTATTCCGGGAAATCTTATTTATTTTATTTCTGAAATGAGTAAGATTTGTTTCGGGATCCTCCCAGGCCAGTTCAGTCTGAAGAATCGTTACGTTAAGATTTGTATCCTGATCATTCATAATATTATACCATTGCTATTCTTAAACCAATCAAATTTAACATTTTCCTGAAAACAACGGCCCAATATGGAGGTTAATTTTTGAAGGATCAGGAGGAATTGGCTTTAGGTTGGGTATCTTCCAGTATTCCTTGCATTAAGGGGATATAATATTTCCAGAAAAATTTTTTCCTGTCTGCATCATCTTTTGAATAAAATAAGAAATCAATCAATTGGATCCCTGAAAAATAGGAGGTTGCTGTATAAATTGGATTATCACAGAAATCTCCTGCAAAGTAATAAAGGGTGTAGTTTTCAGTGGCAGGGTGAATGATGGCGGGAAATGTTGCAGTGAGGTTATAGCCGGCAAGCAGTGAATCCCCAACGGCATTGGTGGCTAAATTAAAATGGGCTACCACATCATCCGTATTATCAGCCTTTACCACATCGAACCAATATGGATATTCAAGGCGGAGGGGCAATTGATAATTCTCGGCAAACTTTTCTCTGGTATGAATTACAGGTACATCCCGTGTTAAATGTTCGGATGACTCCAAAACGATTATCTCTCCGTATCTATGGATTAATACAATGCCGGAATCATTAAAATTCCACGGGGTTCCATTCTGATTTTCATACAAATCCACAATCCACCCGGGAAATTCAGGGTTTTGTCTGAAATTCAATGAAGAAAAATACCGACCAATCCATCCTTGCCAACTGAGTTGAAGCAAATCTTCAGTTTTCTCTCTTATCCGGGGAGAAACGGTTTGGTTCAACAATACGAATTCGGTGATAACAGTTTTACCTTTTTCCATAAGCGCTTTTAACAGCAGGTAATCATTCTGGTTCAGTCCTCCGTAAACCTTTTGTTCTGTGTCTCTCTCCAATTGCCCGTTATGATACCAATCATTATAGTAAACTCCATAACTATCTGCGTAATATGCAATATCCGTTTCGCTGGATATTTTTCCGATTTCTTCCACAGCGATGCTCCTGAAATCAAATTGGTGTTTATCAGGATCAACTGGGAAAAAACCATAATAATCCGTTTTTAATTTATACCGCTCACGGTTTGATTTTACATACCGCTCTTGATTCAGTATCCAGTGAAAAGATTTGTGTTCAATCCGCTCTTTGGTGGGAACCGATTTATTAAGCAAGAACACATTCAGCTCGTTTTTGGATTTAAAGAACCACATAAGGAAAGAAACCAAAATCAGCAAAATAAAAACGGCAAACACCAGGGATACAACTCTTGTAATCCTTTTTTTTCTCATTGGCCACTTATTTAATTAGCGGCACAAAATAAGCGTTTTTTAAAAAAGGATAAAAATTCAGACAATTTTTTTAATGGCTTCCTCCACATCATTCAATGGCTTTTGACAAACCTTTTCCTGACAGATATAGATTTGAGTTTTACCCAGTTTAAAACGGTTCTTCAAAATTGGCAGATTTCCTTCGTGCGTTCCTCCGGCCAGGATAATCCCGGGATGATAGATGTTTTCAAATCGTTTCCGGTATTCTTCGGCTTTTCTTCCTATTATAGCAACTTCGTAAGGAGGGTAAATGTACCAGAGCATCAAGTTCAACCAATTGGAAAAATATAATGGATTTCTGGAGATCAAGCTATTTGCGCTTGCAAGCATTTCTGCCGACCTTTCAATATAGGAATCAACGAAAAAATACTGCCCCAGGACAAAAAGATTCTTCGCCATTACTGAGTTGGAAGAAGGCAATACCGTGTCTCCTACCTCAATTTTATTGGATATTAAATATTTATCAGGCTTTGCAATATAATTTAGCAGGCTGCTTCTTGATTGGCTGAAATTCCGCAATACAAAGTTAGTGAGTTTATAAGCCCAGTCAACCCATTTGCCATCAAAGGTGAGCTGATACAATTCAAGCATGACTTCGGTTAAGTAGGTATAATCATCTAAAAATGCATCCACAGAAGATTCTCCTTCAATGTAGATCCGCTTCAGCCGATAGTCGCTTTGCATCTGATAACCAATAAGATGTTCTGCGCTATTTAATGCTATCCTCAGGTATCTGCTTTTGCCTGTAGCCCTGTATCCATCAATAAAGGCTTTAACAGCCAGTGCATTCCATGCAGTAATGGTTTTTTTGTCGACACCTGGCCGGGCTCTTTTTTTTCTTTGCGCCCACAAAGACCGTTTACCTTCCTGAATATTCTCCTTAACTTTAGCTGGGGAAATGTTATACTTCTCAGCAAGTTCAGCTATATTCATACTTTTTGCAAGTACAATTTTATTTTCTCCGTTTTCCGGCTGAATACCGAAATAATCACTTACGATCGCTGATTTTGAATGCAAAACAAGCTCAATCTCCTTAGGGGTCCAGGTATAATATGCCCCCTCACCTTTTTCATTATCGGCGTCAATAGAAGAATAAAACAGATGTTCTTCTGACATCATTTCTCTCTGAAGAAAATCAAGGGTTTCAATCACCGTCTCCTTAAGATGCTCCTTTTGGGTATACAGATAAGCCTGGCTGTATAAACTGGCCAATTGAGCATTGTCATAAAGCATTTTTTCAAAATGAGGTACCTGCCATTTTTTATCGGTAGCATACCGGGCAAAACCTCCTCCAAGGTGATCGTAGATCCCCCCTTCCGACATTTTCTCCAGGCTGAACAGCACATGCTCCAATATGCTTTGATCACCAGTATGAAAATGATACTTGAGGAGAAACTGATAAAACACAGGCATTGAAAATTTCGGTGTTCCTTTTATGCCTCCAAACTCATTGTCCAGTTGGCGATAAACTTTCTCCATCCGTTCCTTCAGCTCATTCTCATCATAATCAGGTATGATGTTAATGGGTTCTAAGTGCTGAATATTTTGTACATCTTTTTTGATATTTTCTGCCTGCTGTTCCAGCATACCGGGATTTTTACGGTAAGTACCGGCAAAATTTATAATTAAGTGTTGCCATTGAGGTTTTCTGAAGTAGGTACCTCCATATACCGGTCTGCCGTCGGGTAAGGCAAAACAGTTAAGAGGCCAGCCGCCGGAGCCGTTTATGATCTGAACCGCATCCATATAAATGCTGTCTACATCGGGTCTCTCTTCCCGGTCCACCTTGATACAAACATAATTTTGATTCATTATTTTTGCCACTTCCCGGTCACTGAATGATTCGTGCTCCATTACATGACACCAGTGGCAGGCTGAGTAACCGATGCTGATCAGTACGAGCTTATTCTCCTTCTTTGCTTTTTCAAATGCCTCCTCACTCCAGGGGTACCAATCGACAGGATTATCGGCATGTTGTAAAAGATATGGGCTTGACTCCCATATCAATCTGTTGGTGGAATGATTTTGTTTTTTTGCAGTATCCATATAATACCTGTTTTATACCATACAGATATTATAACAATTGAAATACAATAAATGTTGACAGGCAAAGTATGGAAGGATCATTCCACTCGAACCTGGAAATATTTTTCTTTACTGGTTTCTTCGGTTCCCGGTCTTTTATAAACAAATTTCAATATGGTATTTCCTTTCTTATCAGCCAGGAAATACCATTTTCTCTTACCTCCCCCTCCTAAACGGGGATTTCCAGAAGGATTTTCCACGGGAACGTATTTTTCTTTCTGAAGCGTAACCACTGAATCGGAAAGCCCTTCTTCTACCTTCCATGTATATCCAGTAGAGGGATTGGTTTTTAGATTGATCACAAATTGTTCGCCTTGATTCAGCTTATATTCCCTGTCAAATTCAATGCTGGCACATGACGGGCTTATCAAAAAAACTATAAAAACAAACTGAAGAATCCGGGGTTTCATGAAGTGATGATTTGTGGATTAGAGCTTCTGACCAAATGGTAAATATAATGAAAAAATGGCATCAGGCAAAAGCTTACGGAGCATGAACAAAACCTTAACAATATTTTCTGACTGCTCTTTCCATATTATTCAGAGCTGTTTCCAGAGTTTTTACGGGACAGGCGAAATTCAGCCGTTGGAAGCCTGCGCCGTTATCCCCGAAAGTAGACCCTTCATTCATCCCTACTCCAGCTTTTTCAACCATAAAACGGTTGATCCTGTTATTGTCAATGGGCAATTCCCTGCAATCCAACCAGGCAAGATAAGTTCCCTCAGGTTTGATCAAATGCATTCCGGGTATTCGATTATCCACATAATTGTTAATAAGCTGAAGGTTCCCTTGTAAATATTCTATCAATTCATCCAGCCATTCCTCTCCATGATTATAAGCTGCTTCCAGGGCCACGTTACCGAAAATGTTTCCGTGCCAAAGATGAATTCTTTGGATCATCTCATTGAAGGCTTCCTTGAGTTTATTGTTGGGTATGATGCCTATGGAAGTAGATAATCCGGCAATATTAAAAGTTTTGCTGGGTGCCAGAAAAGTCAGCGTATTTTGGGCTATTGCATCGCTTATCGAAGCCATTGGTGTAAACACATTCCCCGGAAAGACAATATCGGAATGTATTTCATCGGCTATAATCAGTGTACCATATCGAACACACAGCTCGCCGATTGTTTTCAGCTCTTTACGGGTCCACACTGAGCCACCAGGATTATGCGGATTGGAAAGAATAAATAGCTTAACTCCGGATTTGAGCTGTTCTTCAAAATCATCCATATCGATGTGATACCTGCCATCCCTTAAAATAAGCCTGTTTTCGACCAGTTGTCGGTTATTTTGTTTAACAGCTTGAAAAAAGGGGAAATATACCGGTGGTTGAATCATTACCTTCTCCTCCGGATCAGTTAGTTTTATAATGGATAAATTTACCCCGGGAACGATTCCCGGGGTAAAGGTAAGCCAGTCGCGCGCTATAGGCCAATTGTATCTTCTTTCTGTCCAGTGCATTACTGACTGGTAAAATGACTCCGGCCGGATGCTGTAGCCATAAATTTCATGCCTGGCCCTTTCCATAATGGCCTCTGAGACGGAAGGAGGTACTTTGAAGTCCATATCCGCCACCCACATAGGAAGTATATCTTCCCTTCCGAACAGCTTTTTCCTCAGATCATACTTAACACTGTTTGTATTCGCCCTGGGTATAAGCTCATCCAAATTATATGGCATACATTATTCTTTTGAAAATCCTATTGACTGGCTATAAACAACATGTTGATTTTCGTTCAGATTCAAAGTTTTCGTAATAAGCTCCTTATCCACTGAACCTCTGAAGACACAGTTTAACCCTTCAGAGGCAGCAAAAAGGTAAACGTTCTGTCCAATGAACCCGCAATGTGCAGATGCGGCTTCCTTATGCTGCTGATCACTGCCATCCGAATATTTGGAAAAATCAGATACGTAAACCAGATTAACCGACGCCTCTTCAACGAAATCCTGCAAACCTGTTACGTCCCGAACATCTTTTCCAGTTATTCTTTTTAATGCGTGCTTTTCAGGCAAATACAAGAAAGCTCCCTCTTGTGTAGCCACATAAATCTGGATATCCTGAACATTGTGTGCGGAAGGAGCTGTACGCTTCCCCGATTCCGGCCTGTTGATACCAAAAGCAGCCCAAAGAAGGCTGGAAAGCATTTGATCGCTCATTTTCTTATTAGCAAACGTGCGGGAAGATTGCCTTTGATCCAATGCTTTCATAAGACGTTTTCCTCCAGTCTTCTGGGGGTCAGGTAATTGATTTATTTCCTGTGCCTGAATCTGGGTCAGACCAAGTGTCAACAAAAATAATGTTGAAATAAATATGTTTTTTGTCATAAGCATCAATGATTTAAGTTAAAAAAATTTTTTATTTGTTGATGATGTATCACACATGTTTGCCTTTACCTATGTTACCTATGTTTAATCCCTACTTCAGGTTCATTTTTCATAATGTATACTTAAATGAGAATGAAAATAACTGCTTAATTCAGTCTTGTAACAGCAATTTGTCAGCCATAGCATGGGCGAGTTTTTCACATCCGGCGAAGGCCTCATCTCCCGGAATACCTTTAATATCAACTGGTTCGCCTATCATCTCCCAATCGATATTTTCGGCAAACTTGTTCAGTGTTTTCACACCTCCGCCTGCCCAGCTATAAGAACCAAATAATCCAAGATAATGATTTTTGGGACCAATATGTTCCATTGTTCGGGTGAAGTGTTCCATAGTGGGAAGCATACCCGCATTATACGCACAACTGCCGAGTATTACACCTTTAAAACGCCATATGTCATTGATCAAATGAGATAAATGGGTACTGGAAACGTCACGTATCCTGATGTTTTTGATTCCCCTTTCTGCCAGTTTACGGGCGGTATAATCAGCCATTTTCTCAGTATTGCCGTACATTGAACCATATATGATTGCTACACCGGTTTCTGTCTCAAATTTACTCCATTTATCATAAAGAGAAAGCACCTTATTGACATCACTTCGCCAAACCGGGCCGTGGGTTGAAGCCACTATCTGTATTTCAAAGCCTTCCAGCTTTTTAAAGGCTTTTTGCACCATATTGCTATATTTTCCAACTATATTTGAAAAATACCGGCGCATTTCATCTTCATAAAATTCAAAGTTAATTTCATCATCGAAAATACCTCCGTCGAGGGAACCAAAACTTCCAAAAGCATCGCCGGAAAAAAGAATCTTATCAGTCTCATCAAAAGTCATCATGGTTTCGGGCCAATGAACCCACGGAGTGGAAATGAATTTCAGCTTATGTTTGCCCAGATTCAGCTCGTCTCCGTTTTTTACTTCATAAAGATTGTCTTTGTATCCATAATAGGACTCCAGAATTTTAAAGGTTTTCAGGTTGCCTGCGATCTGTAGATTCGGATATTTCTCTACAAGCGCCCGGATAGCTCCGGAATGATCCGGTTCCATGTGATTCACAATAAGATAATCGACCTGCCGGGTTTCTCCGATAATGCTTCGGATTTTATCAATATATTCTTCCGCCGAGCTGAAATTAACCGTATCAATTAATGCTACTTGTTCATCATCAATTAGATAAGAATTATAAGCTATACCATTCTCAAGGGGCCAAAGGTTTTCAAAAAGCTCTGTTTTCCGGTCATTGACACCTATCCAATGGACATCAGCACTTACTTTTACAGTATGGTTCATATTTTGAAATTTTCAGGATTTATGATTTGACAAAAATAAATAATTACGGAGGAAACATTGGCAATTGGTTTTATTATAAATATCATTTTGCTATTTTTGGCCCATTAAATCAGAATTTACAGGATATAACAATGGAAAATCCCTCACAAGGCAGTATCTGGTATTATCCCAAAATTTCACAGGGATTTGGTATTGTATTGATTTTTCTTATTTTATCTTTTCTTACCGGACTATTGATATCGGCAGGAAATTTTGCCAAAAACAAGATATTGACGGATCTAATGCAACTCTTTGCCTATCTGTTGGCGGCAGGAGGAACTTTGTTGATCATTACGCAGGTTAAAACAAGAATCTATTTCAATAAACCCACATTTACAAATCTCCGGGTCACGCCTGCAGATTATGTCATTATTCTGATATTAACAGTGTTTGTGATTATTCTCATTGATCCTCTGACCAATATGTTTCCTGTTCCGGAAGAATTCCATGAACTCTTCGAAACGATGTTCAGTAGAACCATCCCGGCTTTTATTACAGTAGTAATTTTGGCACCTGTACTGGAAGAATTGATATTCAGAGGCATTATGCTGGAAGGTTTCCTGCGAAATTATTCACCGGAAAAGGCCATACTATGGACCAATTTTCTTTTTGCTTTTGCTCATATGAATCCCTGGCAGTTTTTAGGTGCATTTCTCATGGGAATATTTATAAGCTGGGTTTACTATAAAACAAGAAGTCTGGCGCTCCCTGTTTTTATTCACTTTATCAATAACCTGATAAGCTTCATTTTCCTATATCTGACCGATAAACCTGTAATGGAAGCAAGCCTTAGGGATGTATTTACCGGTTCTACCGGATATTATACAATGATTATTGCCTGTGCTATATTACTGGGCCTGTTTTTTATGTTTTCCAACCGTATCTTCCCCATCAAATCGTTACCCAAAGAATATCCTGATAAATAGGAGCTTAGTGATAATTTTTTCCTGCAAAATACCTCAGGAACTTAGGCGGGGAAAAACCGGGCAATTAAAATTCCTTCATGTTAATCTTAAGTCCCGATTCGATCTCAAAATCTTCCACCTCGTGTACCATATCGGGATCCTCATTATCGTAAAACCAGTTGACTTCTACTTCCCCTCCCTCATCCTGGTATTTTTTGAGAATCTCAAAAATGTCCAGCAAGCATTTTGTGGCACTGGTATTGAAGTAGACGAGCTTAATATTCATCGTGATCTTATCGCCTATATTTTGAATATATCTCTCAATCCAATTCATCAAAGGAAGATAAAAGGTGTAGGTCGATTCCATATAGGATTCACCAATAATTTCACATACTCCTGTTTCAGCATTAAATTTAACTTCAGGTTTGTCAGGGTTTTCAAGTGAACGCTGAATATGGATATTCTGCATAGAAATGAATCTTTGTGATTATTGTTTCAAATATATTAATAAATTATTAGTTATAGCTCAAACTTATTGATCTTTTTTCCGTAGAAATTTATTTGAAAACATAAACATTTACGTAAAATGAGTATTTTGGTTATAATTGAACGATTCAAATTTCAAAGAATATTTTTAAGCCTTATGAAAACCCCATTAATCTTAACGCTGATATATTTTCTATCATTCAGCCAAATGTATGCACAATTGCCTCAGGCATTGGACAAGAATACCATCATCAACATGGATATTAAAACGCAAACCCAGATTAATTTTAAATTGAAAAATGGTGAGCCCTCAGATGAAGGCTATAAAAATTCTTTTAAGGAATTTGACAGAAATGGCAATGTCATCAAGGAAGAATATTACCGCCGGGGTGATATCAATCAGGAGCTCAGTTATAAATATAATCAGAACCAGGATAAAACAGAATACGTAAATTATAGCGTTGAGGAAGACGAAGTCCGGTTTAAACAAACCATCAATTATAACAGCCAGGGTAAGAAAACCAAGGAGAACCGTTTCAACGGAAGTGAACACCGGATCATTGACTACCATTATAACAATGACGGGAAACTTTCCAAGATCATCAAGAATGACCGTAAAGGCAATCTTGTTGAAAGAAGGGAGTTCTCCTACGAAGGAAATGTGGCAGAAATAAGGGTATTGGACAGTGAGGGCAGTTTAATTTCCCGGATTGTAAATAAATACAATGACCAGGGCAGTCTAATAGAAAATCTTCAATTTAAGTCCAATGGCGACAGAACCAAGAAAATCACCTATAAGTTTAACGAAGAAAATAATAAAATAGAAGAAACCAAGTACCAGAAGGGCAATTTCATTTACCGAAAGGAATTTTCGTACAACTCTGACAACCAGTTGGTGGAAATAAAGAAAGAACAGCCCAAGGACAAAACTCACATATCCAAGATATTCAAATACAACAGTAAAGGCCAGTTATCAAAAGAGAAGTGGTACGATTCGATGACTGATGAATATTCTTACAAGGAATACTCTTATGATGATCAGGGTATAGTAAAAAAGGCCGAAGTATATTATGCATCTTATGATGAAAAGGTGCTTTACCGGTATGACTATGAATTCTACGACTGAGTATTCATAGTTCCGGCAATGTCAGCTGCCTGTTTAATCCGGTCAGCCATTCCAATCCCGTCTTTCAGATTTCCCGCAATAATAAGACCTTTGTATCGGTGTTCAATCTTTTTTATTGTATCAACACGTTTGCCGCTCTCTTTTCCATACTGGGGAATGGCATATTGATAACGGTTGAATTTCAATAAATCGGGTTGAAATTCATTCAGCCCGAACATCTGTTTCATCTCTTTTCCCAGTATACCGGTCAGTTCGTGATCAGACTTTTCATACATCTCTTCTCTCCTGACACCTCCCAGGTAGATGGCGAAAAGTCTCCCGCCTTTCGGGGCGCGTTCCGGAATAAATGATGACATAAACAACGCGCCAAGGATATCCCGATTTTCTATATGGGGCACGAGGCCCCCAAAACCTTCCATTTGAAGGCCCTCCCATTTTTTAAATCCAACTGCTGCCTGAACCACTTTGGCATATTCAAGGGTTGCCATGTGGTTAAGTTCCGTTTTATCTAAAAAAGGAAAAACGCAAGGAAGCTCGTATGCACCGACAGTGGAAACCACTTGCCTGGCCAGGATATTTCTGTTTTCTCCCCGGTGATGAAACGCCACTTCAAAAAGTTGATTTACAGGATTTACCTGCAAACCTTCGGCATTGAAAAGGAAACGGTCCTCTCCTGCGGATTGATAAAGGCCTGTAATCAGCTGACCAAGACCTCCGTAGACAGAAAAGACATCTTTTGTGGCTTTTTTTTCCAATTCATATTTTTTTGCGAATTTCTTTTTAACGGCCCCTCCTATGAAACTACCATACTCCTGTTCCAGGTTATACAATTTGGGAAGTGCGTATCTGGGAACAATCATAGAAGGATCACCGGCATAAACACCCAATATGAAAGGGTCCACCGCGTAATTGAGAAAGGATTCCCCAAGTCTCCTTCTGACCATATCATCCAGGGTTTCATCAGGATTATCTCCGGGTTTCCGAAAAGGTTCCCCAAGAATTCTGAACTTGTCTTTCCAACTAAAAAGTGGTGTTTTAATGCCTTCTTTCAGACCGGAAGGAAGTTTTTCCCACCGGTTGTGTTTCCATATATACCTTTTTTTTACTGAATCATCCGGAATATAGGGTTTGCAATAATCCTGCAGTTCATCAAACAATTCGGCTACCTCCCCATACTTGATTATGCCTGTATTGGGTCCCTCCTCATATATAAATCCATCTTCCCTGTGCGTGCCGATCACTCCTCCGGGTTTTTCTTGTTTTTCAATGACCAGCACCGACCGGTCTGAATCTCTTAACTTATGGGCCAGTGTCAAACCGGTAAGGCCGGCTCCGAGAATCACAATATCGTACTGTTCTCTCATTTTATATCGTTTTTGAATACCGATTTTTAAAAGATGATTTCATAAGCGGATCGAAGGCCATGGCAATGTTCCTGATCAGGAAGAAGCCCTTTGAACTGACATTCACCACCTGATCATCATATTCAAGCAATCCTTCAGCAGCGAATTCCCCGAGATTTTTGGTGTCGTATTCCAGTATCCTTTTGAGTTCATCACGGGAAATGTCAAATTCCCCGGCGATTGTATCAAAATTAAGATAATGGTTGCACATGATCTCATTAAGTACCTTTCTCCGTATCCTTTCCTCCCGGTTCAGCCTGTATCCTCTGAAAACAGGTAAAACACCCTTTTCCAGGCTTTGGTTGTAATCCGAAAGTTTTCTCGTATTCTGGCTGTATCCCCGGGAAAGTTGACTAATGCCGGTAGCTCCGAATGCGTAAACCTGGCCGGTTTTTTCCCTGGTGCAATATCCCTGAAAATTTCTGTGCAATGTTTTGTTTTTAAGTGCAAGGCTCAGCTCATCGCCGGATTTGGCATAATGATCCATGCCAATTGCCACATAGCCATTATCTGTTAACAGCTGAAAGGATGATCCAAGCATCTTCAGCTTGGTATCGGCCTGGGGAATATCAAAGGATTCGAGTTGTTTCTGATGCTCCTTGAACCATGGAACATGAGCATATGAAAAGGTTACAATTCGTTCAGGACTGATTTCGATCGCCTTTTTAATACTTTTTGTATGATCTTCCAAAGTCTGGTAAGGCAAACCATAAACAAAATCGAAATTCACACTTTCAAATCCCGATTTTTTAGCTATCCGGTAAAGGTCTTGAATGGGATATTTTGCCGGTTTTCGATTCAGTTTTTTCAGCAAAGCGGTATTAAAATCCTGAATGCCCAGGCTCATCCTGTTGAAACCCATATTGCCCAGGCGTACAATATGATTGAGCTCCAGATAGGCCGGGCTGCATTCCATGGCAATTTCGGGATCAGCCGAAAGGGTGAACTTCTGATGAATCAGATTCATAATATCTTCTACATAATCCAAATTCAAAGAATTGGGAGTACCTCCGCCCCAATGGATTTGTGTGACAGGTCTGTTTTTATCAAGATTTTCCGCTACAAGTCCGATTTCCTTTTTTACATTTTCAATATACCGTTCTATTTCCGTTTTGCCCGGCATCAAATTGGTGTTGCAGCCACAAAAATGACAAATCCGGGGGCAAAAAGGGATGTGTATGTAAAGGGAAATGTTGGAGGGCCAGTCTTTGTTGGACGCGCTGACCATCTGAATATAATCGTTGCGGGTAAAAGCCTCTGTAAAATAATTGGCCGGGGGATAACTCGTATATCGCGGTCCCGGTTTGTTGTATTTTTTAATAAGCGTTGTGTCTATTTGCATGATATTCAAATTTAAACAATTTCTTCTGACAATAAATAAGCGGGTTCCGGAGAAATTTCCGGATCAAAATACAATTTACCGATGCTCAGTGTAACAATAAACCCAATTATAGTTTCAACAAGAAAAAGACCGGAATAACCAATCCAGTCCCCGATTCCTCCGCTGATTACCACCACCAGCAAGCTGCTCAGGTGGGTTAATACAATCTGAATGGTATAGTCGGTGCCCTCTTTCCCTTTACGCACGGTATTCATAGAAATGGTGAATATGGCCACAGAGGCCATACCGTAAGCACTCCAGGTCAGGGCAATTCCTGTATAAACCAGTACGATACTGGTATTTCCAAAAGCGATGAAGGTCATAAAGCCGGCAGCCACACAGCCATAAAAGGCAAAAAGCCGCAATCCGTTCATGTTACCCACCCGTTTTAAAATATAACCTCCCAGAAAAGCACTTCCCGCACCAAATGCCGTTCCGAAAATTCCTGTCATGAAAGCAATTTCTTTTACCGTATAACCCATATCCACCAGATAAGGTTTAAGCATAGATAAGATGCCTATGATCCCTGCATAAAAAATCACCAGAAGCACTACCCTCCTGCCAATGCGTTTCTGATGAAAAAATCCCAAAATATTGGAAAAAGCGATCCTGGACAATGAATACTCCTCCATCCGCATGATCACAGGTAATACGGTGGAGAAGAAGCTCATCGGAATGGATTGAGCAAGATAAAGGCTCAGTAATATGCCGTATTTCTGAATTGGCTTCATTGACTAACGCTGATTTAAAAGATTTGGGATATTGAGCGTACTTGAAATGGTAAGGCCAAAACGTAAAGGTGCACTCTTCTGCGAATAAATATTGTTAAAAGACTCAAACAAGAAGCAATATAACCCATTTTATTGGTACATTATAACACAATATTTTGAAAAGTTAACCATTATTTATTAACTTTCGACAAGGTTAATTTACTGATAATAAAAACTATGAAACAAGTAATCTAAAGCGTATTTTAAAAGGAATTATGCTGGCGGGCCTCTCAAGCTGTAGGTACTATTTATATCGGGATTGCCTGTTATAGGGATTTTATAATGTGAATACAGCTTTTTTACCTTATATAATAATTCAAAATCTCCGTAAAAAAAGCGGGATTCTGCCTCATCTTTCTGACTTTCATCTTTATGAGAATAGAAAAAGGTACTATTGTCATCAAAGGTTTGTTTTTCAAGAAGGGTGTCATTAGCCATCTCCTCTCCGCGCTCATCTTCATGTGATGTGGTTAAAACAACGCGGTTAAGCAGCAGCGTACCGAAAACACCCAATACCAAGATATAAGGCAAAAGAGACGTTATGATGCCTGTATAGAACATATTTTTTCTTCCAATGAGTTTTCAAAGATAAACATAGTAAAGCAATCTGAACATAAAAGCTCCAAAATTTATGATTTGTTTAAATAAAAAGGTTTCAGCTTTTCTTGTTTCTTTTTTGATTTTCAGGGAACCAGCCCTTTTCCACCCTTTTTTCCTGTTCCAGTATTTCTCCTATTCCCCATAAAAAAGTAAATCCCAATATTCCCAATGTGGAGGATACAACAAAATTTTCTGTGGTTAATGACAGCATCATGCACAGGATACCCAATATCAAAAAGCCGATCCAGAATTTTTTGGTAAAATAATATTCAGCCTTAATGGTAAGGTATCTCCCCAGAGCAATACTCAGAAATGCTCCTGCTCCCACAAGTATTCCAGTTAGGTTCAATGACTCCAACATCAATCTGAATGTATTTTAATTGTGATATCTCCTGTTCGGGTTTTTCTTTGCCTGGCCTTTCAGCACCCGCTGATGCTGTTTGAAAAGTTCCAGTGTGCTCCAGAAAAGGGCGAATCCCAAAACGCCTAAAATTACAGAAACAAAATCATTCTTAAAAAACAGGGAAACACCGGAAAAAATAATACCGGAAAATAAAAATACGGGCCATACTTTCTTGCCAAAATGGTATTCTACCTTGATAACTACGGGATGAAAAATCCCTATAATAACAAAGGCCATAAATCCTATTGCAATTCCTTCGAGGTTAAAATTCGACCAATTCAACATAAGCAACTAAAAATCAAGGAATATTAAAGCCTGAATATAAATAAGTGCCCGAATTCCTAATGCCATTGACCTACCAATCAAAAACCCATCATCTCTTTCAACACAAATTACCGCAGTTCTTTAAATGCCTGCTCCAGTTTATCTGACAAGCGCTGGAAGACTTCTTCCTGTGATCCCATTCCGTCAATGTCATAAATGATGTTCTTGCTTTTGTAGAAATCGAGGACAGGTCTGGTATGCCTGTCAAATTGTTCTATTCTGTGGATTATGGTATTGATATTTTGGTCATAGGGCCTTTTTTTCTCTGTTTTTCCCCGTTCCGTAAGCCTTTTGACCGATTCCAGAGTCGGTATGTCCATGTTCAGGACACAGGAAACGGATGAATTCATTTTTCGGAGCAAACCATCCAATATGTAAGACTGAATCACAGTCTTTGGAAATCCTTTAAATAAGAACCCTCTTGCATTAGGATTGGTTTTAATCTGTTCCTCTATTACATTAATGGCAAATTCATCGGGTACAATATCCCCTCTTTCAATGTAAGATTTTGCTTTCTGTCCCAAGTCGGTTCCTTTTTTCATCTCTTCATATACCCGTGATCCCATGGAGATATAGGTGAGATTATACTTCTCGGCAAGTTCTCTGCCATGAGTTTCCTTGCCCGAACCGGGTGGACCGTAAAGCACCACATTCATCCATTCCTGAGTAAGCTTTTCTTCGATTGTATTAACGATTCTTTCAAAAACTTCATCAATAGCTCCCACACCATCAATTTCAAAATATATGCCTTTCTCCTTGTAAAAATTGGCAACAGGGATGGTTTTGGATTTATATTCTTCAAAACGAATTTTTATGGCTTCTTCGGTATCATCGCTTCGGTTCTCCTTCTTGGCCCTTTCCAGCATCCTTTTCATCAGTTCATCTTCCGGTACTTCAAGACTGACCATACAAGAAAGTGAAGTATTCAACTTAAGCAATAAGCCCTCGAGGATATAAGCCTGGATGAAAGTCCTGGGGAAACCGTCAAATAAAAATCCATCTGCCTGGGTATTTTCCTGCATTTTTTTTTCAATAAGCTGAACGATGAGATCGTCAGATACCAATTCCCCCTTCTCAATGACATTTTTCACCTTATTTCCCAATTCTGTTCCCTGAGCCATTTCTTCCCTTAGAATATCTCCAGTTGAAAGATGGGCCAGATTGTACTTATCCATCAGCTTTTTCGCCTGAGTTCCTTTTCCAGCGCCTGGCGGACCAAAAAGTGCAATGTTAAACATAAATTATTATCTTTTTATTTTATTAAATGAATTAAAGAATTTTATCTGTTTTTATTGCCGTTACACAAAAAGAAAAGTGCTATTACCGTCAGAAATACGTTTGACGCCGCATTTATTGTTAACCAATTTCCCGTAAACGTAAATATTTCGTATAAACCTAAAAGAAAAAGAATTAATCCGGATAACACGGTTAAAGTATGCCTTTTTTCAAAAGCCCCCAATAACAGCAGTACTCCAAAAATGCTAAAAAGCAATGAAAGATAAAAATTAAGCGTATCAAAATCTAAAGTCAGAACCTGATTAAAATACCTGATGTAAATCAAAAAAGCTATACCTGCCCGTAAAAGGAATGTGCTCAATGGGAGCAGAAAACGTACTGGTCTCATGATATTGAATCATTTTGGTGTAAAGATTGCAAAAAAAATGATAAATACCAATATGTGATCTCCAAAAACCTGAATGTTCTTGGTTATCGGGGGGTTATATAAGCTTTCCGAAAGTTTTCTCTAATGAAACCCGCATCCAGGAACCTTCACAATAAGGCAATGGTATAAAGCATGCGGATTCCTAGGTAAGACAAGCAAAATACACAAAGTAGGCGCTTAAAGTGCAAATTGAACCAACATGTTTTTCAAACTTTATCTTAACACTGGTTTCTTAAGCGAAATGCTTTTTTTCAGGCTTGTCCTGAAAAAAAAGTAGTACCTTACCGGTTAAAGTCTTGCTTTTTTTGGCAAAACTTGTCCGCTAAGGTACTTTGTAAACCAATTTAAAATTCAAATTTTTAATAAACTGTTAACCGAATATAACGAGGTAAAATATCAGTTTGTTTACAAATGTAACTAAGCACACTGCAACTTAAATTCCCTTGGTGATAATTTCTGTTTTTAATACAAAAAAGCAATTAACCTTCATGAAATGGTTACATTTGTAATAATTTATCTTTTAACGTTCGCTTCTCGATCATATACATATGTTACTTATGGTCGCAGGTCAATATAAAAATGCAAACAGTCAAGATTTGCAGGTGTCTTTTAAGTGAAATAATAATTTTAATTTATAATTAATCAGTATTATACAAATTTTTTTTAAACTAAAACTTCAAATTATATAAGAGATTGCATGGCTATAGACCCGAAAACAAGCAATTTATTATATTAATGGTTTATTTGTCAGTTATCTGTCAAAATAGCTTAATGTAAAAGTTTAAGATTCTAAGTCTTTGTTTAATTCTTCACTATTTTTATAATCCCTGGAATATCAAAGCATTTCACATATGGGCTCACAGTTCTTTTTTGCGGAGTATAATAATTTGTCTGTTAAACCTTTATGAATGCAAAAAATGCGGTTCAAGCTAAGTTACATTTGTAATTATTTTTCGTTTACAAATGTATTTTTTGTTGTCAGCTTTAATTGTTACATTTGTAACAAAAAGGATCAATGAAAGAACGTCTCATAGAATTTCTTAAAGCACACAATATGACTTCTACCCGGCTTGCTGATGAAATCGGTGTGCAAAGGTCAAGTATTTCCCATATCATATCCGGACGAAACAACCCCAGTTATGACTTTATTCACAAATTCCTGAAATATTACAGCGAGATCAATCCCAAATGGCTGATACTCGGAGAAGGCTCCATGTATGTTAAAGAAAAGCAAACTTCAATGGCTTTTGAGCAACAAGCTGAACAACCGGCTTCACAGGAGACTGCCACAGAAAAAGAGACAAAAGATGAGGTACACAGAAAAAAATTTCAACCAGACGCGGAAAGAACCATTCAAAGTACTCATATAGAAAAAATTGTCATATTTTATTCGGACAACCGCTTTGAAGAATATGTTCCCAGAGAAAAAAAATAACACAACTTGTATATCTTTGCATTAAAAATGTACAGACAATTTATCCGCCCACTTTTGTTTAAACTGAGGCCTGAAACTGTCCATCATATCATTATTCACTTCCTTAAATTTTTCTTTCGCATTCCTTTTGTTTCCTGTGTTACTTCACGAATTTATGAGATCAGGGATTCCCGGCTTGAAAGAGAATTTCTGGGAATGGCCCTTAAAAATCCTGTGGGCATGGCTGCAGGATTTGATAAAAACGCTGAAGCTTTTAACGAATTCAGCCACTTTGGATTTTCTTTCATTGAGATTGGAACGGTTACCCCAAAAGCGCAACCAGGTAATCCAAAGCCACGGTCTTTCCGCCTTCCCAGGGATCTTTCCCTGATTAACCGTATGGGATTCAATAATAAAGGTGTAGATGAAGCAGTCAAACGACTCAAAAGAAAAAATCCGCGGATTGTGATTGGAGGAAATATAGGTAAAAATACAGCGACTCCCAACGATAAGGCTTTGGAGGATTATGTCACTGTATTTAATAAGATATATAACCATGTGGACTATTTGGTAATCAATCTGAGCTGCCCCAACATTAAAAACATGACTGAACTTCAGGACAAGGAGCAAACGATGAGGATATTGAATGAGCTCACCCGCCTGAGAAGCAGCCGGAATAACGAAAAACCCCTCCTCCTGAAAATATCTCCCGATCTGAATAATCAACAGCTTGACGATGTGGTGGACCTGTTTTACAGTACCGGTATTGATGGCGTGGTTGCCACCAATACCAGCATACAGCGTGAAAATTTATCAACAGATCCTGAACTGGTAAAACAGATCGGTGAAGGCGGATTAAGCGGAAAGCCGCTCAGCAACAGATCTACAGAAGTTATCCGCTACCTGGCTGAGAAGAGTAAAGGCCAAATGCCTATCATTGGCGTGGGCGGAATCATGACCACACAGGATGCACTGGAAAAATTATCGGCCGGCGCCACATTGGTTCAGATCTATACGGGTTTCATCTATAATGGGCCGGGTTTTGTCAAAAAAATTAACCGGGAATTAATAAGAAATACCTGAAAAACAAAATCTGTAATCATTTAAAAAAGCTGAAATGCTTTCCCTTTTTGTCCTTTTACCAATTTTCAAATTTTAAACGGATAAATCCTTATGACGTTTGTAATTTGTGAGTTGCACCTAAGCCATAAATGGTTTAGATTGGGAATGCAACCAATTTGGCATCTTTAATGAACTTAGCTGCAGTTTCTATGCTATTTAACAAGTTCCTGTTTTCGTGTTTTAATAAAGTGATTTAAAAACAGTAAACTACCGGCAAAGCTCATAACACTTGCAAGAAAAATTGAATAAGCGTATGTTCCTAAAGCATCAAACAGAGCACCTCCGATGGACGGGCCTGCTATGCCTGCTATTGCATACCCCAAAAATACATATGGGTAAATAATGCCAAGATTCCTTACTCCAAATACTTGAGCTGTTTCTTTAGCAAAAAGCACAAAATTGCCCCCAAAACCAAAACCTATAAAAAATGCAAGAACTAAATATGAAATCCCGGATAAAGGAAAAATATTCAACGATATAATAGCGATGGATTGGAAAAATAGTGCCCCAAATATACTTAAACTTGCACCAATGTAGTCGCTCAAGAAACCCCAAATAAGCCTGCCCAAAAAATTTGCAACAGCAAATATTGAAACTCCAAGAATCAAATAATGGGTTGAGATGTTGCCTTGTTCTCCGATAATTTTCAGACTTCCAATTATCAACAAACCTGCAAAAGTCCCCAGAAATATTCCAAAAAATAATTTTTTCAAAATTTTAGAGCCGAGAAAGTTGGTTATTTTGACAGATTCTTCATTATTACTTTTTAAGGTGTTTTGATCCTGGTAAATTAAATTTGAAAAAGTAACTATAATCAAACCATATGATATTCCTATAATGCTAAGTAATTGTAATACATCTTTACCATCAGACAAGATTTTTTCAGATACTTCCGACATAAATACTGCGCCTAATCCAAAACCCGCGGCTGAAATGCCTGTAATCAGCCCCTTTCTCTCCGGAAAGAGCTGAACGGGCGATGTAAGTGCAACCCAATAACCGAAACCTGTTGCCATTCCTACTAAAACTCCAATCCCTAACAAAATTATAATGAAATTACCGAGAGAATAGCTCGCTATAAAATAACCTGCAAAAAATAATAACCCTGAGATATAACCGATATACCTGAACTTGATTTTTTCACCTAACTGCCCAACAAAAATCATTGTAACAGGGAAAATGGCTATTAGAGTTCCAAATATTACCTGAGACTGAGAAGCCAAAAAATTGTATTTATCAATCAGCTCGGATGCAATTATACTCCACGCATACAAACTGCCTATACAAAGCATTATTATAAATGAAGCGAATACAGTTAAATATTTTTTCATAATCAGATACTTTTTGTTCAAAACGGGCCGAAATATAACAAGAATTGCTGGATTAGCAAGCCCCTGACCTGACGGATGAATTCCAGATCCGCCGAAATATCTCAAAATTAAACACATCATTCATTGCACTTCAACGGATGGCCATTGCCGTTGAAATCTTTGTTTATGAAGCCTGCATGGAAGGTTACATTCTTAAAAAATTCACTCAGGGTTTTAGAAAAAGAGGAAAGGATTTTGTCCACCAGCTTAGCGGTTCCGAACCGATGAGCTGTTAGTTTGTAACCAATAATGGGTATTTTCTATATCGAACCACTCCACCCTTCAGCCTGAGAGTGGTTTTTCAGAACCATTACATATTGAATGGCTGGGATTATGGCACTATACAAGTCATTTCTGAACGAGGGCTTTAGCAGAAAGTTCGGTGGCGCTCATTCGCGATATCCTATATTAAATAGGAGATCAATGATATAAAAAAAACCTCCGTTTGGAGGCTTTTTGTGACTCAGCTGGGTCTCGAACCCAGGACCCTCGCCTTAAAAGGGCGATGCTCTACCAACTGAGCTACTGAGTCGGTGCAAAAGTAATACCTTATAAAATTTATACAAACTTTTAGCCGTATTTTTTTGAAAAAAATCACCTCACTAGATCAAATGGGTATTAATCAACTATAAAGCGAATCACACCACTTCTCCGGTTTTTCTTTCCCGCCTTTGAATGTTTATACCTGTACAAAGGTTTTGTCGTCTGTTTAAATGACAATTCTGAAAAAATAAATATTTTTAAGCGTTAAAAACGGCAACGAAATGAATGGAAAAGTTATTATAATCACCGGAGCCTCATCAGGTATAGGCAAAGCCTGTGCTTATTTATTTTCGGATAAAGGAGCAAAAGTAGTTATTGCTGCACGTAATGAAAAGAAGCTAAGGGAAATAGAAAAAGACCTGAAAACTAAAAACAGGGAGGTAGTGGCAGTGAAAACGGACGTTTCCGTTAAAGCGGACTGTAAGAGACTTGTGGAGAAAACCGTCAGCGCTTTCGGCAAAATTGACGTGCTTGTGAACAATGCCGGCTTGTCCATGAGGGGGCTTTTTGAAGATATTTCCCTGGAAGTAATTGAGAAACTCATGAATGTAAATTTCTGGGGAACCGTGTATTGTACAAATTTTGCTTTACCTCATCTTCTTAAAAGCCAGGGATCGGTAATAGGTATCTCCTCAATTGCCGGTTTTCAGGGTTTACCCGGAAGAACGGGATATTCCTCCTCTAAATTCGCCATGCATGGATTCCTGGAGACCTTAAGGGTAGAAATGCTGAGGAAAGGAGTTCACGTAATGATAGCCGCACCTGGTTTTACCTCCTCTGGGGTTCGCAAATCAGCTTTGGGACCAGAAGGTAACGCCCAGGGAGAAAGCCCCAGGGATGAATCAAAAATGATGTCCCCGGAGCAAGTGGCGGAAAAAGTTGCCCGGGGTATAATAAAAAGGAAGCGCCTCATTGTCATGACTTCTAAAGGGAAGTTAACGGTGCTTTTAAAAAAATTCGCACCAAACTTGTTGGATAAACTCACATATAAAACAATGGCAAAGGAACCCAACTCACCCTTAAGTAATTAGAAATGAATGGTGTAGAGCAAATCCTCATCCTCAGTCAATCGTTTCTTTATAATGCAAAATATACGAATGCAAGCCTTACGATTGGCCTACTCATTATTGGATTTTCAGGATACCATTATGTAAGCTTATTCCTTAATAACCGGGCAAAAAGATGGAAAAAAACGGAGGAAGACTATATTTCTATTATCGGTCAACGGCTTATTGGTTCTGTTTTCCTGGGAGTTATTCCCATTCTTATATTTGTTTTACTCCAGGATAACAATTTCCGAAATTACGGAATCAATCTCTACAATTTTGATCAATCGCTTATTTGGATCAGTATATTCGCACCCTTGATTGTTATGATGAACTGTTTTCTGGCTGGGAAACAATCGAAATCAGATGATTATCCTCAAATTCGTATTAAAAACTGGAATCCCAGGACGCTGATAATAAATTTTACCACCTGGTTGGTTTATTTGTTTGCTTACGAAGCCTTTTTCAGGGGTCTTTTGTTGTTCTCATTTTATTATACCTTCAATAGCATTACGGCTGTTGTGGTGAATGTTATTTTATATGCTTTTGTGCACCTGCCGAAAGGACTCAGGGAAATGCTCGGTTCTGTTCCGTTTGGAATTATTTTGTGCGTAATAACTATAAAAACAGGATCCTTCCTTGCTGCATTCCTGATTCATGGGATTATGGCCATCAGCTATGAATTTTTTTCGATAAAAGCCAATCCGGAGATGTCAATAAAAAATAAACGTATATGAAGTATTTTATTACAGGCTCAACAGGTTTTATAGGAGCCCGTCTGGCTCAAAAACTGGCAGAAGAGGGACATGAAGTCAGAGCTCTGGTAAGAAGTGAAAGCAAGGCCAACCGCCTGTTGAAACATATAAACATCAAATGGTACTTCGGGAACCTTGATGATCTTGAGGTTTTAAAAAAAGCCATGAACGGTGTGGATGGTGTTTTTCACCTTGCTGCCTTTGCTCAGCCCTGGGCAAAAGACAAAACCACCTATAACCATATCAATCTTATTGGAACACTCAATATATTTAACATAGCCAGAGATCAGCAGGTAAAAAGAATCGTATTTACTTCGACCGGCGGCACTTTTGGACCCTCTGCCGGCAAACCTCTGAATGAAGATTCACCCCGGTATTACGACTTCTTCAATGAATATGAAAGTACCAAATTTATGGGGGAAAAAAGGGCCAAAGACTACGTACTCCAAGGAATGGATATCGTTGTTGTGCATCCAACCAGAGTTTACGGGCCTGGTGTGATATCCAAAAGCAATGCCATCACCCTTCTCGTTAAGAAATACCTCCGTGGTACCTGGTGGTTTATACCGGGAAACGGAAAAATGAGAGGAAATTATGTATTTGTAGAGGATGTGGTAAACGGCCATTATCTGGCTATGCAAAAAGGGATAAAGGGGGAACAGTACATACTGGGAGGTGAAAATGCCTCTTATTCCAGGTTATTCCAGCTTATCAGAAAAATCAGCCGGAAAAAATATCCCCTCATCCCTGTACCAATTGCTGTACTGATTATATTTGTCTCTTGTCAGATGGCCATTTCCAGACTGATGAATAAAGCTCCGCTTTTACCCCCCAAGTGGGTGAGAAAATATATGTACAACTGGGAACTTACTTCGGATAAGGCCAGGGAGGAACTGGATTACCAAATAACTCCCCTTAACGAAGGGTTATTAAAAACAGTCGAATGGATAAAAAAGCAACGGCAATGAAGCATTCGAATAATCCGAAAAAATTGTATGCACTCATTACGGGTGCCAGTGTGGGTATAGGCAGGGCTCTTGCCATTGAATGTGCAAAAAGAAATTTGAATCTGTTACTGGTGGACCTTCCCGATTCCCGGCTTGACAGCACCATCAGGTATCTGGAGAAGCATCATTCGGTGGAGGTTCATTCTTTTGCTATTGACTTAACTTTAACCAATGCTCCCATGGATATATATAACCACTGCAAGGGACTGGGGATCACTGTAAACATGCTGATCAACAATGCCGGACTGGGCCATCTGGGCTCTTTTTGTGATTATGATTACCGGTTTTATGAAAATATTGTCCGGTTGAACATAGAATCGGTGGTACTTCTTACCAGGCTTTTTCTGCCGGAAATGAGAAAACTTGAATATGCCTATATTCTTAACCTTGGAAGTCTGGCTGCTTTTTATCCCATACCCTTTAAAACGGTATATGCAGGCAGTAAAAATTTCATTTATTCCTTTTCCAGGGCATTAAAGACAGAACTAAAAAACACCCCCGTAAAGGTCAGCGTATTGTGTCCCGGTCCCATTATGACCAATGAGGAAGTACTGGAAAGAATCCGTCGGGGAGGGATATTGGCAAAAATGTCAACCATGCGGGCCAACAAAATGGCAGAAATAGCCATATCCAGCCTATTAAGAGGCAAAACGGTAATTATCCCCGGTTTTGTGAACAAATTTCTCTCAAACTTGAATAAGATTACCCCCATTGCCCTGAGTCAGCACTTTCTTTTTAACAAATTCAATGTAAAAAGCAAAATATGAAAAATCATGGGAGATTAGAATTTGATCCTGGAAAAGAGCCAGAGCAGAAAGCTCAATACAATACTCAGCAGGATCATAGTTGTAATGGGTGCATAAAAAACAAAATTCTCTCTTTTTATCTTTATATCACCGGGTAAATTGCCAAACCAGCTTAGTTTGTTGCCCAGGAAAAACAAGATAACTCCAACGACAATCACAATAATACCAATAACAATTAGATATTTACCTATCTGATGCATCATGAAGCCGGAATTTTTGCCACGACCCAAAGTTAACAATATGAGAGAAAATATTTGTACGTTAGTATAAGTTTATAATTTTTGAAGAAGATGGAGATTGATTTTTTTTTTAAACAAATTAATTTTTGATTCGTATGAAAAAACACAGCATCATTTTGTACTCGGCCGTCATTATTTCAGTGTTTGCATTGCTCTATCATCTGGAGAAACCGGATGAAAAACGAAAAAGTGAGGTCAATACATTCTTAAAAAGACATGAAGGTGAAAAAGGAATAGCTGTTTTGAAAGTACCTGATTTTTTGCTTGGCGAATTACTAAATAGTGATTCTTTAAATTTCAGCAAAAATTCGTTCGAATCTTTTAGAATAATGATCTTGCATGAAAAACAAAATCAATCCAGAACCTGCAACGGGACAGAAGAAGGACTGAGGGGGTTTCTGGACAGTCTTAAATTTCAGCCCGTGCTGGAATCGGTTGGGACCGATTCGGCCCGGATGAAAATATTCAACAAAAACATTACAAATCCATGGAAAGAAAATGTGACCATCTATACATCCGACTCAACATTCTTTCTGTTTAACTTTATAACTGATATTGACAATGAGGAGGTAAAAAGATTTTCAGAACACTTGAGCTACCAAAACATTTTGTAATATAAGATAATCTGGCAGAGAATTTGAGAAATGCTTAAAAAACAAACAGACAATAAACAGATGAATGAAAAGCACAAATTGAAAGTAGAAACACAAAAAGACAGAAGATTATGAATGCAATGAAGAAAATTTTAACATTAATGGTGATTGGGTCAGTGTTAATATTCACTGGCTGCGAGAAAGATGACACGGTAGAGACTCTGGACAAGGAGGATGCGGTTCAAACCCTGGAGAAGAATGATGAAGAATTAAAGGCCAGCCTGAAAGAAATAGAAAGCACTGAAGGGATGCAGGCCATACAAACGCTTGAGGGGCTGACACAGAAGGATGATCCCTTCAGTGATGAGACCAAATCAGGGGGCGGTGAAATAATCATAGAAAACCTGCAGAAAGTTCTGCGGCCCACTGATAACAAACAGCTCAAAAGAGAGGGCAGCTATCCTTTTGATTTCGACAATTGGGTTGGTACTTACGAATGGCAGGATACCAAAGAATGGAATGTTAAGCGGGAAGACCCGGATGATCAGATCATCATTAAATTTCCTACAGATACCACTCAGGAATCACCTGAAAACAACGCTGTTTTAACCTTAACGGACTACAGTGAATTTGAAACCACTGATTCTTTGGGTAATACGGTTTATGTAGCGGATACGGTTAAGATGACACTGGAGATCGATGGTAAAGAAGTACTGAATGTAGATTACGCGCTTGACTACGACAATGAGCTCGATGCAGTTCAATCGCTTGAAGCAACTGTTTATCTGAAACCTTTCACCTGGGAACTTTCGATGTCGGAAGAGAAGGTTGAAGCCGCCCTGATCAACGAAAACAACGGAAATGTACTGGTATCCTTCTCCTTTGAGATTACTTTTAGGGATAATATGGAGGATGCCGAAAAACTGAACGGCTATGTTCAGCTTCACAATCTGAGACTGGACGGCGGTATCAAGCCCTATAACCTTCAAAGACTTGAGGACGAGACTTTCCTGGTAGAAAACGAACTGACTTCTTTCGATGATATGGTAGAGTATGTGAATGAGCAAATTGACATCTCCCTTTACAAAGCGGATACCGGGAATAAAATTGCGGATATGAAAGTGATTTTAGACGAAGAATCGGAGGATGATATCCCTGTTCAGCCAGTACTGGTGTTCGAAGACGGCTCCGAAGAACCTGCCGGACAATATTTCGAGAATGTCAGCAATTACATAAAAAGCATTCTTGAAACCTATAACCTGGAGAAATCAAAAATCTAAAGCCAGGTTTAAGCATTTCAAAAAAACATAAAAGGGGGCTTGGTTTTGGTCAGGCCCCCATTTTATGTTTGAGGGTTAGCACGGTAATTTCCGCTCTTATGCCTATTCTTCCGGGAAATCCGATATAACCCAATCCTTTATTGACATACAGATACCGATCATTTAATCTGTATAATCCACCCCACTCCCTATATTTCCACTTTGAAGGACTCCACCTGAATTTTCCGGTATATATTCCGAATTGCATACCATGCGTATGTCCTGAAAGGGTGAGTTGTATATCATCCCTTTCCAAAACCTGTTCTTTCCAGTGGCTTGGATCATGAGAAAGCAACATAAATGCTGCAGCTATGTATGAAACAAGAGAATTTTTTTTTAGCCATGGATTATCAGAATATTATCCGTTAGCCTCTGATTAATGTTGTTTGTTTAAAGATAACCAAATATGAGTCCGGTTTAAAAAGCTGGATTTTGGCTGGTAAGGCACTCTATTAGATTACTGAAATTCAATAGATAATTTCAATATAATTAGCTAAGTATAGCCGCGCCTTTTTAGACTAGCCTCAAATATAATTCATACAACAGAGCATATTTTTTGTAATAAAATAGATGACAACAATCATATAAACTGCATTAAAATATCCGGTGCGTTAAAACACCGGATATTTTTTAATCGGGCTTTTTATCCCTGTTTATCTGAAACTGATTCCCAGGCCAGCCGTTGCAACGGAATAATCGGAATAGGTATAATCGAAATGCAGGGTAATGACTGCGAATTTAAATCTTATGCCTGCATTATACCTTGGTCGTGTTTGGCTTCCGCTCTGATGTTTGATCTCCATATCAACGGGATCTGTTTTGGAGCTTTCCTTTGTAATTTCCATTTGTGTATTATCCGGGTTATAGGCAGGCAAAGGATAGTTTCCGTTCAAAGCCAGACTGGAATGCACATTGTTGAATCCAACGCCCCCGTAAAAAGTTACTACCGGCAAATTTGCGGACACCAACAGGTTGGATGTAAAACTCCTGATATCCATAGCCATTTCCTGGTTGCTGTAATTGTAAGATTCGTCTAACTCATAATCCCATATATTGTCTTGATCAATAAGTCCGGCCTCCACATAATCTTCCGGCACAAAATTCAGGCCGGTTTGCGAACTAAGATGGGTATAGCCGCCCATAACCGAAACATGGAGAATGGGAAGTTTGTTAAGTACAGGAACCCATTGTTTGAGAGAATGTTTTACCCCAACACCCAATAAACCGATTTCAGCCTGGTTCCCCAGTTGCATATCCGGGATATATCTTCCCATCACTTCAGTGTCTTTGAACAATCCCAGTCCAACCTGCAGCATCGGAGCCGGTGCAAAGCTGATTCCAGTACCTTTGGGCAGATCAAAGGAAGCCAAAGTATATTCTTGTCCATCTATTGTTTCTGTGAAGTTTAGTGTGGCACCGGGCTCATTGGCTCCCATTGCTGTGGGTGAAGAAGTAGCCTCGGTCTCTATCTCCTTAAGATCAAGGGACTGTGGATTAAATGTTTTATGAGCATCGGGCACAAAAGTAGTATTCAAGGTAAACGTGATATCGAATCCAAGTGTTTTATGAGGTTTTGCCGTGTTGTACCATCCGCTCGAGAGATTAGTTCCCAATGCATTGGTATAGGGACGGATATATTCTTTCATCAAAATTTCGGCATTTCCGGTCTGATAGGAAATAACTTTGCCAAGACCATCAAGCTGGGCTTTTGCAGGAAATATAAAGCCCATTACAATAACGCCGGTTAACAATAATTTAGAAATTGATCTATTTTTCATAGCAATAATTTTTTGATTTATCTTTGAACTGTTTTTCCACATTTTTACGACAAAATTTTAGATTTGTTTGTTTATCTTTTGATGGATGCTATAGATTGAAAGCAAATATCAAACCAAAAGCGTAAAAATACAAACCTGTGCAATTTCATGGCAATTAATCAACCATTAGCAGACCGGCTGCGTCCAAAAACACTGGATGAATTTATCGGACAGGAACACCTGGTGGGAGAAAATGCCGCTTTGCGCAAGATCATCGAGTCAGGCAACATACCCTCCTTCATACTATGGGGACCGCCAGGTACTGGTAAGACCACCCTTGCCAAAATCATTGCCCATGAGCACAACCGGATTTTTTTTACATTAAGTGCCGTACATTCCGGCGTGAAAGATGTCAGAGAGACCATAGAAAAAGCCCGGAAACAAAGGTTCTTTGATACGCCTAATCCCATTCTCTTCATAGATGAAATACACCGTTTCAGCAAATCACAGCAGGATTCTCTGCTTGGTGCTGTAGAACAGGGAGTTATAACACTAATTGGGGCCACCACCGAGAACCCCTCTTTTGAAGTAATATCCCCCCTCCTTTCCCGGTGTCAGGTATACCTTCTGGAATCCCTTTCTGAAAAGGAACTGGACAAACTGCTCTACAGAGCCTTTCATGAGGACCTTTATCTGAAGAAATACAACATTTCAGTTGAGGAAAAAAGTGAATTGTTAAGATTTTCGGGAGGAGATGCCCGTAAACTATACAATATCGTTGAGCTTGTTGTAAACGCAGAAATAGCCGATGATCCGGATAAGAAGATTGTCATCAACAATGAAAAAGTAAAACATATTTTGCAAAAGCATATCGCTTTCTACGACAAAAATGCCGATCAGCATTACGACATCATTTCTGCATTCATCAAGTCCGTCAGAGGCAGTGACCCGAATGCTGCAGTTTACTGGCTGGCCCGGATGGTGGAAGGTGGCGAAGATCCAAGGTTTATTGCCAGGAGGCTTGTCATTCTTGCCTCTGAAGATATCGGACTGGCAAATCCCAATGCCCTGCTTATGGCCAACAGCTGTTTTGATGCCGTGGAAAGGATCGGCTGGCCCGAATCAAGGATCATACTTTCTGAAGCTGCCATCTACCTGGCCACCTCCCCAAAAAGCAATTCTGCCTACCAGGCAATCAATGATGCCCAGCAACAGGTGAAGCAGACAGGTGACCTCTCCGTCCCCCTGAACATACGCAATGCCCCGACAAAACTGATGAAGGAGCTGGGATATGGCAAAGACTATAAATATGCCCATCACTATGAAGACAATTTTATCCGGGAAGAATTCCTCCCTGAAAAAATTTCAGGGCATATCCTATACATACCCCAAAACAACAAAAAAGAACAAGAGATACTCCAACGGTTAAAAAACTGGTGGAAGAATAAATACAAATATTAACAGTACCTTACCGGGCAAGTTTTGCCAAAAAAGCAAGAATTTGCCCGGTAAGCGCCTAAAAAAACTAAATGATGTACAATATAGAAAATTTGAAATACCTGGATTCCGGCAATTTTTTTCTGCTGGCTGGTCCATGTGTCATTGAAGATGAAGAGACTCCCTTCAGAATAGCCAAAGATATCACTGAGATTACGGACAGACTTCATATACCCTATGTTTTCAAAGCTTCCTACCGGAAGGCCAACCGGTCTAAACTGGACTCCTTCACCGGTATCGGCGATGAAGAAGCTTTAAAAATATTGGGAAAAATCAGGAAGCATTTCGGTATACCGGTTATAACAGATATTCATAAGCCGGATGAAGCGGAGAAGGCCGCAAAGTATACGGATATTCTGCAAATTCCCGCCTTTTTATGCCGCCAGACCGAATTGCTCGTAGCTGCTGCCGAAACGGGACTTACCATCAACATCAAAAAAGGTCAGTTCCTCTCCCCTAACGCCATGAAGTTTGCCGCCCAGAAAATAATTGATTCCGGCAACTCAAGGGTATTGCTCACGGAAAGAGGGACCACCTTTGGCTATTCCGATTTAATTGTTGACATGCGCAGCATCCCGATCATGCAGAAAACCAATCTGCCTGTAGTGCTGGATATAACGCACAGCCTGCAACAACCCAATCAGTCTTCCGGAGTAAGCGGAGGCCAGCCGGAAATGATTGAAATCATTGCCAGCGCAGGTATAGCTGCCGGAGTAGATGGAATTTTTCTTGAGACACATCCCGAACCCGGGGAGGCCAAATCTGACGGAGCCAATATGCTCAATCTGGAGAAGCTTGAAAAGCTGTTAAAAAAATTGCTGGCCATTCATCAGGCAGCAAAAGATTATTAAAATTCAAAGTATATGGTCAACCTGTTTTTAATATAAAATCCGGGGTTTATATAGCGGATATTCATTATTATTGCGAAACACTTTCAGCTTTCGGGAGCGTAAAATGGAAAGCACTCCCCTTTCCTTTCTCACTATCCACCCAAATGGTTCCGTGATTTTTTTCCACAAAATCCTTACACAAGACCATGCCCAAGCCGGTACCCTCTTCTGCTTCAGTTCCATTGGTGGTGAAGTGTGAAGTAAGGTCAAAAATCTTTGGTATGTCCGCTTCATCAAGCCCCACCCCATTATCCACTACAGAAATCTTTATATAGTCCTTGTCCTTATCACTGGCAACTACTTTTATCTTGCCATTTCTGGGCGTAAACTTAACGGCATTGGTAATCAAATTCCGCATTACAGTATTAATCATATTTTGATCGGCATAAACATCGCCCACGCCGCTTGTTTCCGCTTTAATCCCAATATTTTTATCTTTTGCCTTATTCTGTAGCAGGTTGATGTTTTCTTCAATCACTTTTCCGGTATCCAGCCTTTGCGGAGATACTACAAGCCGATCGGCTTGAGATCGGGCCCACTGAAGAAGATTGTCCAGCAGATTGTAGGCACTGGTTGAGTATTTATGAATTTGGCCGATGAATTCCCTGATCTTTTTTCGGGGATAATTATCATAACGATAAACCAGCAATTCAGAAAGACCGATGATTGCATTGAAAGGATTCTTCAAATCATGGGCAATTATAGAAAAGAACTGATCTTTGGTGGCATTCATCTTCTCCAGCCAGGTCTTTTTTTCTTCTATCTCTTCCTTCTCGGCTCTTATCGCATTGCTTTTTTCAACCAGGTATTCCTCTATTTCATTGCTTTTTCGCAGCCGGCTGATCAACCGCTTTAAAATGCCCCTGGCGAAATATAAGTCCTCATCAAGTAGCTTCTCAAATAATTCTTCGCCGACACGCAGCAGGGTTGTCTCTTCAAGGGAAGTAACAGAAGCTGACCGAACCGGGGAATTGATCAGCGAATATTCTCCAAAAAAATCGTACTTTGTGAAGGTAGCAAATTTATATTCTCCATCGTGAACCTTAACACTTCCCTTTTTTATAATATAGAGGGCAGGAACGCTATCACCCTTGATAAACACAACCTCTCCCTTTTCAAAGGTTACCTCCTCCACAGAATGGACAACGTATTCAAGCAAATCCGAAGGTGTCTTCCTGAATAAATCAACAGATTTTAAAGTATCTTTTCTGTTCTCCACTTCGCGGCTATTTTTCAAATCATCCCCCGTTCTCCTAATTTGGACAAGCCAAAACGGAAACACATTAAATTCCTTGAAAGCATCCTGTTTGGTTTTGGCTTGTCCAAATTAGGGCGAAAAATATTTCTGAAATCACTCCAAACTGACTTCAAAATATACACCTACTGACAAATATACAAATAATCAATGAAAATACCAGCCATTCCATGTGATCGCAATATTGATTGTACCATTTTCTTAATACGCTGCTACATGGCACTGTCGGCAAAACACGGGAAAATTTATTTATTTGTGTGTAGTGGTGTAAGTATATAAAGGCTGGGGCTTACTATATTCGAACAGATCATACTGGGGCCAGTTATCCACTTCATCGATGAATGATGACATCACTTCATCCATCTCATGAGTAAAGTCATGACCTTTATTGTTGCTTGTATTGATGAGCATCACCCATGAAAATCCATTGTTACAGCGTTTCACCAAAGCAGAGGTACCGGCAAGGGTTCCGGATCTTTTCCAGATGCCGTCATAGCTTGTGCTCAACCAACCAATCGGTTTATAACCCGGCCCTGTTTGAATCATCTGCCTAAGTGATTGTTCGGAAAGTATATCCTTTTTCTTCGGAAACCCGTCAATATGCCCTAAAAACTTCAGCAACTCCGCAGGCGAAGCTACCCATGCTCCTGCAGCCCCAAGTACCTGAAGGTTGATACCTCCATAAAAGCTTGGTACCTGTTTCCTGTAATGAAAAGAAGAAAATGTGGTGCTGTACGGCGAGTTTGAATAATATTTTACCTCGTTGGAGAAACATTTAAAGAGCCGGGCATGGCCCATATGCATATCATAAATACCCAGTGGATTTAAAATTTTTGACTTTACATAAAATTCATAATTCATACCTGAAATTTTCTCTATCACCTTTCCCAGAAGGGCATACCCGAAATTGGAATAAGAGCTGCGTGTTCCCGGTGTAAAATCAAGGCGGCGTTTGCTCAAAGCATATTGAATGGTTGACTCTTGATCAACAGGGAGTTCTACATTCATCTCTCTTCGGATGGTATAGGGCATGAAAACAGGATCTCCTCCATACCTGTCCCAACCTGCAGAATGCGTCAACAGATGGTAAACAGTGATATCTTTCACACGTCTATCCCGAATATTCAAAAATTTGGGATCATTCAGAATTCCATCTTCTCCAAAAACCTGGTCATCAAGATTAAGCTTCCCCTCTTCTTTTAATCGCATCACCGCTGTAGCAGTAATCAACTTCGACACACTGGCAACCCTGAAAAGATGTTTGGGCTGTACAGCTTCTTTATTTTCCCGATCGGCAAATCCAAACCCTTTAGCGTAAATTAACCTTTCATCCTTTGAAATGGCTACTGAAGCCCCCACAATATTCCATCGCTCAAGAAAATCACGGATTTTTGCCTCATGATCCTTTATTTCAGGATAAGAAGAAAACTCATTCTTCAATTTCTGGGAAATGGCATTACCAGCAATATCTGAAACCGAATCCAGCGACATGGATCGATCTGAGAGGGAAATGAATATTCCTCCGAAAAAAACCAGGATTAATGCAATCAGTTTTTTATTTACGGACATTGAACCCATAAATCATTAAAGTTTAAACATTACTAACTCAAAGTAACACCAGAAATACAAACAGCAATCAAAGTAAAATGTTTACTGAAAAAAGAGGTGCAAATGTAATGTTTTAATTCATTTTGCAATATTTCTCGTCAAGAAAATTGCAAAAAGTTTAACGGATTAAAAGGAAGGCTGTTATTTGAAAGAAATTTTTTAAATATTTTTAACAGAAATACAGGTCAACACCAAGCATTTGATGCTGACCTGAATTTTTATTTTTAGTAAGTTTCCGGTTCGGGTTAGAAAAATATTCCGACTGTAAACACAAACTGATTGGGCCTGTTATCAATTGAATACGATTGGTCTCCAATTTTCACACTTTCTCCCAGTTTACTCAAACTTCCCTCATATTTGGCATCCAGCGTCAGGGTGTTAAGCAAGTCAAGACCAATTCCTGCCTGGTATCCCCATGTGGCTCCGTTGAATTCTTCCTTAAAATTGGTAGCAGCTTCAATGGCAGATTGATGATCAAGCATAATACTCCCGACGGGCCCGGCCTGCAGCCTTGCCGGCCCGATCTTGAAACCCACCATAATGGGAATGTCAATTCTCTTGAATTTCTGATTTTTGATCGTCGAGATGGTCGTATCAACCTCTGCTCCGTTAGAATAGATTTCGCTTACCTTCACCCTAGAACCTGTGGAGGTAAACATCAATTCAGGTTGAACATAAAGTCCTGCAATGGACAACCTTCCAAAGAAACCACCCTGAAATCCCGCTTTGGAATCCATGGCTTCCATCTTAAAGGTTTCAAGATTTTCATTGTCACTAAAAGCAAGATCAGTTAATTCGGTATCCAGATTCGAGGAAGAAGATACAATACCGCCCTTCACGCCAAACTGCAATTGACCGAATGCAGAAGGTAAAGTGAAAAGCATCACAAGCAGAATAAGATAAACTTTTTTCATAAAATTCATTTTTTGGATTGTTTTTTTTACAAACAACAACCACACCAAAATTGTTTTATATTCCTTCTGCTTCGCTTACGTATCCCTGGTTGATTTCATCTTCACTGGCATCTCTTACGGAAAGGACCTGGCCTTTGAAATAAAGATCGTCGCCAGCCAAAGGATGGTTAAAATCCATTTTTACTTTTTCTTCGCCAACTTCAAGAACAATACCATCAAGTCTGTTGCCTTCCTGATCCTGCATGGGAATATAATTCCCTTCTTTCAGGAGGTCATAGTCTATTTCTCCTTCAATTTTAAATGTTTCTATTGGAAGCTCAACGATAGCATCTTCTGAAGCTTCACCATAGGCTTCTTCTGAAGGTATTTTGAAATTAAAGTTATCGCCTTCATTCAACCCTTTAATGTTTTCCTCAAATTTTTCCAGCATGTTACCAACCCCGTAAAGAAAGGTCAGGGGCTTTTCTTTATCAACTGTTTCTACCACTTCACCGTCAGAATCATTCACGTTTAACTGGTATGTTACAGAAACAACTTTTTGCTCTTCAATAGCCATAAAATCAAGTTTTTATTAAATTATTTGGTTAAGATATTTATTTGCAAAGGAAATGGAATATTTATACAATATCAAAAATTACGGTAAATAAATTAAAAAAAAGATGCAGCAGGCTTATAAGCCAGGTTCTGTTATCCGGCATGGCCGGATTTCCATCATTTATCTGAGCGACCTACCCCCCGGCATCGGGCGAGCAACCCTCAATCGCCGGTATACATGGTCTTGCAACCCATGGGTCTGGACAGCTATTCCGGTCACCCGGAATACTGGTGAGCTCTTACCTCACCTTTTCACCTTTTCCTCCGCCGGAGGCGAAGGTAGTTATTTTCTGCTCCGGAACCATATCCTCGCGGATACCTTCCCTTTCGGAAGCATGGTGCTCTGTGTTGCCCGGACTTTCCTTCTCCCACAAAGCGCAGGAGACGATGGAAAAGCCTGCTACATCCTATTCCAATTTTTACAACGAGATGAAAAGGTTATTATTTTCGAAGGAATACCAAAGTAGCCCCATAACCGTATTCTTTAAAAGAAGCATCCTGATAGTCGAGATTCGGATAATGGCGATCCAGGTATTTCCTCAGTTCATATCGTAACCTTCCGTTCCCTACTCCGTGAATGAAAACGATTTTCTTGGTTTTGGGCGTTTTAAGCGCTCCTTCCAGGGCAGTTTGAAACTTGCCCATCTGTATCTCCAGCATCTCTTTGTTGGATAACCCCTTTGGCTTGTCCACAAGTTCTTCAATATGAAGATCTACTTCCTCCGTATCGGTTCTCTTCTCCCTGGCTTTTTGATCCCCAGTTTCCTGATCTTGTTTCTCTTTTTCCCTGATTACCTCATTGATCTGCTCCCCGGTCAACTCTGAAACCTTTTTGCTGAATTCTTCTTCCCTTTTAAGCCTCAGAAGCATTGCATTTTCATCAAAAAAGTCATTTTCCTTAAAACTACCTGACTTAAAAAATTTCTGGGGTTGCAGGTTGAGTGTCATATCCAGC
>JBKGZA010000004.1:0-53041 GCA_046545815.1 Bacteroidales bacterium
CACCTTGCTGCCCACTTTTTCTTACCAATTCCTGTGCCATTTTTTGATCTTTGGAAACATCGATATCTCTGAAATGAATCTGATTTCTTCGCAGGTAATTTTTTAGATTCGTACAATGCGGACATGACGGGGTACTATAGACAACTACTCTTTTGGGAGACTCTTGTTCATTGTTTCGTGCAACAAACAGCGTATTCTTAAATAGAGAAGAATAATAGTCGAAATTCTGGCATCCCTTGACCGAATTTTTAAATGAATCGCCTTTAAATTCCAGCACAGTAGGGACTGTCTGAATACCGTAACGGGGATGTATATCCCGTACATCATTGACATCTGCTGCAAGAACATTTATATCTTGGTCTATTCCGGATGCTGCGCTTTTATAATTTTCATAGGCGCAAACATTCTTTTCGCTACCGGATTTATACAAAAGCAAATAGGTTCTTTTATTAACCCCTAAATTTTCAATTAGTTCATCAAATGAACGGATGTTTTTTAATTCCATAATTTTTTGTTAATTTAAAATTACATATCTTCATATCTGCATATTTTATGCCAAAACAATTCCTGTCAGTTGTATGAAAAATTGTCATACAATAAGGACTGACAAATTATCCCGTTAAACTTCTGTATAATTTTTTCACACCTCTCAGACAAACCGATAAAAATTGTGAACCAACGCCCAACTAATCTGTTAAATTTATTAAAAAAGGAGGTTCAATATGAATTTATCAAAACTAAAGATTGTCAATCTGGTGCATCAAGGTTATGAAGACCTGGAACTGTGGTATCCTGTAATCAGATTAAGAGAAGAAGGTGTTACAGTACATCTTGCCGGAGAAACGGCCAACGCTCAATATCAAGGCAAACACGGAGTTCCTGCGACCGCTGACATAGGTTTTTCCGAACTGAACCCGGAAGCATATGATGGAGTACTTATTCCTGGTGGGTGGGCTCCTGATAAACTAAGAAGGGACAAACAGGTAACTGAATTTATAAGCAAGATGAACGACCAGCAAAAACCTATTGGTGAAATATGCCATGCCGGATGGGTTTTAATTTCTGCCAAGATACTCCAAGGAAAAAGAGTTACCAGCACGCCTGCCATCAAAGATGACATGGAGAATGCCGGTGCCATCTGGACAGATGAGGCAGTTGTAGTTGACAAAAACCTGGTTTCAAGCAGAAGGCCCATTGACCTGCCGATCTATATGAAGTATTATATTGAGATACTGAAGAAGAGTTACGAATAATAAAAACCGGACAAGCGACTCATATCGCACCGCTCAACCGCCTACCCTTGCTTCCTTCCGGACCTGGGGGAATTTAGCGGGAGCTGGTCGTATGAGACTTGCCCGGAAGTGCAAAATTAAAAAATTCCTTTTTAATAACAAATCATTTGCCTGTAAAAATTCTATCTTTGCTTCTGAAAATTTATCAGGGAAAAATATTGTTCTATGGAAAATACAGGTCCGGCTAAAAACTCAGACAAACAGGAAAACACCTATCTTAAAAGTACCATGACGTTTGGTTTTATCACTGGAATGGTACTCATTGTCTATACCCTTCTTCTTTATGCAACCAACAACCTGATCCGATCGAATCTTTTTCTCAGTATACTTAATTACGTAATTCTGATTGCAGGTATTGTAATGGGAACCCGGTCCTACAGGGATCAAATTCTGGGAGGTTATATCTCTTATGGAAAAGCCCTGGGATATGGAGTGGTGCTGAGTGTTTTCACCGGCGTTGTGTTGGGGATATTTACCTATTTATTATATGCAGTGATTGATCCCGGATTGATGGAACAAAGCATGAAAATAATGGAGGAAGAAATGCTGAATCAGGGAATCTCTCCTGAACAGGTGGAAACCCTTTCTGGAATGCAAAAACAATTACGCTCTCCTTTTATGATGCTTATAAGTTCTGTATTTACTTATGCATTAATGGGTTTAATATTTTCCCTCATAACCTCCGCATTTCTCAAAAAGGATAAACCGATTTTCGATCAATAAAAGTATAATTTTTAATGGATATATCTGTAGTCATCCCATTGTATAATGAAGAGCAATCGCTTTATGAGCTTGCAGATTGGATACAGAGGGTAATGGAAGAAAATCGTTTTACCTATGAGGTTATTTTTGTTAACGACGGAAGTACAGATGATTCGTGGAAAAAAATCACCGAATTAAGTCACAATAATCCCAGGATCAAAGGAATCTGCATCAGAAAAAATCAGGGTAAATCTGCCGCACTGCACCTTGGATTTAAAGAGACGGAAGGGGATGTGGTGATCACAATGGATGCCGATCTCCAGGACAACCCGTCTGAAATCCCGGAATTGTACCGGATGATCCGGGAGCAGGGATATGAGTTTGTATCCGGCTGGAAAAAACAAAGGCAAGATCCCCTATCCAAAAAAATACCCAGTATATTTTTCAATAAAACTGCACGGTTTGTTACGGGGATCAAACTGCACGATTTCAATTGCGGACTGAAAGCATACAGGAATGAAGTGGTAAAGAATATAGAAGTATACGGAGAAATGCATCGTTATATACCCGTATTGGTGCGCAAGGCTGGTTTCAGCAATATAGGCGAAAAGGTGGTCCGTCATGCAAAAAGAAAATACGGTAAAACCAAATTCGGACTGGACCGGTTTATCAAAGGTTTCCTGGATCTGATGTCAATTATTTTCATCACAAAATTCGGCAAACGGCCCATGCATCTTTTCGGGCCCATCGGTACCGTAATTTTTATCCTCGGTTTTCTGGCAGCCTTATGGCTTGGTGGACAAAAACTTTATTTTCTGGCTCACGGGATTTCTGCCCGGCTGGTAACCAATAGTCCGTATTTTTACATAGCACTTACCTGTATGATCATTGGTACTCAGTTGTTCGTTGCAGGTTTTTTGGGGGAATTGGTGTCCCGAAATTCCGAAAGCCGTAATCACTATTACATTAAAGAAAAAATCAACCTTTAGTACCTTATCGGATTTAAGTTATAGTTTGAAAAGGTATGAAGTTTGAGAAAGAAAAAATCAAAAACATGAACATATGAACAACAGAATAGCTCGATCTACCAATCCGACCCTGTCCAAAGAAATATTCCGAACAGCCGGCAGGGATCAGACACAAACTGAAGTAATGACCATTGACGGTACTGTGAATAAGACCTTCCTTATGTTCGGCCTGGTCATTCTCGGTGCATTCTATACGTGGAGACTATTTTTTAATGCGGCCACCATGGAAGCAGGAGCTTCAGCAGTAATGCCCTGGCTTATAGGAGGAGCTATCGGAGGATTCATTCTTGCTTTGGTAACCATTTTCAAAAGAACATGGGCCAGCATCACCGCTCCTCTTTATGCAGTTCTGGAAGGTTTATTTCTCGGTGGTTTATCGGCATTACTGGAAGTACAGTTCTCGGGTATTGTAATTCAGGCTGTTGGCCTAACCTTCGGAACCATGTTTGCCCTTCTTGCAGCTTATAAAACTGGAGTGATAAAGGTAACAAAAAAATTCAGAATGGGTGTCATTGCAGCCACCGGGGGGGTAGCCCTGCTCTATTTTGTTTCCCTTTTGCTTCGACTTTTTGGTGTGAATTTTGCAATATTTCAATCATCACCACTGGGCATAGGAATAAGCGCGGTCATTGTTATCATTGCCGCACTGAACCTGGTGCTGGATTTCGATTTTATCTATAAGGGAAGCCAAGCCGGAGCCCCCAAATATATGGAATGGTACGGAGCTTTCGGACTCATGATAACCCTGATCTGGTTATACATCGAGATACTTAGGCTTCTTGCACTTATCGCGGGAAGAGATTAGCATTTTGCCTGTTAAAAAAATTTCAATTTTAATGGGTAACGTTTTGTTTTTTTAATAATCCTCTGTATTTTTGCATGCTCATATTGTGAAAACCAGAAAAACAGTAATAAAAATGAAAAAAGATATACATCCCAAGAATTATAGACTGGTCGTATTTAAGGATATGTCAAACGAAAATACATTCATGGCGCGATCCACGGTGAACACCAGGGATACCATTACCATGGATGACGGAAACGAATATCCTCTGGTGAAACTGGAGATATCAGACACCTCCCACCCCTTTTATACAGGTAAGAGGAAACTGGTTGACAGTACAGGAAGGGTTGATAAATTCATGAACAAATACAAGAAACATTACGAAAGGCAAAAAAAGAAAAACAATCAATAAATTTTCCTTATAAAAAGCTCCGAAACAAGCGGGGCTTTTTTAATAATTAAGGAATTGCCCCCGATTAAAATGCCACAAATCGAAGAAATTTTAAACACTGACCTACGTATAAAGGGAATTCAACTGACGATCAAACAAATTGCATCTTTGAATGTTTTGTTAGCATGAATTATATTCTTTCGGAGCAGGAAGCCCGGGAAATTTTACTTCTTACTTTTCCCGGGGAGCAGCGCATATAAACTGAATAAAGCCTTTGTGGTTGCCACAGATGAACTGTTCTTAAGAACCAAAAATTTCATCCAATATCATTAATTTCCTGTTTGACAAACAATATCAGGTAAATCATCTGCTGATTACATCATACCGGGAGAATAGAATGGTTTTTAAAGGAGGTTTTGGCATAACAATTGACAATCCTAAACAAACATATAATATTTTTTCTCCAGACGTCATTTTGACAGTAAAATCTAAAGGATAATCTAAGGTAAAATATGAGTTGGAAAAAACATCAGAAAAACGATTGGCAGGATTTGATCTTATTTGAAGAAGATACACAACAATCAGAATTCATACCCCTGATTACAGATGAGGCAGAGGAATCAATGAACAAGGTAGAAGTACCGGAGACGGTTCCCATTCTCCCTTTGAGAAATACAGTTCTTTTTCCGGGGGTTATACTTCCAATTACTGTAGGCAGAGAAAAATCACTAAAACTCATTGATGAGGTTTACAACAATAACAGCGTTCTCGGAGCCATATCCCAGAAGGATCCAAATACAGAAGAACCCGGAGATAATGATCTGTACAACACCGGCACGATTGCTCAGGTCATCAAAATCCTGGAAATGCCTGACGGAAGTACTTCTGTGATCATACAAGGCAAAAAGCGGTTCCGGCTCCACGAGCTTACTGAACGGAATCCCTATTTCAAAGGCACGGTGAGTACCCTGAAAGATGACAAACAGCAAGCTAAGGGGAAAGAATTCGAAGCCATCGTCAGCTCACTAAAGGATATTTCATTGAAGATCATCAACCTCTCGAGCAATATACCTCAGGAAGCTTCTTTTGCAGTAAAAAACATTGAAAATTCCACTTTCCTGATCAATTTCATCTGTTCCAACAGTGACATTGACCTCAAGGATAAACAAAAACTGCTGGAGACGGATGACCTCAAGGAAAGGGGTATAAACCTACTGGAACACCTGACCAGGGAAGTCCAGATGCTGGAGCTTAAAAGTGATATCCAATCCAGGGTCAAAAACGATATGGATAAACAGCAGCGGGAATATCTCCTCCAGCAGCAGATGAAAACAATCCAGGACGAATTGGGCGGGAGTCCCCTGGAACAGGAAATAGAAAATCTAAAAGAAAAAGCAAAGAATAAAAAATGGGGCAAAGAAGTACAGGAGGCGTTTGACAAAGAACTGGAAAAGCTCCAGAGGCTGAATCCCGCTGCAGGAGAATATTCAGTCCAGCTCAATTATCTGAATACACTTCTTGAACTCCCCTGGAATGAGTTCACCACTGACAATTATGATCTACAGAGGGCTGAGAGAATACTCAACGAAGACCATTTCGGCCTCGAACAGGTCAAGGAAAGGATACTGGAATATCTTGCCGTGCTTAAACTAAAGGGTGATCTGAAATCACCGATTTTGTGCCTCTACGGTCCGCCGGGGGTAGGGAAAACCTCTCTGGGTAAATCCATCGCACGGGCGCTCGACCGAAAATACGTCAGAATGTCATTGGGGGGACTGAGAGACGAAGCTGAAATACGGGGTCACCGCAAGACATACGTTGGAGCCATGCCGGGAAGAATCATCCAGAACATCAAAAAAGCCAAGTCGTCCAATCCGGTTTTCATTCTGGATGAGATAGACAAGGTGGGAAGTGACTTCCACGGAGATCCGTCATCTGCTCTGCTTGAGGTATTGGACCCGGAGCAAAACAGCACGTTTTACGACAACTATCTGGAGCTGGAATACGACCTTTCCAACGTCATGTTCATCGCTACCGCCAATACAACAGAATCTATCAGCCCCACGCTAAGAGACCGGATGGAGATGATCGACGTGAGCGGATATATTGTCGAAGAAAAGGTGGAAATAGCACGCCGGCATCTTGTGCCAAAACAGCTGGAAGCCCATGGGGTTAAAAAAAACCAGATCACCTTCCCCAAAAAAGTACTGGAATATATCATTGAAAACCATACCAGGGAATCGGGCGTTCGCTCGCTGGATAAGAAAACTGCCAAGATTATCAGATACCTGGCAAAAGAGATAGCTCTGGACAAAAATCTGAAAAAAAATCTGAGAAATGAAGACATAAGGAAAATCCTCGGTCCTCCTGAATACTTTAAAGAAAAATACCAGGGCAATGATTTTGCAGGTGTGGTAACGGGACTGGCCTGGACAGCAACGGGGGGTGAGATTATGTTCGTCGAAAGCAGCCTGAGCAAAGGAAAAGGCAAACTCACACTTACCGGTAATCTGGGTGAGGTAATGAAGGAATCGGCCACCATAGCACTGGAATATGTAAAAGCCCATGCACAGGAAATCGGGATACAGGAGGATATATTCGATAACTGGAATTTACACATCCATGTGCCGGAGGGAGCCATTCCCAAAGACGGACCCTCAGCGGGTATCTCAATGGCCACTTCAATAGCCTCTGCGTTTACCCAGAGAAAAGTAAAAAAAAGCCTGGCTATGACCGGGGAGATTACTTTAAGGGGAAAAGTTTTGCCTGTTGGAGGAATAAAAGAAAAAATACTCGCAGCAAAACGGGCAGGTATCCGCGACATCATACTCTCAGAAGAAAACAAAAAGGATCTGGAAAAAATCAAGGATGTGTATATTCAGGGATTGAACTTCCATTTTATAAATACGATCATGGAAGCATTGAATATTGCCTTGCTTAATCAAAAAGTAAAAAATCCCGTCAAATTAAACTAAACCAAGCAACCACAAAACATGCAAAAAGTCCCTGGTGAATTTCTTCCAGGGACTTTTTATTTGGGTAAAACCTTGTTTTTATCCCCAACTTCAAATTCCACCTGCAAAAATGAAAATGGTTTTCGGAATCTTTATGGATATCTTACTCATTCTGAATATTGAAGCACGCGTAGTTTTCATGGAATTCAAGGTGAAACTGAGGAAATAATTCTGGTTTTACTTTTCATTAATCAACTGAATGGGTTTTTGAATCACCAGATTATTCGGATAACTTATGACATGACCTTCTTCTGTTTCTATGAGCACTGTAAACATGTTCATGTCTTTAACCCTTCCCTCCACAGAATTGTCCCCGTCATAAATTTTTATCTTATCACTAATGCGTAACTGATAACTAAAAAATATGATCATGGAAGCAGTGATGTTACTCAATAATGACCAGGAAGCAAAAAAGGCAATTCCAACCAATCCGAAGAATGAAGCAAAATAAACGGGAAGCCCTCCAATGTCAAACCCCCAAATAATAGAGATAACCAAAAGAAAAAGAATGGTGTAGAAAATAGCTGTGATCTTATTCACATAAAAAAACCGGTGTTGATGCAAATCATGCTTAATTCCAAAGCGCCTGACAATTCCTTTTGTTATGCGGAGGCCAAAAATAACAGCCAAAAGAGCAGCAAAAGACAATAAAATCTGAATTAAAAGTTTGGACCCGATCATATCTTTATTAATTTTTGGTTTTACAATACAATAAACCATCAATATGGCATTGATTTTAAATATAAACTTTCCCGCTCTTTTGGACTCAACATAGGAGCTACCATAGGCATTGCCCTTTATCTTTCGCAGGCCATCAGTGTAGCTTTTTATATCATTGCCTTCACTGAAGCCTTTGAACCCTTTTTCAACTGGGTACAGGCCAACTATAACATCACACTGCCCAGACAGGCCATAAGTTTGCCCGCCATGGGACTCCTGAGCCTGGTTATCCTCAAAAAGGGAGCCAATCTTGGGGTGAAAACCCTTTATATAGTAGTGGGCATTCTTGCCCTGGCGCTTATCATGTTTTTTGCAGGACAAACGGATTATTCCGAAACAGCTCGTGCGGGAATTACCCAAAACCCCATACGAAATTTCGATGAATTTTTTACCATATTTGCCATCATTTTCCCCGCATTTACCGGAATGACTGCTGGTGTAGGGCTATCAGGAGATCTCCGGGATCCCGGAAAATCCATTCCCAAAGGTACATTAATGGCTACTTTCATCGGATTTGTCATATATATTTTTATAGCCCTGAAATTGGTCTATTCAGCCAATCCCAGCGACCTGATCAACAACCAGCTAATCATGAGCCAAATTGCTTATGGAGGTAGCATCATCATTCCGCTGGGGCTTGCAGCCTCTACCATTTCTTCTGCCCTCGGCTCGATTATGGTTGCACCCCGCACCCTCCAGGCTCTCGGACTTGATGATGCTTTTCCGGCCACCGGTCTTAACCGATTCCTTAAAAAAGGAAAAAAAGAGTCCAACGAACCTTACAATGCTGCTTTAGCAACCGTAATGATCGCTTTCGTATTTGTCGCCGTAGGAAGCGTAAATGCTGTTGCCACTATCATTTCCATGTTTTTTATGGTTACCTACGGCTCGCTTTGCCTGATTTCTTTTCTAAATCATTTTGGCGCACCACCCTCGTATCGCCCTTCATTCAGATCCAAATGGGTGCTCTCCCTCATTGGTTTTGTTTTCTCAATATATCTTATGTTTAAAATCGATACAGTGTATGCCCTCGTTGCTATTGTCCTTATGATAGCCCTTTATTCTGTCATTGTCTACTATCATAAAGAAAGAAAAGGATTGGAAGCCATATTCAGAAGCACCCTTTTCCAGATCAACAGAAACCTTCAGATCTACCTGCAAAAGACCCAACGCATGAAGGAGAAAATAAGCTGGCATCCCTCAATGGTATGTGTATCGGATTTATCTTCTGACAGGGAAAACGCTTTTAATCTTCTTTCATGGATCTCGCATAAATATGGATTTGGCACGTATATTAAATATATACCGGGATACCTCTCTTCTGAGACTTATGAGCAATCCAAACAGGAACTGAAAGACTTAATTGAAAAAACTTATTACCAATCCAGTAATGTATATGTGGATACCATCATATCTCCATCATATACCTCAGCAATTGCTCAGATTATACAGTTGCCGGGAATATCCGGTTTGGAAAACAATATGATCCTCTTTGAGTTTGAAAAGAAGTATCCGGATAACCTCCGTCAGATTGTGGAGAACATCTCACTGGTCAGAGCCGCACAATATGATGTATGTGTACTGGGAGGATCTAACAAATCTCCAAATTATAGAGAAGGAATCCACATATGGATAAGAAAATTCGACATCACAAACATCAACCTGATGATTCTGCTGAGCTATATCATCATGGGCCACCCGGACTGGAGAACCGGAAGCATCAGGATATTCAATATATACTCCGATTCCAGCAATGACGAATCAAAAAAGCAACTGATCAATGTGGTAAAAAACGGGAGATTACCTATTTCATTGAAAAACATTGAATTTATCAAGCTTGATGAAAAAACGAATCCGAAAGAAATCATCAACCAAAGATCTTACAAGGCAGGCCTGACAATGATAGGTTTTCTCAACGAACAATTAAAACACGAAGGAGAAAAAATATTTATGGGATATGAAAAACTCGGAGATGTACTGTTCATCAATGCCAGACAGGAAAAAAGCATCTAAACTCACTATTATTTTTGTGTCAGTTCGCTACCCCCATTTATATAAAACAACCGGTCTTTTTTTTCGTTACAAATAGAAACCTTAAAACTAATAAATGAATGGTACGATTCATATTGATTATACTTACCGGAGTGGTGTTCACAGGAATGAATCATGGTCAGAATGGCAATTATGAAAACCTTAAAGCCCTTTATCAAAATCAAAATTATATAGAATGCTATCAATCTTCAGCTAAAAGTAAAGATCCCTATGGATTAATTTTTCAGGCTTTATCTTTCCATAGAATGCCGGACAATGAAAAGTTAAAGAAAGAACAGGACGAACCCCTGCTTTACACACTGAATATATTAAAGAAAGCGAACAAACCCCTTGAAAACAGGGATATAAAAGAAAAAAACTTTTTCAGGGAAGAAATTCGGGAAGTTCAACAAACCATATTCGAAGAAGCCAAAAGATGGTATAACCTTGGAAGGAAAAAACGGGCTGAAGAACATTTCGATGCCATGCACAAGACTTTTGACAGCTCAAATTCAATATTTATCAACCATTATGGCTTCAATGACGACCACTTCATGAAGACATTGAGATCAAACGTTATTCAAGAGGAAGAAAATGAGGAAATATACAGTAAGGAAATTGAAAAACTGATTGACAAACATTATCATCAGCAACAAGAAGAACTTCACAAATGGGATAATCCCAGATACCGGCTGGCCAATTCGGCAAAGGATGAAGAATACCTAACCGATGAAGAAAAAATGATCTATTATTACCTGAACCTGGTTCGGATGAATCCGGACCTTTTTCTCCAAACCTTTATAAAACCCAGGCTTCATGTGAAATATCACGGGGAAATCGAGGTGATGATTCCTGTATATGATACGCTAAAAGTAGAAAATTACAATCAACCCCTGACGAAAGAAAAGTTTTACAATTTGCCTGTACACAGAATATATATGAATGAACTACCAAAAAGTGTAGAAGAAAAATTTATTGAAAAGACCATCATGAAAAACAACAACGGAGGCCAAAGGTTTCGGTTCAATATCAATTATACCGGCTTATACAACTATCTCAGCCAAAACCAGCCGGAACTTCTGACATTAGAAAATGTCAGCAAGTTCACAGGAAGCCGGTCCGGAAAGGGGCTGATCCGTTACAAGCTCTACGACGAGAATATTACCTATTATAACCGTACTTATGAGAAAGAAGTACTCAACAGTTACTATTATATGAGCCTTTTCAGGAAACTGGCTGAAATGAAACCCAGAAACATCCTCAAACCGAACCATCAGTTATTCAAGACCGCCGAGTGTTGGGCCATTGAAGCAGGCGAAAGGGGATTAAAAGGCCACGACAGGATAAACTGCAGAAAAAACTATAATGCGGAAGCCTGTGACTACGGCAATGATAATGGCTTTGAAGTGGTGCTGAATTTACTGGTGGACAAATTTGTTCCCTCACTTGGTCACCGAAAAATCCTGCTGGGCAACTTTTCAGAATTGGGAGCAGCCATCCGTTCCCACAACAGCGACCTAAACTATAATGCCGTATTGGACTTCAACCAATGAAAAAGATTTTTTTGAGATAGATGCCTTAAAAAATCAGCCAAGGTTATACAATTTATCAAATTGATTATATCGAGTTGGCAAATGGCAGTGGGCAAACAGAAAAATCCTGCGGTTGAGAGCATTATAATGCGTGTTAAATGGGATTGATCCTTGTCTGAATAGTCTCTGTCAGCTGTTGAAATCAGTTAATCACTCCTTGGACCTTATCTGTCATTTTCTGAATTGGACCTGTAAATCATTGAATTCAATCTTTTATTGCCTGAATTGAGTCCGTCATCAGTTGAATTGAGTCTGACGACTCCTGAATTAAATCGTTCATTGCTTAAATCGAATCTGTCGGTTCTTGAATTGATTCTGGCATCATTATAAATGAATCTTTCTGTTATTGAATTGCATCTGCCACTGCCCGAATTGCATCTGTCAGTTTTTGAATCCTATTTGTCTCTGCTTGAATTAAAGCTGTCGGTTATTGGATCGTATCTATCTTTTCTGCAATTGAATCTTTCAGTTGTTGTATTGCATCTGTTAATTTCTGAATTGAATCTGGTTGATTTAGTAAGGGAAACAATGTATAAATCCTTTATTCATTCAGCCTCTGCTGAAAATTCTCCCAAAATTTTCTGTGAAACTCCATACTATGGGTTTCCTGAAGTATCTGTGGCCCGGTAAACGATACAGAATCATCCGGGGTAAGACGAAATTTTTCTTCGGCATCATAAAGAAATGGAGCTTCCGGATGAAACTGGACACCGATCACATTGCCATATTTTTTATGTTGAATCATTTCCACTATCTCACCATCTATGGATGTGGCCTTTACCTGAAAACCTTTTCCCAAATTCTTCACAGCCTGATGATGGTTGCTATATACAGAAGGCGTGGTGTTGTCTAAATCCAACCCATTGAAAAACTCCGCAGATTTAAAATGAATCCTGTGAAAATGGCCGCTCAACAGATCATCCTCCATACTGAGCCGGTTGTAATAATTGCGGTGCAACCGGTCGGGGTCAAGCTTTAGTACATCTTCTACAAAATGAAGGTTGTATACCTCAACAGGAATATCCTGTATCAGTGTTCCGCCGGCGGCCACATTCATAGTTTGCATTCCCAGACAGAATCCGTAAATCAAATAATCCGGGTATTTAGAAAGCAATGGCTCTAAATCATCGTTCTGATATCCACCAAGAAGATGGAACAAAAAAGAAAGTTCAAAATAATGCCGGTAAGGATCATAAACAGAAGTGTGCAGACTCGTCTTTTCATCGTAAACTTCCGGGGGCAGGTCGGGTCCTCCGAAAAATATGACCCCACGTGAATGCGTGAATATCTTCCGGAAATCGTCGGTAAGGGAATTCTGTTTATAAAGCAGTTCGGGGTGAATGGTATCGCTGAATCCATGCAGATATATATTCAGGCCGGAAAGAGAAGCGGTATCAACATAATTTCTGGAGGATTCATATTCATACTGTTCATCTTCATGATAAATCCCTATTATGGTGTAATTTTCAAGATTTATCAGGTTTTTATCAACCAGATGTGCAATTTTTTTCAGATTGGATACCGTAGGATGGGTCAGCACCAAATTATCAGGGCTATCATTTCCATCACTTCCCCACAGGCCTGTTCGCTGAGCAAAAGAAGCAGATGGAACAAAAATAACCGAGACAATCAGTAATATAGCATATTTTTTCATGGGAGATGGAAGATATTAGATGTTTACAATGATATAACCAATATAAATATTAATTTTGCCTAAAGTTAAAAAGAACCTGAAAAAAAGGAAGAGTTACGGATCAAAGAAATCAAATCAAGCAGACTATCAAATGCATACAAAATATAAGCACTACAAAAGGCTGCCCCGGTGGATGAAGATGGAGATGCCGAAGGGAGAGAACTATTCCATAATGAAAAACAGATTAAATCAGCATAACCTCCATACCATCTGCACAAGCGGCAAATGCCCCAATATCGGGGAATGCTGGAACAGAGGTACTGCTGCCTTCATGATTCTGGGGGATATCTGCACCAGGTCATGCAAATTTTGCGGTGTAAAAACAGGCAAACCAGCTCCTCCCGATCCCAAAGAACCGGAAAGAGTGGCTAAAACGATCAACATCATGGGTATCCGGCATGCAGTAATTACATCGGTGGATCGTGACGATCTCAGTGATGGGGGTGCCGGAATATGGGCAGAAACCATAACAAAAATCAGGGAAAAAAATCCGGGAATAACCATAGAAGCACTCATTCCTGACTTTGACGGGAACAATGCTCTTCTCGCTCAGGTTATCGATACCCGCCCCGAAGTAATCTCCCATAATCTGGAAACCGTAGAAAGGCTGACACCCAAAATCAGGAGTAAAGCCAAATATGACAGAAGCCTTCAGGTGATTCAAAACATTGCTTCTTCAGGAATTATTTCAAAATCAGGCATCATGGTAGGTTTGGGAGAGACAGAAGAAGAAATATACCAAACAATGGATGATCTTCTTGAAGCAGGCTGTAAAGTATTTACCATTGGTCAGTATCTTCAGCCTACTGTTAATCATCTGCCTGTTGACCGATTCATCGAACCTGAAAAATTCACCCTGTATAAGAAGAAAGGACTGGAAAAAGGATTCCGTTTTGTAGAAAGTCATCCATTGGTGCGTTCTTCATATCATGCTGACAAACATATAAATGCTTGAGGAGATTGATATGAAAGCCAAAGTTCAGTTTGAAGATCTGGGAAAAACAGATTATAAAGAGGCATGGAGCTATCAGGAGGATATTTTCAATACCTTACTTAAAGAGAAAAGAAACAACATGTATCAGGCCAACAAGCCGTTGAATTATCTTCTTTTCTGTGAACATCCCCATGTCTTTACACTGGGTAAAAGTGGAGAAGAGAACAATTTTCTCATCAATGAGGAATTTTTGGAAAAAATCAATGCCACCTATTACAGGATAAACCGGGGTGGAGATATTACTTATCACGGACCAGGCCAGATCGTGGGATATCCAATCCTTGACCTCGAGCAATTTAACCTACAGGTAAAAAGATACATTTATAAACTAGAAGAGGCTGTAATTACTACACTGAAAAGTTACGGCATAAAAGGCCACCATTTGGAAAAATCCTCAGGGGTATGGCTGGACATTGAGTACCCTCAGAAAATCAGAAAAATATGCGCTATTGGCGTAAGGGCCAGCCATTTTGTTACCATGCACGGATTTGCATTCAATATTAATACGGACCTGAATTATTTTAATTACATAAATCCTTGCGGTTTCACTGACAAAGGGGTTACCTCCATGGAGAAGGAGCTTGGAAAAAAGGTAGATATGGAGGAAGTGAAAGTAAGACTCAAATCAAACATAGAAAAAACATTTGACATGAAGCTCGTTGAATAATCAAACTCCAAAAGGCCATGGAAAAAAGATGGGTATCTAAACCCGCAGTAGATCAAAATGATGTGGAGCATCTTGCAGAGACTTTAAACATCAATGAGCTCCTGGCCAGTTTATTGATTCAAAGAGGGATCAAAACATTTGATCAAGCCAAAAGCTTTTTCCGTCCCAATTTGGAGAGCCTCTATGATCCTTTTCGGATGAAGGATATGAACCGGGCCATTGAACGCATCGAAAAGGCCATACAAAATAACCAAAAAATCCTCATATACGGCGATTACGACGTTGATGGAATCACCTCAGTGGCCATGATATATTCCTTTTTAAAGAAATTCTATTCCAACATTGATTACTATATCCCTGATCGATATGCTGAAGGTTATGGCATTTCCTACAAGGGCATTAACTTTGCTGCCCACAACAATGTATCGTTGGTCATAGCTCTTGATTGCGGAATCAAAGCGGTAGAAAAAATTGATTATGCCAACAAACTGAATATTGACTTCATTATCTGCGACCACCATACCCCTGAAAAAAGCCTCCCCAATGCCGTTGCCGTACTGGATCCCAAAAGAAATGACTGTCCTTACCCATTCAAGGAACTGAGCGGCTGCGGAGTAGGCTTTAAGATGCTGCAGGCTTTTTCAAGAACCAATCACATCGACCCGGAGGAACTCTATCCATTTCTTGACCTGGTTGCGGTGAGCATTGCTTCGGATATCGTTCCCCTTATTGATGAAAACCGAATACTGACTTTTTTCGGGTTGAAACAACTCAACAGAAACCCTTCCACCGGTCTGAAAGCCATCATTGACGTATCAGGATTGGGTGATAAAAACCACAAAATTGTTGTGGAAGATATTGTTTTTCGTATCGGTCCGCGGATTAATGCCACCGGCAGGCTGGAATCGGGAAAAAATGCAGTAGACCTGCTGATCACCACCAACAAAAAGAAAGCCGACAATATGGCAAAAAAGGTAAATTCCTGTAATGATGAACGTAAAAACATCGACAGGAACATTACCCAGCATGCCATAAAAATGCTCTCCAATGAGCCCGGTTTTCAGGAGAAAAAATCCACGGTTCTCTACAATTCCGGTTGGCATAAAGGAGTAGTGGGTATTGTAGCTTCCAGAATGATCGAAATCTATTATCGCCCCACCATCATCCTGACTGCCTCCAATGGACTCGCAACCGGTTCAGCACGGTCAGTACCAGGCTTCGACATCTACGAAGCCCTTAATCAATGCAGCGATTTGATTGAAAACTTCGGAGGTCACACCTATGCAGCCGGCTTGACACTAGATATTAATAATATCAATAGCTTCAAAAAAAGGTTTGAAAGCATCGTCGAACAAAATATTACAGAAGAACAGCTCATACCCCACCTGGAAATTGATTCTGAAATTGAGTTTAAAGACATCACGGAAAAGTTTTTTAACATTCTCAAGCAATTTCAGCCTTTTGGTCCCCAAAATCTGGCACCCATCTTTGTAGCCAGAGATGTAAAGGATACCGGTGATGCCCGTCTGGTCGGTGCGAACAAGGAACACATCAAACTGGCATTGATGCAGAAAGACAAGCCGGGAAAAATATTTCCAGCCATAGCCTTTCAGCAGGCCAACCACTATTCAAGCATTCATAAAGGCAAAACCTTTGACATTTGCTTCTCAGTAGAAGAGAATAATTTCCGTGGAAACAGATGCCTGCAACTCAACATCAAAGACATCAAAATAAAAAAAACAACAGATGGCTTTAAAACTTCAGGCGCACCTGAAAGTTAACGCCGGTTTTGGAATTCCCATCAATTTGGTTCAAGCCTGTACCAATGGTTTCTCTGTCGATATACCCGGTGCGGGCAAACTTAAGCCACCATTCCGTATTCCCGTACCGGTATTTCAGATTGATATAACTGCGGTATCCTTTACCCTGATAGGCGGGTACGGAAAAAGCGTATAATACATCATTCTCATAGGCATATATCCTGGTTTGATAACCATCGGTATCAAACAGGGCATATCGGAAATCAGCACCCCACGAGCCATTTTCCGGTTTAAAACAAATATCCTGATAAAGCAATAACCCGGAGGAGGATGTCTGAGACCGGACAAAAACCTTTTCAATACGGTTTTTCAGAACAATCCGGTCAGCAACCCTGTAATGCAAGTGACATCGGATATTTGTCTTCTTTAAAGGTTCCAGGGAAGCAAGTTTCCGTTCCGGTGCCGCGTGATTTTCCACCTCTTCAGTCCTGCGGAAACGTAGGTTCACCGATGAGCTTTCCTGAAAGAGATATTCCATATCCACCAGACAATCCCATCCTTCAGAAGGACCATCAGTCAGATAGCTCAGCCAAGGAAACCGGTATGCATCCATATAACCTTTTAATTCCAGAGAAGGCAAAATATCTGCCTTCAACCCCATATACAAGCCGGATTCGTTCTGAACCCCTGATTTTTCGGAAAAAGCCCCGGAATAAAGCGTCTGATAATTTCTTTTATACGAACGATGAAGCAGCACAACACCCATTTCTGATGTTAACTGCCCGTAGAGACCATTTAAAAAACCCGTTCCACCTCCAATGCTTAAGGCCTCCTCTCCGAAAAGATAAAACCTTCCAAGGGAAAAACGATAATCTAAGCTGAGGTTAGATAAGCGACTTCCGGAAAAATCATACATCTGATAAAGCCGCGTGCGCTTCTGCAACTCACCGCCGAAAACACAATTCATTCCGTTTACAGAAATCCTGGAGTTGGGCTGATTCCATGTAAGACTGCCTCCAAAAACTTGTTCGCCCATCACATTTTTATCTTCCAGTTCGCGGGGTATTCTATGATAACCGGTTTCTAACAGGGAAGTAACTACCAGACCCTCTGATTCAGGCAAGTCAAGGACATTGGCATCCCGTTTACGGCGAGAATAAAAAAACGATCCCCGGAAAGCACCAATCTTCTTTTCGAATGCTATTCCCCGAAAAAAGTTATTTTCGTTTTTCGAAGTGTACGGATCGATCCGGTGAATGTTTTTCATCATATTCATTACCATGGGTGATTTATCAAGGGAAAATCCCATCCAGGCAATCAGTCCCTGACCATATCGGACCTTATAATCTCCTATTATCAGCCGGTCAACCCATCTTATATCTGAAAGAAAAAGATGGGCCGAGTTAAAATCATATCCATAGGGATTGCTTCCCTTGAAAAGCTCCTCTCCCGGATCTTTCTCCATAGTCAGCCCAAAAGAGCGTTGATCCCGGTACCTGAACAGATACCGGGAATAAAGGCTGAAAGCACTTCCCAGATACATTTTATTGGGATGCTCCTCTTTCAGTGAATCGGGTAAATTCCTATAGCCTTTCTGGGTCTCGAGCACTTTGCCCGAACGCATCACCAACTCGTGCTTACCTCTGCGAAGCATGTCTCTGGGTTTAATTCCAGATAAGGCCTGGTCTTGAGCTGTCCCATCCAAAGTAACAAACGGCTTTAGCTTTTCGGCCAGTTCCGAAGAAAAACCAAACACCAGTGGCAGCTCATAGATACTAAGCAAAGCTCCGTGCTTCCTTATATAATCCTGTAAACTATGAATCTGAAACGGATTTAAAATATGCAGCCGGCTTAAATCCTCAGAGTCTGCGGTATTGAGATCCAAAGGATGATTCAGGTAAAAATTCAGATCTTCCGAAATAATGGACAGGTCAATCTCCTTTCGGTCACCTGCGGCAACCGCCTCAACAATATCCTCTATTTCGTTTTCCACCACCCTTAATTCCTGGCATAAACCGACCCCATAAATCATGCAGCCTAAAACCACAAATATACACCTAAAACTCATATCTCAGAGAAAAATCAGGCATATAGCCCAGTATTTGATGATAGGAAAATGCCATATCCGCCCGAAAAGACTCCCAGGAATATCCCAGCCCAAAAAAGTTCATAACTGGGTTTACGGACATTCCCGTACGGATAAAAAAACCAATCACCGGTTGGTATTCCAAACCCACGCGGGGAATCAGTGCTCTTTCCATATCTTTCTCTCCTTCCAGGCAAAACAACACATCCTCTGTAAACCGATAACCCACTCCAAGTCTGAAAACAGTTGGGATATTTTCCTTCACTTCACCAATACCCACCCTGGCGGGATTGAATACATGTGTGCCAATGTATAAGTGGTCCATCATCTTGAACATCAGACCGGCTTCAAATGTCAGTATATCAGCCCTACCATATATTCCGGTAATTTTGGTATTGAAATAATCTATCTGTATGCCTGCCGCCATATCCTTGGCCAAAAACTTACCAAAAGCCAGTCCAAGCTTAGTTTCATGATAATGAGAATATCCATAACAGGAAAAGGATGAAGCGAGCGTACCGGTTGATGTGGGGATCAGCACAGCCATTGCCTGCCGGTCCATCTCCTTAACAAAACCACTTTTATGATGAAATCCCAAGGAGAAAGATTCCAGAAATGCAAGACCGGCCTGATTATGGAAAACACTCGAAAAATCGGGCAACATAACACCCGCATTTGCCATACCAGCCGAACGGGCACCTATAGGAACCAGCTCATCAGAAGCAATGGTATTGGGTATATACCAAACAATCAACAAATATAGCAGATAGATGTCCTTCACAGTTCCTCAATATCTCTTAATATTGCCATTGAAAATACGAAGGATTCGTTTAAAAATCAAATAAAAATTTTGCATAAACACACTGCCCTCACCCAAACATGATAATACTCATTTAAATGGAAGATTAAAATAAACTATATTTACATCCCAAATTGAATCAAAACTCATTAAAGTGGACCATCAAAATATTCAGGAAGCCTTCGATGCATTCAACGAACAAAAAATTCTGGTAATTGGTGACTCCATGATCGATTCCTACTTATGGGGAGATGTAGAACGTATATCTCCGGAGGCCCCGGTTCCTGTACTTACCAAAACCAGGAGAGAAAGCCGGCTTGGGGGAGCAGCAAATGTAGCCCTTAATATCAAGGCACTGGGCGCTGAACCCTTACTCGCATCGGTCATTGGCAATGGTGAAAAAGCCGATTTGTTCAAAAAACTGCTTCGGGACAAAATTCTTAACAAACAAGGGATATATGAATCGAATACCCGCAATACGCCTATAAAAACGAGAATCATCAGCCACAACCAACAATTGCTAAGAATAGATGAAGAACTCACCGATCCGCTTGATTCTGAAACCGAACAGGCTTTTTTAAACCATCTGCTTTATATCATTAACAATGAAAAGCTGAATGCCATAGTTTTTGAAGATTATGACAAAGGCTCCATCACCCCGCTGATCATTGAAAAAATTGTAGAGTATGCTAATAAACTGAGAATCCCTACCCTTGTAGACCCGAAGAAAAGAAATTATCTCTTCTATAAAAATGTCACCCTTTTTAAACCCAATTTTAAAGAACTGGTTGAAGGACTGAATCTAACCTTCCTCGAAAAAACAGATGAGGAGGGAATATTGAAAGCTGCCCGAATCATGCATAAAGAGCAGATTATCAACTGGATGCTGGTAACCCTTTCGGAAGCCGGTATATTTATAAGCAACAATAGGGATTACAAAATGATACAAGCCAAAATAAGGGATATCTCAGATGTTTCCGGCGCAGGAGATACCATCATCAGTATAGCTGCTGTGGGAATGGCCGCCGGTTTATCACCCTGGATCATTGCAGAACTTTCTAACCTAGGAGGTGGTCAGGTATGTGAAAAAGCAGGTATAGTTCCTGTGAATAAAAAGCAGTTGCTTGAAGAGAGCCAGAACCACATTCCATGGCAAAAATAGCCCTTGGGTTATACATTGATAATCAAACCATACTAATTTAAATTAACAGAGCCCTGTTAAAAAAATGTTTATAAGTAGAAAAATATTGTTTACAATTATTCCTTTTGCTTGCCATGAATCATACATAAAATTGTAATTTTGAAAATGTCTGTGCGGCATATTTACGTGTGTATAAAAACATTAAAAAATCATATAGTATGGGAAAAGTAATCGCTTTAGCCAACCAAAAAGGAGGAGTAGGTAAAACCACAACGGCTATCAACCTAGGTGCAAGTCTGGCTGTCCTTGAATATAAAGTACTGCTGATAGACGCCGATCCCCAGGCAAATGCCACCTCAGGTACGGGATTTGATATCCGTTCAATAAAAACCAGCATTTATGAATGTCTAAATGACGACATAAATCCGAAAGACATCATATTAAATAGTGACACTGAGGGGTTCGACATCATACCTTCCCATATAGACCTGGTTGGTTCGGAGATCGAAATGCTTGATCAACCGAACCGTGAATACATGCTAAAAAAAGTTACCGAAAAGGTGAAGGATGATTATGATTTTGTCCTGATAGACTGTTCTCCATCGTTGGGACTTATTACGGTAAATGCTCTAACAGCAGCCGATTCAGTAATCATCCCCGTACAATGTGAATATTTTGCACTCGAAGGGCTGGGCAAATTACTCAACACCATCAAGATTATCCAGAACAGACTGAATACCAGTCTTGAAATAGAAGGATTCCTGTTAACCATGTACGATGCCAGGCTCAGGCTTTCAAACCAGGTAGTAGATGAGGTAAGGAAACATTTCCAATCCATGGTATTCGATACCATCATTCAGCGGAATATCAAGCTTGGAGAATCTCCGAGTTATGGAAAGCCGGTGGTTATGTACGATGCCAATTCCAAAGGAGCTGTTAATCACCTGAATTTTGCCAGGGAGCTGCTTCAAAAAAATGATAAAACCAGAATTCCCAATAAAGACAAAGTAGTCAATTAATCAGACCATTAATAAATAATCGGATAAAAAATGGCCAAGAGAAATGCTTTAGGAAAAGGACTGGGTGCCTTAATCGAAGATGCAGGCAATGAGAACAAATATCATGTGGATGCGGTCAATGAAATCCATCTGGAAAATATAGAGGTAAACCCCTACCAGCCCAGGACAAATTTCAATGAGGAAGGCCTCAATGATTTGGCCAGTTCCATAAAGGAGATTGGCGTCATTCAGCCCATTACCGTCAGACAGATTAGTGAATCCAAATTTCAACTCATCACAGGCGAAAGACGGTTCAGAGCAGCCAGGATAGCGGGCATCAAAACCATTCCTGCATTTATAAGAACTGCTGATGATCAGGCAATGCTTGAAATGGCACTGGTGGAGAACATTCAGCGTGAAGACCTTGATGCAATAGAGGTGGCCATCAGTTATCAGAGATTAATCGAAGAATGTGAGTTAACTCAGGAAAACCTGAGCACCCGTGTAGGCAAAAAAAGAGCTACCATTTCAAATTACCTGAGATTACTGAAATTGCCGGCAGAGATTCAGCTCGGCATCAGAGACCGGAAAATATCAATGGGCCATGCCCGAACCCTTATCAACATTGAAGATCCCGAGGAGCAGCTTAAAGTATATTACAAAATAATTGATGAAGGGCTCTCGGTAAGAAAATCCGAAGATATCATCCGTGAAATCAGTAAACAGGAACAAAAAAAGAAGAAGAGCTCATCGGGTACCAAAGTCGAGTTGCCTGAAGAATACAAGCAGGTCAAAAATCATCTCACCAATCATTTCAATACGAACATTGAACTCAAACGGAACAATAACGGAAAAGGCAGGATCATCATACCCTTTAAGTCTGATAAAGACCTGGAGCGGATTATGTCTATCATAAACAATAATAAAGGGGAATAAAAAGTTCTGGTGAAAAATTACGAATAAATTGTGGATTACAAACCGGAAAAGATGGGTTGGCATTGCAGTCGTTATAATGCTTGCTGTTGTGGGTAATCAAGGGCTTTGCTTTTCCCAGGAACCCGATACCACCACTGCTCAACAAATCCCTGAAGATACACTTGCCGAAGAACATTCTCCGAGGAAGGCAGCTATGCTCTCAGCTACTCTCCCGGGAATGGGGCAGGTATATAATAAAAAGATATGGAAAGTGCCGATTATTTATATCGGTGCAGGAGTTATTTACTATGCTTATGATTTCAATGCCGAACATTACGAAGAGTACAAAAATGCATTCACCCGCTTTGCTGGCAATGAGATTACTGAATATAAAGGAATTACTACTAAAGAAGGACTCAAAAGGGCCAAGGATTACTACCGCCGGTACCGGGATATGAATATACTGATTATGGCCGGATGGTACCTGGTTCAGGTGATTGACGCCACGGTAGACGCTTATATGTTCAACTTTGATGTCAGTGAGGATATTTCACTTCAGCTTAAGCCAGCTTCGATACCTTCAGCAAATTATCACACCGTTCCGGGCATAAAGTTTTCCATCTCTTTCTAATATTTATTAACTTAGCGCCTAAAATAAAAAAGCCTTATGAATCGGATATTACTTCTCTTTATTCCCGGCATACTTTTGGCTTGGATTCCAAATAAAGCAGAAGCTCAGAGGGATATATATCCGGAAGTCAAAACCATTGAAAAAAGTTTTGCTGAAAATGTAGATAACCTTATTCAACAGTATTATATCAATAAATCGGATTTCACTTCGGGGAAAGTACGTTACACTGACCTGGACACTTTGGCTCCGGTTTATCCGGATTCGGTTTACATAGCGCGGATACGCGATATTCAATCAGCCATTGACCTGAGCTATAACCAAATTATCAGGAACTTCATTCATGTTTATACTCTAGAAAGAAGGGAAAAAGTGGAAACCATAATGGGGATCAGTGAATATTACTTCCCGATTTTCGAGAAAATATTTGATCAGTATGATCTGCCGCTCGAACTGAAATATCTTGCAGTTATTGAATCTGCTCTTAACCCGAGAGCAATCAGCCCTGCCGGTGCCACTGGTTTATGGCAGTTCATGTACAGCACGGGCAAACGCTATGGATTAACCATAAATTCTTTTGTTGATGAGCGCCGTGATCCGATTAAATCCACCTATGCCGCAGCAAAATATCTGAAAGATCTATACGATATTTTCGGGGAGTGGGATCTGACAATTGCGGCATACAACTGTGGCCCCACCAATGTAAAAAAAGCCATATACCGTGCCGGTGGCAAAAAAAACTTCTGGGATGTCTACTATCATTTGCCTTACGAAACCAGAGGCTATTATCCGGCCCTGGTAGCAGCTATGTATATGATGAATTATCATGAAGATCACAACCTTTACCGGAAAGACCTTGACTTACCATACCACACCGATACGCTACATATACGGGAAAATCTCCATCTCAGGCAAGTGTCCGAGGTATTGGATATTCCCTTAAAACAGTTGCAGGAGCTCAATCCACAGTACAGAAGAGACCTTATTCCTGCCTCAAAAAAGCATTCATTTTCACTCAGGATTCCCATGTTTCATACCGGCGAATTTATACAACTTCAAGACTCCATATTCAGTTATAAAGACTCGGTCTTTTTCCAGGAGAACATCATCAAAGATCCAGGGAGTTCCCGATTTGTCCATCAAACACCCAAAGGAAAAGCAAAAGTATATTATGAGGTGAAACCCGGAGATAACCTTGGCTACATTGCGGAATGGTTTCATGTCAGGGCCTCGCAGCTCCGGCAATGGAACAACATGCGGGGCAGCATGATCCGCGCCGGCCAGGAACTTATAGTTTATGTCTCCAAAGATAAGGTAAGTTATTACAAAAAACTTAACACCCTCTCATTCGAAGAAAAACAAAGCCGAGTGGACGATCCGGCAGAAAAACAGACCCACACCCCGGAAAAAGATGAAACTGATAAAGATTATATTTACTATAAGGTCAAATTTGGAGACACCTTATGGGATATTGCAAAAAAATACCCCGGTGTAACTGAAAAGGATATCAAACAATTGAACGATCTTTCCAATGAACGTAAGATAAAAGCAGGACAGTATTTAAAGGTCAAGAGGAAAACGTGATCTGAGTTAATGTCTTTCTTTTCAAAAGACTGGTGAAACATTCCAGCCTAAAAGAAGGTATTATGGGCATGGTCTGAAAGCCAGGATTACGAACTTAAAACCTTCTCAGGATGATGAAACCATATAAAATCTTTCTTACTTTTCTTTCCATCCTGGCCCTTATTGGTTTAATCTCTTATTTTTTTCCCGATGAGGGAATTCAGTTAACCCCCGGATTAAGAGTAAAACTCCCCTCCTGGAGTCAGCTTCTTGAGCAAGAAAATCAATCATATAAAGATATCTCCAACATTGTTCAAAACAATATGCCTGTAGATACCGCTGCTCCGGTTATAGAAGACTTCCCGCCCGGAGATGTGGATAAGAATACCCTGTCTGCTTCAAAAGATTCAACAGATACATTACAAACCGAGACCTTACAGCCAACTGCGGGATGGGAGCGAACCGCTGGTACCAATCCATTGCAATATCCGGATAACAACCATGAGGTTTTGTATCCCTTTTTCCATTCCCTGCAAAAGCTGCAGCACAGCGAAAAACTCATCCGGATATTGCATTATGGAGATTCGCAGATCGAAGGGGACCGGATATCTTCTTACCTCAGAAACCAGCTACAAAAGAAATTCGGTGGCGCCGGTATAGGGCTGTTCCCAGTGGTATTGCCCCATAAAACGAATATTTCGCTTAAGCATTCAATGTCAGGAAACTGGAAGAGGTTCACGATCCAGGATATGGATCAGGAAAATTTCAGACATAAACGATTCGGAGTCCTTATGTCATTTTCAAGATTTTCTCCCTATTACAGTCATCATCAGGATGAAGTGCACCAGGCCCGGCTCAATATCCGGTCTTCCCCCATTGCATTTAATTTAGCCTCTGAATATACCAGGTGTAGAATGTTTTATGGTTATAATGAAGAACCTTTTATAACAAAAATGACCTATGGAGGAGAAACAACAGATGCCGATATGAAACCTCCTTCAAAATCTTTAAAAGAAATCAAATGGGAAATACCAAAATCCGTTGAGGAATTTACCATAGAATTCCAGGGAAACCACAGCCCTGATATATACGGCATATCACTGGAAAGCGAAAAAGGAATTGCAGTGGATAACATTCCGCTAAGAGGCAGCAATGGAACAGACTTTACAAAGTCCGATACTGTCTTTTTCAAAACCATGCTCAATAAGCTAAATGTAAAGCTCGTGATTCTCCATTTTGGGGTAAACCTCGTTCCGGTGATACGGGATAGCTATCAGTTTTATGAAGAAAGACTCTACAAAGAGCTCAGGATGTTTAAGTCATTCAACCGGGATTTGGCAGTCATTGTAATGGGCGTTTCTGACATGTCCAGAAAAGAGGGAGGACAGTATGAATCATATCCCAACATTCCGAAAATAAGAGATGCCCAAAAAAATGCAGCGTTTCGTGCCGGATGCGCATTCTGGGACACTTACAGGGCCATGGGGGGTAAGAATTCTATGCCCAGTTGGGTGTTTGCTGATCCGCCGCTGGGCAGGAAAGATTTTACCCATTTTACATACGAAGGGTCCGTGGTGATCTCCAAAATGTTTTATAAAGCACTTATGCGTGACTATCAAAAATATATAAAAGACAAGCAGGAGAAACCGTCCACAAACTTCAAAAATGACAGCAGATGAGAAAAATAAAAAAGCTTCAGCCAGACTGGGTAATCATTTCTCACGGGACCAATGAATCTTACAACAGGCAATTTAGCGCAGAGAATTTTTACAGAAATCTCACCAAGCTGATTACCAGAATTCAAAAAAACACCAACCATGCATGGATATTGCTTACCACACCCGGTCATTCTTTCAGAAAAAAGAAGTTTAAAAACCCGGACAATGCAATGGTAAGAGACCAAATTATACGGGCAGCCAACGAATACAATTGCGGATATTGGAATTTCTGCAACATCATGGGAGATGCTGATGCCATCAACCTGTGGAGCAAAAATAACCTTACCGCCAGTGACAAAATTCATCTGAGCAAAGCGGGGTACCAACTTAAGGCAACCCGCTTCTTTGATGCTTTTCTCAAAAATTTCTCTGCCCATTTTAACCGGGATTCCTTAAAACCATAAGACTGATCCGTGGAGTATCTGCAAGAAATACTGATCTATTCCGAAGAAAAGCCCATGCTTTTCACAAGGCTTTATTTCTGGGCCTTCTTCACATTACTAATGGGATTTTACAGTATCCTGTACCGCAGACGGGCTATTCGCAATGCCTACCTGTTTTTAATGAGCCTGTTCTTTTACTACCAGTCGAGCGGGTATTTTTTTTCCCTGCTGATATTTTCAACGATCGCTGACTACACCCTGGGACATCTTATTCACCGGTCAACCAGCAGGATAAAAAAAAAGCTGTTCGTTACAATCAGCGTGATCATTAATCTGGGCGTACTCTCCTACTTTAAATACAGCTATTTTTTTGTCGATATGGTGAACCGTGCGTTCGACACTAACTACGAGGTAGTAAACCTGCTGGCCCAATTCTCGAATCAAATGGCAGAAACAAATTTTGATGTAGATTCCATCATCCTCCCTGTTGGAATATCTTTCTACACATTCCAAACCATCAGTTATACTGTGGATATATATAGAAAAAAGATTAAACCGGTGAACAACATCATTGATTTCGGCTTCTATGTATCATTTTTTCCTCAACTTGTTGCCGGTCCCATCGTCAGAGCGGCAGAATTCGTACCCCAGCTTTACCAGAAGTTCAGGCTCACCAAAAGAGCGTTCTCACACGCACTCTTTCTGATAATGACAGGACTGATGAAAAAGATGCTGATATCTGACTATATATCGATCAACTATGTGGACAGGGTATTTGAGGCCCCACTCTCCTATTCCGGGTTTGAAAATGCCATGGCCGTATATGGCTATTCACTTCAGATATATTGTGATTTCTCCGGTTATACCGATATTGCCATTGGTGTTGCCCTTCTCATGGGCTTTCGGCTACCCGTAAATTTCAACTCCCCCTATAAGGCGGTTAATGTAACTGATTTCTGGCGAAGATGGCATATCTCGCTGTCTTCCTGGTTGCGTGACTATCTATACATTCCTCTGGGCGGCAATAAGAAGGGCAAACTTCGTCGCCACATCAATATTATGATCACAATGCTATTGGGTGGATTATGGCATGGAGCTCACCTCAAGTTCATTATATGGGGCGGGATTCACGGTGCTGCCCTGGTGATTCATAAATTATGGATTGCGCTTATGAAAAAAATTAATCCTCATTACAATCCAATTTACGGCGGCTCCCGTACAAGCAGATTTTTTTCCGTATTCCTTACATTCCATGTCGTAACGACAGCCTGGATATTTTTCAGGTCTCAGAGTATGCGCAAGGCAAAACAGATGATCAATCAGATACTCTACCATTTCGAAGCTGAGTTGATCCCCCAAATGGTTGCTTCATATCAGGAGATATTCGGAGTGATTGCCATAGGTTTTATACTACATTGGCTACCTGCCAACTTTAAAGAGCGTTACAGAGGATGGTTCATCCAAACCCCATTGTTGGTTAAGATACTGGCCATAATATTGCTGGTATTCATCATATACCAGGTAAAATCCGCAGCCATACAACCATTTATTTATTTCAAATTTTAATGAACAGGTTTCCCGGATTTTTGGATTTTCATTTATTCCGGTTCAGCTTAAAGCGAATCCGGAGTACCCCATTCTCAAAACTGGTAGTGGTTATCCGAAATTCTCCAATCTCGGATGTATTGGACACATGCTCTCCAATACAAGGGCAGGAATCGTAATCTCCTACATTGACAATACGCACCGAATGGAGGTCTTGTTCGGGAAGTTTGGATATATCATAAAGATGCCCTGCCTCAGACATATCGACATTTTTTTCAGTAACCGGTAATCCCAGATGAATCATCCGGTTGACTTTTTCCTGAATCTGATCCTTTTCATTTTCAGTAAGTGGCCTGCTGAAATAATAATCGCACTTGCTCTTCTTCTTTTCCAGATGCATTGAAAAAGAACGGTCGCAGCCAAACATACGGATCATTGTCTGGTTCAGAATGTGTTCGGCCGTGTGCATCCGGGGCTCATATCGTTTCATAATCGCTGGTTTTTTACGGAACAAGTATAATAAAAAATGCTATACGCTTAAAATTTATATATATTGTCATTTTATTTACGAAGATATATTAAAATTTATTAACTTTATGGGGAACAAATTTTATAAACTCATTACCATTGCTGGTTTAATTTATGGTAGTCCAATCACAGGAAATGAAAAACTGTTTCACACATCCTGAAGCGATAAAAACTGGTTTCCTATGAAAAAGAAAATAATTGTACTGGGAGCAGGAATGATTGGAAAAGCGATCATTCATGACCTTTCGGACAAATATGAAGTGACCGCTGTTGATGTGGAGGAAAAGGCATTAGATTATTGCAGCAAGCAATATGGTGTAAAAACCATAAACAAGTATTTAAATAATCCTCAAAACATCAAAGAGGTGGTGGCTGATACCGATTTTGTGGTCTCATCCGTACCCGGATTTATGGGTTACAATACGCTAAAGGCGGTTATTGAAAGCGGGAAAAATGTGGTCGACATTTCATTCATGCCCGAAGATTTTATGGAGCTTGATGAAAAAGCCAGACAAAATAATGTTACTGCCATTGCCGATTGTGGAGTTGCGCCAGGTATGCCGAATATCATCCTTGGCTTTCACAGCCATGAGATGGAGGTAGAACATTTCGAGTACATGGTAGGTGGCCTGCCCAAAGAACGAAAGTTTCCTTTCGAATATAAAGCTCCTTTTTCTCCAATGGATGTGCTGGAGGAATATTTCCGTCCGGCCAGGGTAAAAGAGTACGGGAATCTTGTCACCAAACCAGCCATGAGCGACGCAGAAATGGTATACTTCAGAAATATAGGGCATCTTGAAGCTTTTAACACTGACGGGCTTCGTTCATTATTGCACACCATGAGCCACATTCCCCACATGAAGGAAAGAACCCTTCGTTATCCCGGTCATATTCGCATGATGGAAGCCCTTAAACAGTCGGGCTTCCTTAGCAAGAAAACAGTTCATGTAGGCGACCTGGCAGTGAAGCCAGTCGATGTAACCAGTCAAATACTGATAAAAGAGTGGGAACTGGAACCCGGAGAAGAAGAATTCACTTTAATGCGGGTGATCATGGAAGGAAAGACAAATAATGAACGTACCAGATTCATATACGATATGTATGATGAATATGATAAAAAAACGGGGCTGAGCTCCATGGCAAGAACTACCGGCTTTGCTGCAACAGCCGTCATCAATCTGCTCGACAAAGGGCAGTTTCAGTCCAAAGGGGTCTATCCGCCTGAAATCATTGGAAAAGAAAAAGAATGTTTTCCGTTTATCATGAATTATCTCAGAGACCGGGGAGTATATTATTATATGAGCGTAGAAAGACTGAGTTAAAACAAACTCATACGGCTTCTTGACGCGGGAAGAAAAATCAGTAGTGTTATACGGCTCTAAACAAAAAACAAGGTTTAGAACAAATAGATAACAAAACCTCCTTCATCACCCGAAACATCCCATTTTTTTCCTGTCGATCTGCCAACCAGGATGTTAGTGGTCTGATACAGGGTGTAAGCCATTGCTACATAAGGCATCACGTTATGGAAAGCCTCATTTTGAGTCCAAATGAAATACTCATTCATCGCAAAAATAGCAGCTCCAGTCACAACCCCCGCAACCAGCTGCTTCTGGATGTAAGCCACTTTCTTCTCCTTTACAGACATATTCTTGCACTTTGTCTTTAATCCCATGTAAGTGGAGGGAGGTTTTTCTGCAGTTGCACTGTTAACAACAACTGCAAAAATTAAAAGTAAAAATAGGCATCTCATAATATACTGTTAGTTTGGATTTCCAATGGTTGTCCTCACAGATCAGAAATCCCATACTAACAAGTGGGGCGTTCATTTCATTTAGACAAAGAAATAAAAACATACAAAGCATCGGTAAGATTATATTAATGGTTTTTATGAACTGATGTTTTTTTTATGTGAAACCATGTTTTCGTATGATGAATGAAAGGACATACATCACCCGTATGGTTAATTATTTTGAACATCAATAACAAACCATATCGGGCTCCCTTTTTTAAACTCACGATTCACTCAGCTGAAAAGTTCCTAAGCTACGGTTAAACAGAATTCTGAAGGTACTTCTTATTACGGATAACTTGACAATAAAATCCGCTTCCTGGGGTTTGGTTGTGGAATACTCTGACATCCGGCGAAAATTAATGAGAACATTGGCACTTCAGCTACAATGGTTATCAAATAAAATGTGCGCTTCATAAGGCCAGTCTTTGAAATGTCAGAAATCTTAGTATATATTCAGATGCGGCCAGGCTTATTGTAAGAAATAAAAAACTCCGGCAGTTACTTTACACCGGAGTCTTCAAATTTTAAGGGTGGAAGATGGGACTCGAACCCACGCCCTCTGGAACCACAATCCAGCGCTCTAACCAACTGAGCTACATCCACCGTATATCATATTTGCCAAACCTCTCCCCGCACTTTATCTGATCCCAATGCCCTCGTTTGCGCTCTATGCGTACATTACGAAATTAAAGGTCAAATTCTCCGGCACTTGCCACACCTTCTCTTCAATACACCTCTCTTCATGGAAAGTGCAAAATTAAGAGTTTCTTTCGAGAAACTAAAATATGAATTAAAAATTTTATATAAAAGCTACTATTTATAAAGCTTGATTGTTTATAAAATTTTACTAATTTTGACTCTTTGTGTTACAAATACATGGAAAACAAGTTGTTAATCAGAAACATCCATTATAATCACAGTCAAATAAAACACAATAACGAACTATGAAAATCTATCACACCAATCAAATCAGAAATATTGTTTTACTGGGAAATGCAGGCAGCGGTAAAACAACCCTGAGCGAAGACATGCTTTACGAAGGCGGTATCACTCACCGGAAAGGAACCATCCAGGGTAAAAACACAGTTTCCGACTATAACCAGGTAGAACAGGAAAACCTCAACTCCGTTTATTCTTCCACACTTTACACGGAGTTTAATGATCACAAAATCAACATCCTGGACGCTCCGGGAGGAGATGAATTCATCGGTCAGGTAGTTGCCGGTTTTAATGCTGCCGACTCGGGAATGATGGTAATTAATGCACAGAACGGGATGGAAGTGGGCACAGAAATCCATAGCAGATACTGTGAATACCATAATATGCCTTTTGTGTTTGTGATAAACCATCTCGATCATGAAAAAGCCAATTTTGAAAAAACACTTGAAAATATCAGGCAAAATTTCGGGAATAACGCCGTTGTGATTCAGTATCCTGTTAATGCAGGACTGAGCTTCGACTCCATCATAGATGTTGTCAAGATGAAGATGTATCAGTACAATCCGGACAAGCAGGTTACCGAGGCGCATGAAATACCGGATGATCAAAAGGACCAGGCAGAGGAATACCGCAATGAATTGGTTGAAGCCGCAGCAGAAAATGATGAAAGCTTAATGGAAGCTTTCTTTGAAAAAGAAACCCTCAGCGAGGAAGAGATGATGAAAGGCATAAAGCAAGGGTTGGCGCAGCGTGGCATGTTCCCAATATTTTGTACGGCAGCCGGAAGGGGTATAGGCGTACAGCGGCTTATGGAATTCATCATCAATTCCTGCCCTTCACCCACAGAAAGAGAAACCCCAAAAACGCAGGACGGAACAGAAGTTAAATTTGACCCTCAAGGGCCTGTTTCACTGTTTTTCTTCAAAACATTCAATGAAGCGCATATCGGCGATATCAACTATTTTAAAGTCATGTCGGGGACCCTTGAAGAAGGCATGGATCTGATCAATGCCACTACCCAAAGCAAGGAACGGTTCTCCCAGATTTATGTTACGGCAGGTAAGCACCGGGAAAAAGTGAGCAAACTGGAAGCAGGCGACATCGGAGCTGCGGTAAAACTAAGGGACACCCGCCTCAACCATACACTCAACCAGCCAAAAGTCAAATATCAGTTCCCCTCCCTTGAATTCCCCGAACCCAAATACCGTACAGCCATCAGGGTATTGAATGAATCCGACGAAGAAAAACTGGGAGAAGAACTGAACAGGATGCAACAGATCGATCCCACCATCCAGGTGGAATATTCCAAAGAGCTCAAGCAGATCATCCTTCATGGCCAGGGCGAGCACCAACTGAATATACTGAAATGGCACCTGGACAATATAGCAAAGATTGAAACGGAATTCATACCCCCAAAAATACCTTACCGGGAAACCATCACCAAAGTGGCCCAGGCAAGTCACCGACACAAGAAGCAATCAGGTGGTGCCGGGCAATTCGGTGAAGTCTATCTGGTTATAGAACCCCATAAGGAAGATGCTCCTGATCCCAAAAATTATAAAACAAACGGCATGGACATCTCCCTTAATATCCGGGATAAGCAGGAACACGAACTCGAATGGGGCGGAAAGCTGATCTTCTATAACTGTATTGTAGGGGGTGCCATCGATGCCAAATTCATGCCTGCCATACTGAAGGGAATCATGGAAAAAATGGAGAACGGACCCCTTACCGGTTCCTATGCCCGTGACATTAGGGTAGCTGTATATGACGGGAAAATGCATCCGGTGGATTCCAATGAGATATCATTTAAAACCGCAGGTCGGACTGCATTTGAAAAAGCCTTTAAGTCTGCCAACCCCAAAATCATGGAACCCATCTACCGGATTGAAGTACTCGTGCCAAGCGAGAGAATGGGTGATGTGATGAGTGACCTGCAGGGAAGAAGAGCTATGGTGGAAGGAATGGACAGTGAAAGAGGGTATGAAAAAATCAAAGCCAAAGTGCCTCTATCTGAAATGCACAAATACAGCACTTCACTGGGCTCCTTGACCGGCGGACGAGCTACATATACCATGAAATTCTCGGAATATCAGCAAGTTCCTCCTGAAATCCAGGAAAAACTCATCAAAGATTTTGAGGCACAGAAAGAAGAGGATAAAGGCTAACCACTACACCATAAACACCTTACCGGGCAAGTTTTGCCAAAAAAAGCAAAAATTTGACCGGTAAGTTACTAAAAAACTCCGGAATGTAACATTTCGGGGTTTTTTATTTCAAAACGCAATATCAATCACTTTAATTTTCCCTGAAAAGATAAAGGAATCCCGTGTATTGTCTGTCCTCATGCATGACACCATCATATCCCCTTCCCTTAATTACATAGATATAAACCCCTTCCGCTGCATCCCGGTTACTGTTCCTTACTTTACCGTCCCAACCCTGCCAGTCATCAGGATTGCCATCATAACGGTATACCAGTTCACCCGAGCGGTTAAAGACAGAAACTTCTATCCATTGCATTGAAACGACTCCCCGCCTTCCACCGCTTACATTGCTTTTCTTTGGCAGAACGAAATAATCGTTTATACCATTGTTATCCGGAGTAAACACATTGGGTATATTGGCAGTATCAATCCTCGAGGAATCCACCTGGATATGATAATAAGTAGTACTGTCATAACACGCATATTCATTGCTCACGGTGAGCCGTACCGGATATTTCCCCGGAGTATATGATTCAACCTCGGTTTCAAGGGGAACCTCTTCTTCGCTTGTCCAAAGTATGCTGTCCCTTCCCTGGAGAATATTCAGTGAATCATTGAATCCCACCCAATCATAATCCGAGGCATTTTTGGAATTGTTGTCAAAAGTGACATCCAACAAAGCTTCATTCACTTCCCGTTCATTATACTCCACCACAGAGCCGTCATCCAGCATCTTTTTTACTTCAAAATCCGCTTTCACTGCCTTGGCCTTAACATCCTCAATAGTTGCTGAACGTTCATTTCCAAAAACATTGCTCACCGTAAGGGTATAATCGGAGTCTTTATAAGGTACGATGGGAGGATTCCCAATTTTTCCGATAAAACGGTCTTCATATCCGGAGTAAAGGGTGTTCGGACTGTAAATATCTACATCTTCAGTGGATTCCCATTTTACATTGCGGTTGTTGTAAACATACATAGAATCATATGGGTCATCAGAAAGCGTGTAATACTTATAATCCTTCAGTTCAAATTTCTCCACAGAGAACCACATGGTGTTGCAATCGTTCTGCTCTATTCTTATTTCACCGTAATCCGGGATGGTATCCATGATCACCCACGCATTGAATATTTCAAGGCTATCCTCATCACTTAAAATTTCCACCCTTAAGCCTTCAGAAGCATGCCTGAGCTCATTGCGGGAATAAAGGGAATCCAGCGAAACCCTGGATAATGTAGTATCACTATGTACAAAAAGCGAGTCAAATGCCTGATCCTCCCTGTTGAACCTTTTCCATAAAAAATCTGAAGTATCTGTGGTAGTATGTGAAGCGGCCAGCACTTTCCGCTCATTGCCGGAAAAAAAAACAAGAATGGTGTCCTCACCATAGCCCGTAGACCTCCGGGCATCGGCACTGCCTTGAAAATCGTACAATTGGGAATATGAAACAGAGGAAACCAATAACAACAACAAACAGATCAGACGGAAAAGTATTTTACTGCGCATCATTAAAATTTAAACCATTCAACCCACAATATTAAAAATTTTGTTGAAAAGTGCTTCATATTAATTATATAAACTGCCAATGCATATTTTTATTTTTGGAGTGTTGGCAGAATGGAATTAATTTTGCATTTTTTACTGAATTTGAAAAAATTGTATAACAATTGGAAGACTTTCTAAAGCAACTCAATAAAGCCCAGAAAGAAGCTGTTAAAAATTATCAGGGACCCTCGCTGGTTATAGCAGGAGCCGGTTCGGGAAAGACAAGGGTATTGACCTACCGTATAGCCTACTTACTAAAGCAGGGGGTGAAACCCTGGAACATCCTTGCACTCACCTTTACCAATAAGGCTGCAACCGAGATGAAGGAAAGAATAGCGGAAATGGTGGATGAAGAATCTGCACATAAGTTATGGATGGGAACCTTCCATTCCGTGTTTTCCAGGATTCTCAGACTGGAATCAAAGGCTACCGGTTATTCTAAAAACTACACCATTTACGATAACGTAGATTCGAAGAATTTGATCAGAAAGATCATCCGGGAACTGAGCCTGGATGAAAAGGTTTATAAACCCAACCAGGTGCTCGGCCGGATATCCAAAGCCAAAAACAACCTAATCACCAGCCAGTCATACGCCAACAATCCCCAGATCACTCAGCAGGATGAAAACTCCCGAAAACCGCGTATTGCAGATATCTATCGCATCTACTCCTCCAGATGCCGGAAAGCCGATGCCATGGATTTCGACGATCTGCTGATCAATACCAATATCCTGCTCAGAGATCATCCGGATATACTGGAAAAATATCAGGACAAATTCCATTACATCCTGGTAGATGAATACCAGGACACCAATTTTGCCCAGTACCTGATCGTCAAGAAACTTTCTCAGAAACACAGGAACCTTTGCGCAGTAGGCGATGACGCCCAAAGCATTTATTCGTTCAGAGGCGCAAAAATTGAAAATATACTGAACTTTCAGAAAGATTTTCAGGATGCCCGGTTGTTTAAGCTGGAACAAAACTACCGTTCTACACAGACTATTGTGGATGCTGCCAACAGCATGATACGGAAGAATGAAAACCAGATTCACAAAAATGTATTCTCTGAACAACATGAGGGCGATAAGATTGATGTTATGGAATCTTTTACCGATACAGAGGAAGCCCATAACATTGCCAGATCCATCAGCGATAAGATCAATTCCGAAGGATACAATTATCAGGATTTTGCCGTTCTTTACAGGACAAATGCCCAATCGAGGAACTTTGAGGAGGCATTTAGAAAATTTAACCTCCCTTACAAAGTATACGGGGGATTGTCTTTTTATCAGCGAAAGGAAATCAAGGACATACTTGCCTATTTGAGATTAAGCATTAACTTTAAGGATGATGAAGCCCTGTTGAGAATCATCAATTACCCGGCCCGTGGTATCGGCAAAACTACGTTGGGAAAGATTCAGAACTACGCCAACGAGCATAGCCTGAATATATGGGAAGTATTAGATGACATAGAAAGCCTTCCTATAGACATTAACAAAAATACGGCCGGAAAAATCAAAAAGTTCTCCGCCATGATTAAAGAATTCAGTAAACTGGCCGTAGAAAAAGATGCTTACCAGGCTGCCCTTACAATTGCTGAAAAATCGGGAATTATCAATGAACTGAAAAATTTTGTGACCATCCAGGAACAAAGCCGATTTGAAAACGTACAGGAAATACTAAATGGTATTAAGGATTTCACTGAACATTACCAGGGAGATGAATTACCAACCATTGAGGAATACATACAAAATGTTTCACTGATGACCAATGCCGACAATGAAGATGAAGAAGACATGAACAAAATTACGATCATGACGATGCATTCGGCAAAGGGGCTGGAATTTAAAAATGTTTACCTGGCAGGTATCGAAGAGGGTCTATTCCCCTCCAGGATGTCGATGAACAGTGACAGCGAACTGGAAGAGGAAAGAAGGCTCTTTTATGTTGCCCTGACCAGAGCAGAGGAGAGAGCCATAATAAGTTATGCAAATAACCGTTATAAATGGGGTGAATCAAATAAAACGCGTCCAAGCAGGTTCATTTATGACATCGATTCCAGGTATATGATTTTTCCCGAGTATGAATCGGATGAAAACGCAGAGCCAGAAAATAAGACATTTAAATCAGGAGAAGTTTTTTCTTCTTCCCCCAATTCAGCAGATAAAAGCTCTAAACTGAAAAAAATCGGAAACAGACCAAAGGGCGGGCATTCCAAAGAACCTTATAAAGGGGAGTTTCAGGTGGGGATGAAGGTTGAGCATGACCGCTTCGGCAGAGGAAAAATCCTCAATATTGAAGGCGAGCCTCCAAATACAAAGGCCACCATATTCTTTAATGAACATGGCCAAAAACAGCTCCTTCTAAAATTTGCCAAACTAAAAATAATTTCCTGATAATTTGCTATCGGTTCAAAAACAACTAATTTTGTACAAATTTAATCATATCTGAAATGGAGTATAATACAAGCAAAAAACAACTGATCTTACCGGAATATGGGAGAAATATCCAGAAGCTGGTAGAGTATTGCAAGACCATCAAAGACAAGGAGGAGCGGAACAGGATGGCCCAGTCCATTATTGAAATAATGGGAAACATGTATCCACACTTCAGGGATATAGCGGATTTCAAACATAAACTGTGGGATCATCTTCAGATCATGTCTGAATATGATTTGGATATTGACTCTCCTTATGATCCTCCTCCAAAGGAAACCCTCAAAAGTGATCCGGATCCTGTGCCCTATAACAATAAAGAAATTAAATACAAACACTACGGAAAAGTCATTGAAAAGCTGATTGAGAAAGCTTCAGAATTTGAGGAAGGCGAAGAAAAAAATGCCTTGATTCAGACCATAGGCAATCAGATGAAAAAAAATTACATCACCTGGAACAAGGACTCGGTTAGCGATGAACAAATATTCAAGAACATAGAGGAGCTTTCAGGAGGAAAAATTAAGGTGGACCGTGAAAAAGTCAAACTGTCTGAAGCCAAGGAAATTGTCAGCAAACTCAAAAAGAAACGGAACACCAAAAAGGGAAAAAGCAACAATAACAATCACCAAAAATCCCATTGATTTATGGGTTCATTTATAATCAGGGGAGGCAAGACCCTGAAGGGAGATATACATCCACAGGGTGCGAAAAATGAAGCTCTCCAGGTAATCTGCGCAACCCTTCTTACCCCTGAAAAAATAACCATACACAACATACCCAACATCAGAGATGTAAATAAACTCCTGGATCTGATAAGGTATTTGGGAGTTAAAGTTACCAGAGAATCCGGATCTGCCTACAGCTTCCAGGCAGAAAACATCAATCTGGACTATCTGAAAACTCCCGAATTTGTGGAAAAGGCTGAAGGGCTAAGAGGTTCGGTTATGATCATGGGGCCTTTACTTGCCCGGTTTGGTAAAGGATACATCCCCAAACCCGGGGGGGATAAAATAGGAAGAAGGCGTCTGGATGTACATTTTCAGGGATTCGAAAATCTTGGCGCCAAATTCGTATACAACCACCAGAGCAATTTTTATACTATAGAGGGAGGCCGGTTAAAGGGCAGTTATATGTTGCTTGAGGAGGCTTCGGTGACGGGCACCGCCAACATCATTATGGCCGCTTCCATGGCGGAAGGCACCACTACCATTTATAATGCAGCATGCGAGCCCTATGTGCAACAACTCTGTCACATGCTCAACCACATGGGAGCTTCCATCTCCGGGATAGGTTCAAATCTGATCATCATTAAAGGTGTACAAGAACTTCATGGGTGCTCACACCAGATCCTGCCCGATATGATAGAAGTGGGCAGTTTGATCGGTATAGCTGCCATGACGCAATCGGAAATAACCATCAAAGATGTATCCTATGCCCATCTGGGTATCATACCGTCTTCCTTCAGAAGACTTGGCATAGAGGTACAAAAAAAGGGAGATGACATTTTCATTCCCAAACATGAGCATTATGAAATTGAAACATTCATTGACGGCTCCATTATGACCATCGCAGATGCCCCATGGCCGGGCCTGACACCCGACCTGCTGAGCGTTATGCTGGTCATCTCTACCCAGGCCAGGGGAAGTGTTTTGATCCACCAGAAAATGTTCGAAAGCAGGCTCTTCTTTGTAGATAAAATTATCGATATGGGTGCCCAGATCATTCTCTGCGACCCGCATAGGGCAACAGTCATCGGACAGGACCATCAGATTAGACTGCGTCCTACAAAAATGACTTCACCGGATATCAGGGCCGGTATTGCTCTGCTCATAGCAGGCCTCTATGCGGAAGGTACCAGCACCATTCATAATATCGAACAAATCGACAGGGGATATGAAAATATTGATGCGCGGCTGAATCAGATAGGAGCTGACATTCAGAGGACGAAATAGAAAACACTTGCCACAATTTCATTTATTTATCGGCTGCTTAGTGTCAATTTGTCGCAATACCATATTTTGGCAAATTATTTGAACACGGAGACATGGAATAATTGATTCAGGTTGTGTGTGGATATTATAAAAAGGAAAGAAATATGACAAAAAAAAAGAACATGATCCCGGAAGAAAAGAAAAACCAGGAACAAATTAATACAGAAGAAACACAGGAACAGACCCAACAACAGCAAGAGGAAAAGCAAGGTGAAGAAACCACAGCCACAGGCAAAACGACTGCTGAAACCGCACAGGATAAAGGTGACCAGACTGGCGAAAAAGAGGTGAAGCAAGATGAGCAGAAAGGGGAGTCAAAGAAAAAAGAGAAAACCAAAAAGAAAGAAGAAAAAAAGGCTGCGGAAGATAAAGGGAAAACCAAAGAAAAAGGGAAAGAGCAGGAAGAAGAAGGAAAGCAGGAACAGGAAGCTGAAGCGGAGCAGGAAGTAAAAGAAGAGGAAAAAAAGAAAGAAGAAAAATCAGATAAAGAAAAACTGGCAGAACTGCAGGATAAGTATCTCAGATTAACTGCTGAATACGACAACTACAGAAAAAGAACGCTTAAGGAAAAAATGGAACTCACAAAATCAGCAGGCGAAGACATTCTCAAAGGTTTGCTTCCTGTTATGGATGATTTTGAGCGGGGCCTGCAGTCAATTGATGAAGCCGGAGACATAGAGGCCGTTAAAGACGGTGTTCATCTGATATACAATAAATTCAAGGAATTTCTGAATCAACAGGGAGTTCAGGAAATTGAAGCCCAGGACAAAGAATTCGATACCGACAAACATGAAGCTATTTCGAAAATTCCTGCGCCAAGTGAAGACATGAAAGGCAAAGTTGTGGATGTGGTGCAGAAAGGATATTATTTGAACGATAAAGTATTAAGATTCGCCAGAGTAGTAGTCGGAGAATAGAGAGCAGACTGTCATACCAGAAATTCTTAACATTTACAATCCGTAAAGAAAAAAATAAAAAAGAAGTTGTCAATTAAATATTAAGGAAAAGAAAGAGATTTTATGGCTGCTCAAAGAGATTATTATGAAATATTAGGTGTTTCGCGTGATGCTTCACAGGATGAGATCAAGAAAGCATACCGCAAAATGGCAATCAAACATCATCCGGACAAAAATCCGGGTGATAAAGAGGCGGAGCGGAAGTTCAAGGAAGCAGCCGAAGCATACGAAGTATTGGGCAACCCGGATAAACGGAAAAGATATGACCAGTTCGGTCATGCCGGAGTCAAAGGCGGAGCCGGTGCCGGAGGTGGCAGTAGTGGCTTCGGTGGCGGTGGTATGACCATTGAAGACATCTTTGAACAGTTCGGAGATATCTTTGGCGGCGGCGGATTTGGGAGTGCATTTAGTGGTTTTGGCGGATTCAGTGATTTCGGCGAGTTCGGCGGAACCACCAGCAACAGAAGGAGAAGAAGCCGTCGCACCAGCAAAGGTTCGAATATTCGTGTGAAGGTGGCTTTAACCCTTGAGGAAATAGCTAAGGGAGTGAATAAAAAGCTGAAGCTGAACAAGTATATAAAATGCGATATCTGTAACGGAACGGGTGCAGAAAGTGGTTCATCCTCAGCTTACAATACATGCCCCACCTGTAAAGGTTCAGGTCAGGTAACACAGGTTACCAATACCTTTCTGGGTCAGATGCAAACCACGTCATCCTGTCCGCAATGCGGTGGGGAAGGCAGGATTCTTACTGACAAATGTACCAAATGCCATGGCGAAGGCATCGTGAAAGGCAGTGAAGTGGTGTCGGTTGAGATACCAGCAGGTGTAGCAGAAGGCATGCAGATGACCGTTAGCGGAAAAGGCAATGCCGCCCGGCGGGGAGGCATTAATGGTGACCTGATCGTACTGATACAGGAAAAAGAGCATCCCTATTTTACGCGGGACGGCAATGACCTGATCTACGGACTCTATGTCAGTTTCCCCACTGCGGCATTGGGAGGACCTGTGGAAGTCCCCACACTTGACGGCAAAGTTAAGATCAAAGTGGAATCTGGAACGCAACCGGGAAAAATACTGCGCCTGCGAGGCAAAGGTCTCCCTGAGGTAAACGGTTACGGTAAAGGAGATATGCTGGTTAACATCAATGTATGGGTTCCCAAGAACCTGAACAAAGAAGAGAAAAAAATGCTGGAATCTCTGGAACAATCCGGCAATTTTAAACCAAATCCTGATGAAACGGATAAAACATTTTTTGAAAAGATGAAGGCATTTTTTGAATAGTTGCTGCAATTAGCTCCCAACATATATTTCTCTCAAAAAAATAAATGGTGCCATAAAAAGCGCCATTTATTTTTTTGTTGCTTTCCCAAATCACTAAACAAGCACTGGCAGAACGCAATCCCAACGGTCGCAATGAGGCGGATGTAACCCGGTACTATAGAATACCGTATATGGTTTTTACATTTAACCATCTTAAATATTATCTGACTATGGGAAAAGCCATTAAGGTTTCATCTGCAAGTCTCTTTATACCGGCATTTATAGCATTGATCCTGACTAGCTGCGAAATGGAAGAGGAAACAATCTTGAAGCCTGAAGTAATCATCACCAGTCCTGAGAACAACACAAACATCATTCAGGGCACAACCATAAAAATCTCGGCACAGCTCAAACATTTCAACCAGCGTTACAAAGTGCACAGGATCACTTTAACAGCCGGAGATTCAACCATCATAAAAAAAGAAGGGCATAAATCCCGCTTCAGCCATTGTTTTTCTACGGAAAGTTTACCCGGAGGAAATACACAGCAGCTTTCTGCCCGCGTATGGTTTACCGACGAAAACCCTGATGATAAGGACTGGAATTACTTTTCCGTAAGGGATCACTATGACAATTACATCAAACAGGACAACAACAGGGATGGAAATGATACACTGCAGATCGAAACAAGTATAAATGTAAATCTTGAAGAGCACCCCGGAAACACTCATTCCATGGAGTTTGTCTCTTTCTCCGCTGACACCATGACGGTGGATAAGGATACGATTATGATTGACTCTATGGATGTAGCAAAATATGAAGTCACCAACCTACAATATACAAAATTTATGAATGCCGTTGGGGTAGATTCAACCGGTTCCTATAAAGGAATTAAATACATCTACCTTAACGGTACTACAGGCATCACCCATAACGGAGAGCATTTTACTACCAGGAACGGATGGGAATCCTTGCCGGTTGTCAATGTCACCTGGAGGGGTGCCAACAGTTTCTGCCAATGGATGGGCGGACGCCTCCCCACTGAAAAAGAATGGTATTATGCCAGCAAACCCCATTATCCATACGGAGGGACAAACTATTCTCTGGATGAAATAGCTTGGTATAAGGGGAATTCCAATAGCCAGCTTCATACAGTGGGCTTAAAAGCACCCAACGCATATGATATCTACGATATGAGCGGCAATGCTGCTGAATGGTGCTTCAACTGGTACAACGAATCATCGAAAGCATACAGGGGAGGCCACTGGGGATCCCCGGCAAGTGAAGTATCCACCTCAAAGCGTTTTAACCTGGCACCCGAAAAAGCGGGAAGTTACCTGGGATTTAGGGTAGCTATACCCCACGGCCAATAACGCCATACTAACAATGGTGTACCTTTATTCTGATATGTTCTATAAATTGAACTTTATGGAAACTTTGCAGGCCAGATTGTCTGAAAAATTATCAAAGGCATAAGGGCCATACCGGTAAAACACCCCTAAGCCGTAACTGAAAATATTGGTTCCCAGGAGATCTTCTATCATCAAACCGGTTTCAAAATACCCTTTATCAAAGGATTGTGTATCTATCCCCTGATGCCTGGAGGGATTGTCAAGCCACCCCCAGCCCAGGTTATTCAACCACAGTATTTGCGGACTGAAGCCGCGCTCACCGAAAAGCAACGAGCCGAAATCCTGATTTAAATACACCGAAATAAATCGGTCTGCCAAAAATTCAGACAGCCTCATGGTGGCAAAACTGTTCTCGCTGTAAATGCTGAAACGGCTTCCATAAGCGCCATGGCCGAAATAAAGCTTAAAGGCAGGCACCGAACCCCGGGCCAATCCTCCCACCAATTGCATCCGGGTCTTGCCGGGATTTTTGGCCGGCATCTCATACGACACTGCAGCTTCAATCTTGTTGTATTCAAAATCGCCATTCAACACATTCATGCCTCTGGTATAATTGGCGTAAACGACCGGATAATCCGCTCCAAATGATAATTTTCCCCAGGGTGTTTCTGCAAATTCCTCTTTCCAGGCAAATCTGGCTTTTAACCCGGATTCTGTAATGTAAAAATTGCCCCCATATATCTGATTATCCTTAATAAACAGGTATTCGGTAAAAGGATTGACAAGGGAGTGACGAACAAAGAATTTTAACCTCAAATACCGCAATCCTTTCAGAGAATAGCTCATCTGCTTTTCCTTAACCCTATCCATGTTCTCGACCAAATATTGCCTGTACATGGCCGGAGAAAGGACGGACTGTTCTTTTAGAAAGCGATACCCCCCCGATTCGGCAACATCATCCCTATAACTGAACTCCAGCCGGCTTTCTGTCTCTTCATGAACCTTGAGCATCAGCCGCCCGCCGTATTTCCAATCCCTGTCACGGAAACCGTACCCAAAATAACCGCCAACAGAAAACAGTTCGGAAATCGAATCATTGGTCATCAAACCCAAACCAAGCCTCAGACCTTCGTATTTATTATAATCCAAAAGTTTTGTGAGATCTATATTCAGAAAACGAAAAGGATAATATCCGGAGGAAAGCGTTTCAAAAGCATTCATCCTTGCACCGAAATGGCCGTTTTCATCAAGGGTGTCAATAGCGCGATGAGCAATTCTGTTTTCCGGAATCCGTCTTTTGACCGGTTTACGATTGGGGAATTCTTCCAAACATTCATTCTTTTCTTCAAAACCCCACATCGAATGTTTTGATTCTGGTTTCTCTCTTTCAGGATTCAGACAAACGTGCTGCATATTCGGTTTGGTGCCGCCACCGGGATAAAAATCAGCTTCACCGTAGGAAACATTCCCGGTAAAAGAAATATGAAGCTGGAAAAAAAGCGTAAGGAGAAGAAATTTCCACATACCATGAATATTTATTTGGAAAGAAGCATGAATGACATCATCTGGTTCATATTACTGAAATGCGTTCATCTTCAGTCTATTAATTTCCTTCTGTGTAAGAAATCTCCACCTGCCCCGTTTGAGGTTCTTTTTTGTCAGTCCGGCAAAATAGACACGGTCCAGCTTTTTTATCCGGTATCCAAGGGTTTCGAAAATCCTTCTCACCACCCGGTTCTGTCCTGAATGGATTTCGATCCCGATCTGGGTTTTGTCTTCAGTATCTATATAACTCACGGCATCAGCAGTTATGGTCTCATCATCCAGCTCAACCCCTTCTGCAATTTGCTCCAGGTGACTTTTTGCCACCGGCTTGTCCAGAACCACATGATACACTTTTTTCTTCTTATAACGTGGATGAGTGAGGCGCTTGGCCAGCTCTCCGTCATTGGTCAGGAGCAATACACCCGTAGTATTTCTGTCCAGTCTTCCAACCGGATATACCCTTTGGGGACATGCATTTTTTACCAGATCCATAACTGTTCTCCGGGCATGTTTATCCTTGAGGGTGGTAACATAATCCTTGGGTTTATTCAGCAATATATAAACAGGGCGCTCATTCTGCAATACCTTACCCTTATAGCGTACCTCATCCGTAGGCTTTATCTTGGTCCCCAGTTCCGTCACCTTTTGATTGTTTACCGTAATCTTCCCGGACCAAATGAGATCATCCGCTTCACGCCGCGAACACAATCCACTGTTGGCAATGAATTTATTCAGCCTGATGGTTTCATCTGAGGCAGTATCTTTTTGCTTTCCCTTATTATGTTGATTCTTGCCCTTCATTATCTACCGGATAAAATGAATCAATTTATAAAATACCTTTATTTTAACCTGCAAAGATATGAATAAAGATTGAATATGAAGGGTTAAAAGGTAGTTTCATTAAGGTAAAATAACTCGCACAGGAATGAAATATAACTTGCTTTTTAGAACCAATTTCGCTGCATGTTACAAGTGCCAAACCGGATAATTCAAACGAATCCCGCTCCAAAATAATATCTGACCAAAACACTGGGTTTAGTAAAAGAGATTTTGTTAGTTTAAGCACCAAAATTCGTTGGTATGAATAAGAATTGCATTCTGCTTTTCCTCATATTGCCGGTTATTGCCCGCGGTCAGCAGCCGGACTATGATACGGACCGGCGTTTCACCGTAGCTTTTTACAATTTAGAGGATATTTTCGACACCTATAACGATCCCAACACATATGATGATGCCTATACGCCTTCCGGTGATAAAAAGTGGACTCCCGGGAGATACCGGGAAAAGATCGATCATACGGGAAAGGTGTTTACTTCTCTGGATCCCTGTGAAAACCCGGAAATTATCGGGCTGGCTGAAGTAGAAAACCGGCAGGTGCTGCTTGATCTGATCCGCTCCGAACGGTTCAGCGACACCTACTATAAAATGGTGCATGAAGACAGTCCCGATCCCCGCGGCATAGATGTGACCATGCTTTACAGACCCGATGAATTCGAATATATAAAACATCAGCCCATTCCCATACTGTTCCCCTTTGACAGAGAGTCAAGCGTGCGTGACATACTATACGTGAAAGGTATTGCATCCGGAAAGGATACCCTTCATGTATTCATCAACCACTGGAAGTCCAGGGCGGGTGGAAGGGAAGCTACCCGTCAGAAAAGGGTCTATTCCGCGAGGGTGCTGAAAAGATATACCGATTCCATTTTGGATCATAATACGAATGCCCGCATCGTTATTACCAGGGATTTTAATGACGAACCCCACTACAAAAGTCTGTCACAGGTACTGGAGGCCGGATGCCCGCAAGATGATGAAAGCGGAAGCGACCTTCACAATCTGATGTGCAAAAAATACAGCCAGGGAATGGGAACTTATTATTACCGCGGCGAATGGTATATGCTGGACAATTTCATCGTCTCTTCCCCTTTATTGAGGGAGCGAGGCTTTACCATCACCGAAGAGGGGGTAAAGATTTTCAACCCGCCGTGGGTTTTGTATGTACGACCTAACGGGACAAAAGTGCCTGACCGCACTTACGGAGGCAACGATTATTTTGGATGTTACAGCGATCATCTGGCCATTTACGGAACATTCGGGTACGTATCTAAAAATTAAGAAACAACACTTATGGAGTACAAAATTACATCGAAATACAAACCAACCGGAGATCAGCCGGAGGCTATAAAACAACTCACCGAGGGCATAAAAAGGGGTGACCGGTTTCAGACACTTATGGGGGTTACCGGCTCGGGCAAGACCTTTACCATTGCCAATATGATCCATAATGTCAACAAGCCCGTATTGGTACTCAGCCACAACAAAACACTGGCAGCTCAGCTATACGGGGAGTTTAAGGAATTCTTTCCCGAAAATGCGGTGGAATATTTCGTCTCCTATTACGATTATTACCAGCCCGAAGCTTATCTTCCGGTAACCGATACCTATATTGAGAAGGACCTGTCCATCAACGAGGAGATAGAGAAACTCAGGCTTAGTGCCACTTCCTCCCTTCTGTCGGGGCGCAGGGATGTGGTTGTCGTCTCGTCAGTCTCCTGCCTGTATGGCATTGGTAACCCGGACGATTTCCACAAGAACACCATTCAGATCGAGACAGGACAGGAAATAGGACGGAATGAGTTTCTCAGGCGGCTGGTGGACAGCTTATATTCACGGAGCGAGTTGGAGTTCAAACCCGGCCATTTCCGCGTCAACGGAGATACAGTAGATGTGTTCCTGGCTTACAGCGATCATGCTTACCGCGTCACCTTCTGGGGAGATGAGGTTGAGGAGATCGAAAAATACGACCCTTACAACAACAGTAGCCTCGGAGAGGCGGACCATGCCACCATCTTCCCGGCCAATATCTTTGTCACCACCAAAGACCGGATGCACCATGCCATCAAACAGATACAGCTTGATCTTCAGTATCAGATACAGTATTTCAAAGACCAGGGAAGGGAGCTGGAGGCCAAACGCATCAAGCAAAGAACGGAATATGACCTGGAAATGATCCGTGAGTTGGGTTACTGTCCGGGCATTGAAAACTACAGCCGTTACTTTGACGGCCGTTCGCCTGGCTCCAGACCGTTCTGCCTGCTCGACTATTTTCCTGATGACTTCATCATCGTGGTGGATGAAAGCCATGTGACCATCCCACAGATCCATGCCATGTTCGGGGGTGACTATTCGCGGAAGAAGACGCTGGTGGAATATGGTTTCCGCCTTCCTGCAGCAGTGGATAACCGGCCCCTGAAATTCGGGGAGTTCGAGAATCTACTTAACCAGGTGGTTTTTGTCAGTGCCACACCGGGTAACTATGAGCTGGAAAAGGGCGGCGGTGTGTTTGTTGAGCAGGTCATCAGGCCCACGGGCCTTCTGGATCCTGAGATTGAAGTTCGCCCCACACTCAACCAGATCGACGACCTGATGGAAGAGGTACGCCGGCGTTCACAAAACGACCAGCGCGTACTGGTGACCACACTGACCAAAAGGATGGCGGAAGAGCTGACCAAATACCTGACGCGTTTCAATGTCAAGTGCAGATACATCCACTCGGACATAGATACGCTTGAGCGGGTGGAGATCATGGACGGTCTGAGAAACGGAACCTTCGATGTGCTGATCGGTGTGAATCTGCTGCGTGAAGGCCTTGATCTGCCTGAAGTATCGCTTGTTGCCATACTGGATGCCGACAAGGAAGGCTTTCTGCGCTCAACCGTATCACTCACGCAAACCGCAGGCAGGGCAGCACGGCACCTTGAAGGAAAGGTCATCATGTATGCCGACCGGATCACCCGTTCAATGCAACAAACCATTGACGAGACGAACCGACGAAGAGAAAAACAACTGGCCTACAACGAAAAGAACAACATCACCCCACAGCAGATAAAAAAAGCTTCCCGGTCGGTCATGGCCGACTACAGAGAAAAGATCGGGCAATACCAGCCACGCGCCTACACCGAACCGGAGAAGCTGGACACTGCTGCTGATCCCGTGGTACAGTACATGAGTAAAGAAGCCCTCGAAAAAGCCATCGAGAAGAATAAAAAAGCCATGGAAAAAGCGGCTTCCGAACTCGATTTCAAGGAAGCTGCGCGGTTGAGGGATGAGATGTACGAGCTGCAGGAGAGGCTGGAGAAGGTTGAGAAATGAAATGTTTGGGGGTTTGAGTTGGCAATTGGCAAAGGGCAGTGGGCAATCACAAGTGCTACAGGTAGCAGGGGAACATTGATTGTCATTCAGTGGTTAATTATGCGGTCATACGGTTGTGAAGAGTTTGATTGTTTGACAAAGAGTTCGACTGGAGTTTGATTGTTCCAAAAGCTAAAGGTAGCAGGAAAGAATGGTCATTCGGTTGTTTCCGCAGGCGCATTAGTTGCATAACGACGGAAGAATGGTAGATTCAAAATCCTAACAATAAACCAGAGGCTGACGGAAAAGTTTCAAAAATCGATTCTTATAAACATTCTTTACTTCGTGTGCCTTTGGGAGGTACTTTGTTATCCTTTGCAGTTAAAAAATCCCGGCATTTGCACACCGGGATTTTTTCAGTTAACCAAACCATTATTGGCAATAAATCAACCGAGATAAGCCTTAAGCAGCTTACTTCTTGAGCGATGCCTAAGCTTTCTTATGGCTTTCTCCTTGATCTGGCGTACCCGTTCACGGGTCAGACCAAACTTGTTACCTATTTCTTCCAATGTCAAATCGGGAACACCAATACCGAAAAAGTGTTTAACGATGGCTTTTTCTCTTGCCGTCAACGTGGAAAGCGTTCTCTCCACCTCATCGTAAAGCGATTTCCTGATCAGCGGATTGTCGGTATTGGGTGCATTTTCATTGGGCATGACATCAAGAAGAGAATTGTCCTCGTCATCACAAAGAGGGGCTTCCACAGACATCTGCTTGCCTCTGACCTTCATCGTTTCGGCCACCTTCTTACCGGACATATTCAGGCTATCGCCCAATTCTTCCTCGGAAGGTGCCCTTTCTTTCTTCTGTTCAAGCCGTGCCTGCTCCTTCTGGATCTTATTCAGCGAGCCGATCTGGTTCAACGGCAAACGAACAATCCTCGACTGTTCTGCAAGTGCCTGGAGGATTGACTGCCGAATCCACCATACTGCATAGGAGATGAACTTGAATCCTTTGGTCTCATCAAACTTTTTGGCTGCCTTAATCAGACCCATATTGCCTTCGTTGATCAGATCGGGCAGGCTGAGGCCCTGATTCTGATACTGCTTGGCAACAGATACCACAAATCTCAAATTGGCACGCGTAAGTTTTTCCAAAGCAGCCTGATCGCCTTGCCGGATTCTTTGAGCCAAATGAACTTCTTCATCAACACTAAGAAGATATTCACGGCCGATCTCCTGCAAGTATTTGTCTACGGAAGGACTTTCTCTGTTTGTGATTGACCTGGTGATCTTTAATTGTCTCATTGGCCATAAATTTTAGGGATTTCAACAGGATACTTGTTTTAAACAAATTTAACATTTTAATACAATATCCATAAATTTTGCCAGAGAAATCTTCTGCAAACCACAAGGCCCGTAAAAAGGCCGGACTATTAGTAAAACTCCAATGGTCCGGCCTGTATTGTGTAATTAAGTACCTTACCGATCAAATTCTTGTTTTTTCTGTCAAAACTTGCCCGGTAAGGTACTGAAAAATCGTTTGATTCTGCTGCAAGGTTATTTCTCAACCTGATAAACGTACACATAATCGCCATCCGGGTATAAACCTTCAAATTCCAGCCTTGCGCCGTCGGATGCCTCATTGTATACCTGCTTGAGATCACTGACGCTCTTAACAGGTTGGCCATTCACGGAGATGACGATAAATCCTTCTCTTATTCCTGCTTCACTAAGTTTGCCATCATCTATGCTAACCACCTGTACTCCGTGAGATATGCCCGATCTTTGTTTCTCCTGCGCATCTATGTCTTTGAATTCCGCACCCAGCTCTTCGAGGGCTTCCTGTCCTGTTACGACTTCCGTGCTGCCTTGTTTGCTACGCAACGTAACATCTAACTGCTGTCTTTCTCCATCTCTTAATACGGTAACGGTCACTTCATCTCCCGGGCTGTAGTTGTTGATCGTGGACTGCAAATCAGCCACATCCCGAATTTCTTTGCCGTCGATGCGGATCACCACATCACCGGGTTTTATATCTGCCCTGTCAGCAGCACCGTCGCGTTGGACACCAACAATGTAAGCTCCCTGACGGTTATCCAGATCATATTTTCGGGCAATCTCCCCATTGACCTCCTGGATTTGAACGCCCAATACAGCCCGTTGAACTTCACCGTATTTCATAATATCCTGAATCACCTTACTGGCAATTTCAGAAGGAATGGCAAACGAATAACCGGCATAAGTTCCTGTAGGTGAGGCAATGGCCGCGTTGATACCGATCAGCTCACCTTCGATATTGACCAGTGCACCACCGCTGTTGCCCTTATTGACAGCGGCATCGGTCTGAATGTACGATTCAATGGACAATTGATTCTCCTCCGAGCGTTGACTTAAAACTCCTGTTCTGCGCCCTTTGGCACTAACAATACCGGCGGTTACTGTTGTGCCGATATTAAAGGGGTTACCAACAGCCAGTACCCATTCGCCCAGTTTCATGTCCTGAGAATTTCCAAACTTAAGATGGGGCAGATCGTCGGCATCGATCTTCAATAAAGCCAAATCAGTAGGAGGATCCGTTCCGACAATTTCGGCTTCATATTCTTCTTCATCGTGGAGTGAAACAGACAGCTCATCCGACTGTTTCACCACATGGTAGTTCGTTACAATATAACCATCAGAGGATACGATGACTCCTGAACCAAAGCCTTCCACTTGGCGTTGTCGCTGTTGTGGATCCCGGTCATCGAAGAAAAACCGGTATAGAGGATTAACCGGTTGTTCACGCGTAAATTGTGTTGTAACATGGACTACCGCAGGAATCGAATTCTCTGCTGCCAGAGTAAAATTAAAACTTTCTGCCTTGAAATCAGCCGGCAGGTTGGCGAAATGTACACCATTCGTATCATTCCGGCTTAATCGTTCGGCGGCAGTAAATCGTTTCTCCGTCTCGTTGCTGCTGTCCAGGCCTGAATAGATAATTACCGTCAGCAATGCAGCTAAAATTGCTATTACACCAGTTCCAATATGCTTTTTTATGTTCATAACAAATGGTTTTTAAAATTCGCGATTACAATTTGGTAGTAAGATAACAAAATATATGCCTGTGTTCAATATAATTTTTAACTTTAACATAAATTAACAGGGGCTATGACGCAGCATTTCCACAAATATCACGGTGCGGGGAACGATTTCATCATCATCAACAACCGGCAGGGAGTTTTTCCACCTGACAAAAATGTCATAAAACGATTGTGCAGAAGAAGATTCGGCATCGGAGCCGATGGTTTGATGTTTCTGGAAACTTCTGCAGAAGCGGATTTTTATATGCGCTATTTCAATTCCGACGGGAATGAGAGTACCATGTGCGGCAACGGCGGAAGATGCATCGTGTCTTTCGCCTATGACCAGGGCCTTATTGACAAAAAAACCCGTTTCCTGGCCTCCGACGGGCCTCACGAGGCAGTGATCAGGGATGACAATTTGGTCGCCCTTAAAATGCAGGATGTTGAACGGGTCAAAACTTTGGGGGAGCATTATTTTGTGGATACCGGCTCACCCCATTATGTCCGTTTTGTGGATGATCCGGAACAGGTGAACGTCTATGAAGAAGGAAGAAAGATCCGGTATAACAGCCAATTCTCCGAAACAGGGGTCAATGTGAATTTTGTGTCCCTTGAAGAAGGGGATCAGATTGCCATCCGCACCTACGAAAGGGGCGTTGAAAATGAGACACTGGCCTGTGGTACCGGTGCGGTGGCTTCTGCCATCAGTGCATACCTCCGCTCCCAGACTGACAAAACTTCATACACTATCAATGCCAGAGGTGGCAGGCTTGAAGTAACCTTCAAACCGGCAGAAAACCGTTTTACAGATGTTTGGCTGACTGGACCTGCAGTATTTGTTT
>JBKGZA010000005.1:0-41127 GCA_046545815.1 Bacteroidales bacterium
CCTTTTTCCTATCCGCAAAGACATGGAAGCTTTGTTTGAATTGAATCTACAGGTTTTATCCGATGGGAGAAGACATTCGCTGATCACCTCGGATTTATTCAGTATAAATCCACGACTCGGAGCTGAATTCAATTACGGCCGGATAGTATATATCCGTTTGGGTGTGGGCAACTTTCAAAAAATTCAAGATATCGATGGAGATCAAAAGCTTAATTATCAACCCAACATCGGCGTAGGCCTTAGGTATAAAAACATTTCCCTGGATTATTCACTAACTGATCTGGGAGATCAATCCATAGCCCTGTATTCAAACATTTTCTCCTTAAAGTATGCATTCGATGAGCAAAATGATAAGTCCTCCCAATGAACTGAATATCCTGAAATTTTTATAAAGATATTATCTTTGCATAAAATCAAAGCGTATATGAAAATAGCAGTAGATTTCGACGGCACCATCGTAGAGAATAAATACCCTAAAATCGGAAAGCCCAAGCTGTTTGCCTTTGAAACCCTTTTAGAGCTGCAAAAAAAGGGTCATCTTCTGATTCTGTGGACCTACCGCTCAGAAAATAAACTTGAAGAAGCTGTGAACTTTTGCAGGGAGAACGGAGTTGAATTTTATGCTGTGAATAAAAATTACCCGGAAGAACAATTTAATGAAATGATCAGTCGTAAAATTGCTGCTGACATTTACATTGACGACAAAAATCTCGGAGGTTTTCCCGGCTGGAGCGAAGTCTGGAAAATGATGAATCCGGAAATATATAAAGATAACACAAAATTGGGATTAGTAAGTAAGTCCAAAAACTCTATCTTAAAAAGAATTCTTGGAATAAATTTAAAATTCAATGCATTAGCCTTATGATAAAATATTTTGTAGTGCTTCTTTCGTTTTTGGCTGTTCATTCATGTTCCGACAAAAAGGGCAGCAATGGAGATCAAACAGATGGTTCTGCTTCAAAGAAAACCAAAGAAAAAACACACGAGAAAGTTGCCAGTGTCAACCTCGCCAACAAAAAGGAAAATTATGTTACCGGAGACGTGGTTCAGTTCAGTCTTTCCTCTCCTGACTCACTCAGTGTTGATTCAGCAAAAACATACTCCAATTCAAATTTTCAAAATACAATTACCGGAAACTACGACTCCATTAATGTATCTACCTCAAATCTGCCGGTGGGAAACAACACTTTTAAGATAGAAGTCTTTCTGAGCAACGGAAAAAATGAATCTCATTATCAATCCGTCAAGTTTCTATCCGACATCAAACCCAAACAATTGACGGTTAATGTCATAAAAACCTATCCCCACGACCCCAATGCCTATACACAAGGCCTTTTCTATAACGACGGCTTTTTATTTGAGGGTACAGGGAAAAAAGGAAGATCTTCGTTACGTAAGGTAGCGCTGGAAACCGGGGAAATAATCAACAGCCATTCATTACCCGATGAATTCTTCGGAGAAGGTATTACCCCTTTTAATGATAAAATCATCCAGCTTACCTGGACTTCAAAAACCGGATTCGTATATAATAAAGAAAATCTTGAATTGATCAATAAAGTGAAATATCCTACACAAGGCTGGGGCTTAACAACTGACGGGAAAAGACTGATTATGAGTGACGGAACCTCAACCATCTATTTTCTTGATCCGGACAACTTTAGTGAAATTGAGCGGATCAAAATATATGATCATCAGGGACCAGTTCAAGACCTGAATGAACTGGAATATATTAATGGCAAAGTCTATGCCAACATCTGGCAGGAATCCCATATCATCAGCTTTGATCCTGAAACCGGCAAAGTGTTGGAAAAAATTGACTGCAGCAAACTGGTTCCTGACGAATACAAAAATGACAGAGACAATGTGCTGAACGGTATCGCCTATGACAAGGAAAATCAAAGGTTATTCCTTACAGGGAAACGCTGGGAGAATATTTTTCAGGTGAAAATTGTGGAACCATAAAAACATTACATTATATGGAGAACCATGCTTTGCACAGGGAACCCACTTCTTATATCAAATATCAAAGGTAATCCAAAGTTTCAATATCCCGGCTCACAAAAGGAGCTATAGCCCGGTGGTAAATTCCCTGAACATAGGCTATCGCCATTCCATAATTGGTAACCGGAACGCCCGCTTCTACAGCAGACCTAACTCTATTTATCAGCTGCTTACGTGTAATCATGCAACCACCGCATTGCACCACCAATGCATATTCTTCTATTTCTCTGGGAAGATCATTCAGCCCCGCTACCACTTCAAAGTTCAGATTTTTGCCGGTAAAATTGGATATCCAACGGGGTATTTTTATCCTGCCAATATCATCGCAGGAGACATGATGTGTGCAGGATTCCAGCAATAAGACGCGATCCCCGTCTTTCAAAGCGGAAATTTTCGGGGTACCTTTTAAATAATTTTCAAAATCTCCTTTGAAACGCGCCAATACAATGCTGAAACTGGTAAGGGGAATATCCGGGGGCACTGAAGAATCCGCCTTAGTGAACATCTGACTGTCGGTTATAGCTAATTTGGGACTGATACCTGTTTGCTTCAGAAAAGTATCTACTTCCCGTTCTTTCAGAATGATGCTTACCGCATCATTATCCAGCACATCCCGTATGGTCTGCACCTGAGGCAAAATCAAGCGGCCTGCCGGGGCTTCTATATCAATAGGGGTGATTAAAAGTACCACATCTCCATAACCTATCAAATCCCCAATCAGGGAGGGAATTTTAAAAGCAGACTCAGGGATTGTTTTCTTAATGCTCCGGATGAGAACATCTGTATTGTAACCATTAAAAGTGCTGTAATCTAAGACATCACAATTATAATCTTTGCGTATTTGTTCTTTTAATTCTGGTGTTATTGAATCTATGTCCGATTTGTTATGAAGGATAAAAAAAGGAGTAGAAGTTTTATCGAATTCTTTAATTACTGATTGTTCAAAATCGCCAAAAGTATTGTGGGTAATGACCAAAATCCCCAAATCAATGGCCTTGATTGAAGAACGGGTTTTGGAAATTCTTTTCTCCCCCAACTCCCCGGTATCATCAATGCCTGCAGTATCGACCAAAACCACCGGACCGAATCCGGTAATTTCGAAAGACTTTTTAACCGGATCAGTAGTGGTGCCTGCATAGTCGGACACAATGGCAATATCCTGACTAGCAAGCTGATTGATAAGAGAACTTTTCCCCGTATTTCTTCTCCCATATATACCAAGATGTGGCTTCGACTCTTTTCCTTTTGCCATAATTTTACAGCTATTTTTATGTATTATTAAGGCCTCGTGCCTCACCCCTATGATTCCAACAAATCTTTGATTCTAAACCCCATTTTCAGCAAATTATCGGAAGAAAGCAACGACTCCAGTTTTTCCTGATTCATATATTGAAAACGGTCATTGGCTTCAAATATGTCAATATGTTGTTCTTTCATTATCCGTGCCATATCCGAGGCTTTATTATATCCGATATAAGGACTTAAGGCCGTAGTTATGGCCGGGCTTTTATACAACCGTTCCAATGCAACCTGGGTATTAACGGTTAATCTATCCATCATATTATCTTTCAGGGTTTGACTGATACCTTTCAAGAGTTTCAGGCTTTCAATCATGGTATGGCCAATTATGGGCGTATAAGGATTAAGCTCCAGATTGCCCTGACCTGTGAGGGAAGATATCAATTGGTCATTCGCATAAATTTTATGTACTGCGCCAATTACAAATTCCGGTATCACCGGATTTACTTTTCCCGGCATTATAGAGCTCCCCACTTGCTGGCCGGGAAGTTCCACCTCATGTTTGCCAACCAGGTCAGAAGCCAACAGTCGCAAATCGGATACCATTTTTTCCAGATTTACAGCATGAGCCTTTAAAGTAGCGTGTACTTCAACAAATGCATCCAGATTGGCAGTGGAATCCGGCAGATTTTCGCTTCTGGACAGGGGTAAACCGGTCAGTTGTCGAAGCACGGGTACCACTTCCATAATAAAATAGGTGGGCACAGTAACACCTGTGCCAATGGCACTGCCCCCAAGGTTTACCACTTTAATCCGTTCGGCACATTTGGAAACACGCCACCAATCTCTTGATAATGCTTCATTATAGGCGCTGAACAACTTACCATAAGAAGAAGGCACTGCTTCCTGCATTTGAGTGTACCCGATTCGTAAATTATTTCTGTGTGCATTTTCCAGACGTTCCAATGACTTTCTTAAATTATTGATTCCTCCCTCAATATCCTCAAGCAAACGCATCACTGCAACTTTTAAAGCTGTAGGCACCACATCATTGGTCGACTGATAAACATTCGCATCTTCAATAGGATCAATATAGCAATAATCTCCGGGACTTCTGCCGATCCTGTGAAGGGCAGCATTTACAAGAATCTCATTCACATTCATATTGATGCTGGTTCCGGCTCCCCCCTGCACCGCGGGAACAATAAAATGTTCCATATAACTGGCCTCACTCATCTTCTCAGCGCTTTTTATCAATGCTTCCACTTTATCCTCATCAACGAATCTTAATGGTACATCAACATCCGGAAATTCATGACCGACGGCCCTTCTGAACTTCTGGTAAGTCTGATAACAGGCAAGTTTGGTTACTCCCATAGCGCAATACCATTCTTTATGGAAAGGGGTCCGATCGGCAAAATTCTCCTTAGCCCTTAATGCATGTATTCCGTATAGCGCATCGTCGGGTATCTCCTTAGTCCCTAAATGGTCCTTCTCCGTTCGCATAATATTCCTATTCCTTATCGCTGTTACTGTAATTTTGAAGTCAAAATTATAAAAAATTCATACCCTTTAAGCAACCCAAAAGAATTGGGCGAAATATCTAACCAGAATCGAGGTTTTTAACTGCGGTGGACCAGTCCTGAAGTTTACCGGCATTTCTTCGGACTGAAGTAACCTTGTTCAAAACAAAACGGAGCTTAATCCGAACAGGATGAACCTTGTTTTAAACCTGGTTGGAGTAGATTTTTTTCTACCTCCACCTTGTTTTTTACCTGGCAGGGGTAAGTTTGAAGCAGGGGCCCCGTTGCTTTTTATATGATGAGGGTAGGTTCAAGGCAAGGTTGAAGTTCCTTTTTACATAGTGGGGGTAGGTCCGGTGCAAGGTCGGGTTATTTTTTACCTGGTTAGTAGCTTGTTTTTTATTTTCTCGCATTTTTTGGCAGAAAATGAAATATTCTAATAGGTTAAAGTTAAATGTTGAAACTTTGAATGAAATTAATCCGTAATTTCCAAATAATAAATTAGGAATTAACCAAAATATATTATTTTAGTCCTTTAAAATAAATCATATGCTTGAATTTATAAAGGGCCAGATTAATGAAGTAACCCCGGCTTACGTAATTATGGAGAATATGAACACCGGTTATTTTGTGAACATTTCACTGAATACCTATTCCCAAATCTCTAAAAACAGGGATTGTACATTGTTCCTACATGAAGTTATAAGGGAGGATGCTTATATTCTTTATGGTTTCGCTGACAAGAAAGAACGTGAAATTTTCAGAAATCTGCTTTCTGTGAATGGCGTTGGGGCCAATACAGCATGCATGATGCTGTCTTCATTATCACCCGGAGAACTACAGAATGCCATAATCAATGGAGAGGTAAATACATTAAAATCCATAAAGGGAATTGGTGCAAAATCCGCACAAAGGATCATTGTTGACCTGAAGGATAAACTGGACAAAGAAGGGATGAACGAAGAGCAAATATTCAAAAGTCAGGACAATACTAATAAAGAGGAAGCGTTATCTGCATTAGTAACTTTGGGTTTTCCAAAAAATAATGTGGAAAAGGTCTTAAAAACCCTTATTCAGGATGAACCCGGATTAAATGTAGAGGATTTGGTAAAAAAAGCATTAAAAAAACTTTAGTAACCCCTTTCATCATCCTTGAATCTCAAGCAAGCTAAAATAAGCGGAGTGTTAATATTTTTGTTTTTGTGGGCCTGTGGATTGTCAGCAGCAGCTCACATTAATTTTTCCCTCCATCAATCTCAAACTCCAGATAGTTTATCACCTCAAGACACCATAAAACTTCCTTACGAGTTTGAGGATGAAGAAGGATATCCCTTCACGGAAGATAAGGAAACTTCTCCCTTGTTTCTTAACAAACCTGAAAATGTCAGATCATCTTACGAATATGATCCCGAAAACGACGAATATATCTTCAAAAAGAAAATCGGCGACTTTGATTATCGACCTCCCTCCCACATGACCAGAGAACAATATTGGGATTATCGATTCGAGCAAATGCTAAGGGACTTCTGGCGCCAGAAAGCCAGTGGGGGAGAAACAACGGAGGATGAAGGTCTCATACCTAATCTCAAACTTGGAGGAGAAACGTTCAGCCAGATTTTCGGAAGCAATACCATTGATATTGTCCCACAAGGATCAGCCGAATTGATTTTTGGGGTAAATATCAATAACGTAGAGGATCCCAAGCTTTCAGAAAAGCTTAGAAGAAATACCACATTTGATTTTGAGGAAAAAATACAGATGAATGTCACCGGAAGCATTGGTGATAAAATACAACTTGGAATCAATTATGATACAGAAGCAACCTTTGATTTTGAAAATCAAACAAAACTGGAGTACTCCGGGGGAGAAGACGAAATACTTCAGGATATAGAAGCCGGAAACGTAACCATGCCATTGCCGGGTTCATTAATTACCGGAAGTCAAAGTCTTTTTGGATTAAAGACAGAATTACGATTTGGCAACCTCGAAATAACCAATGTTTTCTCCCAGCAGAAAGGTCAGACTAAAGTCATTCATTTAAAAGGAGGAGCACAAACAAAGGAATTCGAATTAAAGGCTGACGAGTATGACCAGAACCGACATTTCTTTCTTTCTCATTATTTCAGGGAAAAATATAATGAAGCATTAAGTCAACTGCCCGTTGTCCAGTCGGATATAGACATTACCAAGGTAGAAGTATGGATTACCAACAAATCAAGTGATTTCGGGAATTCAAGAAACATCATCGCCCTGATGGATCTGGGGGAAGGAAAAATCGACGAAAATACCGATCATATTTTTGCATCGGATCAACTTATTAATGTTATTAACGACCAGCCATCGGATAATGAAGCCAACAACCTGTATCAAAAATTAAATGCTCCCACATTGGAGGGCATCAGGGACATCAGCCAAACCACGAACCTGTTGCAACAATGGAATCAATATGATTTTCGCTCCGGCCAGGACTACGTAAAATTGGAAAATGCCAGAAAGCTTGACTCCAATGAATACACAGTGAATAAAAAACTGGGCTACATTTCGCTGAAATCCCAACTAAAAAATGATGAAGCACTGGCCGTTGCATTTGAATATATAAAGGGAGGAAAAAAGTATCAGGTGGGAGAATTTTCAAATCAAGGCATTACAGCGCCAAATGCCTTGATGGTTAAATTGCTTAAGGGAACTTCATTTACCCCAAAATTTCCAACCTGGAAGCTCATGATGAAGAACATCTATTCAATTGACGCGTATCAGATAAACAAAGAAGGTTTTCGGCTAAACATTCTCTATCAGGATGATAAAACAGGGAATGAACTTAATTACCTTCCTGAAGGGAAAGAAAGAAACAAAATGTTATTGCGGCTGCTGAACCTGGACAATGTGAACTCACAGAACGATGCCAACCCAGACGGAAGGTTTGACTTTATTCCCGGCATTACCATCAACCAATCGGAGGGAAAAATCATTTTTCCGATGGTTCAGCCATTTGGAGATTACCTTAAAAAAAAGATAGATGATGATGCTGTGGCTAAAAAATACGTATTCGAAGAATTATATGACTCTACACTTACAGTTGCCGAGCAAACCGCGGAAAAAAATAAATTTAAAATAAGTGGGGAATATCAGTCTTCATCCAGCTCTGAAATTCCGCTTGATGCAACAAATATCCCGGAAGGATCGGTGGTAGTAACCGCGGGTGGAAGAAAACTCATAGAAAATGTGGATTACACCGTAGATTATAATTTGGGGAGGGTCAGTATATTAAACGAAGGAATGCTCGAATCAGGAACCCCCATAGAAATATCACTGGAAAACCAGGATTCATACAGCATGCAGAAAAAAACACTAATTGGTTCTCATTTCAATTATAATGTTTCTGAAGACTTCAATCTGGGGGCTACGGTGATGAACTTAACAGAAAGACCGCTCACCCGGAAAGTTAGTTTGGGCAACGAACCCATTTCAAATACCATTTGGGGATTGAACGGATCATACCGGACTGAATCCTCTCTGATCACCAATATGCTAGATAACATTCCATTTCTAGATGCCAGCGAAGAATCAAGTGTACGAATTGATGGCGAGTTCGCTCACCTGATTCCCGGACACTCCCAGGCCATTGAAAAAAAAGGTACTTCCTATATAGACGATTTTGAGGGAAGTGAAACCTCCATTGACATGAAAAACCCCGCTGCCTGGGTTCTGGCAAGTACACCAGAGGGACAAGAGGAGATATTCCCTGAAGCACAACTGGTCGATTCCTTGCCCTATAACTATAACCGGGCAAATTTGGCATGGTATCATATAGACCCTTTATTTTTAAGGGAAAACAGTACGAATATGCCACAACATTTAAAAAGTAACCCGGATCAACGTTCCAGTCACTTTGTTCGGGAAATTTATGAAAAAGAGTTATTCCCCAACAAAGACAATCCAAATGACATCCCCGCCAGTATACAAGTGCTTAACCTTGCTTTTTTCCCTGATGAAAGAGGCCCTTATAATTATGAACACCAGAAATCAGGAAAAGCAGGATTATCCGAGGGAATCAATTCTGACGGTTCACTGAAGAAACCGGAATCAAGATGGGGAGGGATTATGAGAGAAATTAACACCACCGATTTTGAAGAATCGAATGTTGAATATATTGAATTCTGGCTGATGGATCCCTTTGTTTACGATTCTTCAAGAACCAACGAAGGTACGCTGTATTTCAATCTCGGCAATATTTCTGAAGATATATTGAAAGATTCCAGAAAAAGCTTTGAAAATGGACTACCCTCTTCTGAAAATGTGGATATGGTGGATACCACATCATGGGGACGGGTACCCCTTTCCCAGTCACTTGTAAACGCCTTTGACAATGATCCGACTGCCAGAGAATACCAGGATGTAGGACTGGACGGGCTCAGTGACGAAGATGAACGTACCTTTTTCTCCGAATACCTGGAGCAGTTAGAAGAAGTCCTTTCTGGCCAGGCTTTTGAAGAATTCCTGGAAGATCCCTCCAATGACAATTATCATTATTATAGAGGAAGTGATTACAATAGGGAGAAAAAGGGAATCATTGAAAGATATAAAAATTACAACGGAATGGAAGGAAATTCCCCTACCTCGGAGCAATCGCCGGAAAATTATCCCACTTCAGGAAAAACACTACCTGATATTGAGGACATCAATCAGGACAATACACTGGAAGAAAATGAAAATTACTACCAATACCGTGTCGAATTGAATCCCAGAAAAATGAAGGTAGGAGAAAACTACATCACGGATAAAGCTAAACGAGAGGTAGAGCTCGCAAACGGAGAAAAATCGGAGATCACCTGGTATCAGTTTAAGATCCCGGTAAGGAATCCCGATAAAAAAGTGGGCTCGATAAGAGACTTCAGGTCAATACGCTTTATGAGAATGTTTTTGCGGGGATTTCAGGATTCCGTAATCCTGCGGTTTGCAAAACTGAATCTGATCCGGGGAGAATGGAGAAATTATAACAAATCATTGTATGAAGCAGGAGAAAACCTCTCTGCACCTGAATACAGCAGAGGAACAATGAGTATATCCTCCGTAAACATCGAGGAAAATGCCAATAAAACACCGGTGAATTATGTACTGCCGCCAGACATAGACCGGGTAATTGATCCGACCAATCCTCAGCTTCGTCAACTAAACGAACAGGCTATAGCTTTTAAGGTTCAAGAACTTGAGGATGGGGATGCAAGGGCGGCTTTCAAGAATATAGATATGGATGTTAGGCAGTTTAAGAAACTGAGAATGTTTATTCACACTGAAGCCCTTGAAAATAAAATTTTAAAAGACGGGGATTTACGTGCCTTTATCCGTCTGGGAACAGATTCCCGCGACAATTATTACGAATACGAAATCCCATTGGATATTACCTCTCCGGGTTTCTATAATAACAACAGCGAGAGCCACAGAAAAGAGGTATGGAAAAACGAGATAATCATCAATCTGGATGACCTTCCTGATCTTAAGCTTGAAAGAAACAATTCTATGCGTAAAGGGAATTCCAACATTAATATGAATACCATTTATAGTATGAGGAAGGATGGGACAAAAATTAGCGTTCGCGGCAATCCGAACCTGAGTGATTTAAGGACCATCATGGTAGGAATAAAAAATCCTGATCAACAATCAAATATCCTCTCCGAAGATGATGGAATGCCAAAATCCGGGGAAATATGGTTAAATGAACTCCGTCTTACCGATTTCAGAGAAGAAGGAGGATGGGCTGCACGGAGCAGGATGTCAACCCAGTTATCCGATTTTGGCAGGATAAACCTCTCCGGTAACATGAGTACTCCGGGTTTCGGAAGTATTGATAAAAAGGTGAACCAAAGAAACAAGGAAGAGACTGCCCAATATGATCTGTCTACAAATCTCGATCTTGGTAAATTCTTTTCAGAGAAATCCGGTGTAAAAATACCCATGTACTTAGGCTATTCGGAACAATTCATTACACCACAATATAATCCGCTTAATCCTGACATCCAGCTAAGAGATGCCTTAGACGCTGCCGAAGATATAGGTGCCAGAGATTCTCTTAGAAAAATAACACAGGATTATGTTCGCAGGAAAAGCATAAATTTCAACAATGTGAGGATAACGCCCCAAAATCAAAACAACCAGGCATTCTATGATATATCCAATTTATCAGTAGATTACTCTTACAATGAATTATTTGCCAGAGACATCAACACAAAATACAATCTTCTGGAAGAGTTCAAAGGGGGACTGGTTTACAACTACAACACAAATGCAGAAGCAGTTACACCTTTTCAGGGCATAGGAGGAATATTTAATACTGACTTTTTCCGTATATTACGAGATTTCAACTTTTATTATTATCCTTCTTCCATTACAGTCAGAACAGATATAAGAAGAACATACAATGCTATAGAAGACAGAAACATTGCCAATCCAAATTTCAGCTACCAACCCACATTTGACAAAGACTTCCTGTGGAACAGGCATTACAATATCAAGTTTGACCTTACCCGCTCGTTGAAACTTGACTTCAGCGCCACCAACAGGGCACGTATTGATGAACCCAGGGGAAGGGTGGATAAAAGAAAGGATCCGATACAATACGAAGTCTGGAAAGACTCGGTAGTTTCAAATATCAGAAACTTTGGCCGGAATACCGATTATAACCATAAATTGGATGCCAGTTACAGAGTGCCGATCAATAAACTTCCTCTTCTTGATTGGGTGAATGTATCCACCCGGTTCAACGGAACATATAACTGGCAAGCAGGCCCCCAACTTGCTGACACGAGCACAATCAACCTTGGTAATACCATAAGAAACTCGAATACCCTCCAGCTAAACAGTCAGTTCAATCTTAACAATCTATACAATAAAGTCGGGTTTCTGAAAAAAATCAACCAGCAATCAGGCGAAAGAAAACAAACGCAATATGAAACAGTTAACTATAGTGATGACAATGTAAATTTTGAAGCGGGTGAACCGCGGCGGATCACTCACAACCTGAAGACAGAAAAAGTACAGGTATCGGTATTCGACAGCCAGGGCAGAGGAATTGAAGGTTCGGTAAATGTTCTTAATCAAAGAGCAATTACATTTGAAACCAATGAGGATTACCAGGATGCCACAGTAGAGATTCAGGGCAAAGTTGAACAAACAGAAAGTCCTTTACAGCTCATCGCTGAAAATATTGGCCGGCTTCTTATGGGCGTGAAAAATATATCCGTCTCTTTCTCACAAACAGAAGGAAGCGAACTCCCAGGCTTTTTACCAACCCATAAATTTTTGGGAATGAACCAGCTCAGCGACCCATACGCTCCCACCATACCTTTCATATTGGGATGGCAGAACGAAAACTTCGCTGAGCTGGCAAGAGAGAATAACTGGATTACACGGGATCCAAATCTTAGCCGCCCTTTTACATTAACCCACAACGAAAATTTAAATTTAAGGGCTTCCATAGAGCCATTTCAGGGAATAAGAATTGATCTCAACGGCTCCAGGAGTAAGTCAAAAAATCAAAGGGAATACTATACTGCTGACAGTAGCGGCCAAATACGTAATTACGGACTACAGGAACAGGGCAACTTCTCTATGAGTTTCCTCTCTATTGGAACTGCTTTTGACGAAATCACCAAAGAAAATAATTATCATTCCAAAGCCTTTGAGAAGCTTAAATCCAACAGACAAAAAATATCACGGAGACTGGCAGAACGAAAGAGAGAACAATCAGATGGAGCGTATGATCCTTCAACTTCAGGAAAAGAAGGTTACTGGGACGGATATGGGCCGACAAGCCAGCATGTACTTATACCCTCATTTCTATCGGCTTACGGAGAATACAGAGTAGATGACGCTCCTCTGGATAAATTCCCCATGATCCCATTCCCCAATTGGAAAATAAACTTCAATAATTTAAGTAACGTTGAATTTATAAAACAAGTGGCACAAAGTGTAAACATTAGCCATTCCTATAAATGCAACTACACCATAGGAAATTTTCTGCTTAATCCTGACTATGGCACACTTGAAGATAACCTGAACTACATGAGGGACATGAAAAATAACTTCATACCCAAACACGAGATCAATTCTGTAGCCATGAATGAGCAATTTAATCCATTGGTTAATTTTGACGTTACCTGGAAAAACAATCTCACCACAACATTTCAAATCTCCAAGTCGAGGCGTGTATCCCTTAGTTTTGCCAACAATCAGGTAACAGAAACTTTGAGTGACCAGTATTCCTTTAGCGTGGGATATAGGTTTGAAAATTTCAACCTGATCCTGGATTTCGGAGACCAGAAGCAAGCTTTTCAAAACGACCTGAACGTTAAGGGTAATGTTGAACTTCAGGATAATCTGACCATTTTGCGAAAATTAGACGAAGATGTGGATGACATGCCAACCGCAGGACAAAGAAATGTGGTTATAGGCTTTTCCGCAGATTACGCGCTCAGTAACCGTTTTAATGTGCGTTTATTTTTCGATCGCAACGTAAATGAACCCAAAATATCACGATCCTATCCCACCTCCAATACCAATTTCGGATTTAGTTTAAGATTTACACTGGCAGAATAATTTGGTTATGCAAAAAATTATTTATCTTTGAATAAATTAAACAAAAAATTACAGCCATGAACATTCCTGAAAATCTGAAGTATACCAAAGACCACGAATGGATAAAAGTTAACGGTGATGAAGCCTACGTAGGTATTACCGACTATGCCCAGAATGAATTGGGTGATATTGTATTTGTAGAAATTGAAACAGAAGGTGAAAAACTTGATAAAGAAGAAGTTTTTGGAACAATAGAAGCCGTAAAAACGGTTTCTGACATTTTTATGCCAATCTCAGGTGAAGTGGTGGAAGTCAACTCAAAGCTTGAAGATTCGCCCGAAGTTATTAATAAAGATCCCTATGGAGAAGGATGGTTAATTAAAATCAAATTAAGTGATCAATCGGAGCTGGATGATTTATTAGATGCATCCGCATATAAAGAATTAATCCAATCATAAGCATTATTCTCCAAGGCTTTTTATAAATCAAATAAAAAAGGTCTGGTGGCATCACCAGACCTTTTTTATTTGATTTATTTTGTATTTCAGACCTTCTGTTGCTGTGAAGTATCCAAGGTTTTTTTCACTTCAACCTCTTTGAATCCTTCTATATGATCCCCTACCTTAATGTCGTTGTAGTTTTTAACATTTAAGCCGCATTCATATCCTGCTCTCACTTCTTTTACATCATCCTTGAAGCGCTTAAGAGATTCCAGTTCACCTGTATAAATAACAATGCCATCACGAATAACCCTGACCCTGGAATTTCTTTCCAATTTGCCTTCTCTTACGATACAACCTGCTACAGTACCTACTTTCTTTATCTTAAAAGTTTCTTTCACTTCGGCAGAGCCCGTAATTTCTTCCTTAATTTCGGGAGACAACATACCTTCAAGGGCATCCCTCATGTCATTGATGGCATCATATATAACAGAATACAGACGAATATCGACCTGTTCTTTTTCTGCAAGCTTTCGTGCATTGCTCGAGGGACGCACCTGAAAACCGATAATAATAGCATTTGAAGCTGCAGCAAGAAGGATATCCGATTCTGTAATCTGACCTATACCCTTATGTATGATATTTATCTGCAATTCTTGCGTACCCAGCTTCGAGAATGCATCACTAAGGGCTTCTATGGAACCGTCCACATCTCCTTTCACAACAAGATTGACTTCTTTAAAATTTCCGATGGCAATTCTCCTTCCGATCTCATCAAGTGTAATGTGTTTCTGTGTTCTCAAGCTTTGCTCGCGCTCGAGCTGACTCCGTTTATTGGCAATCTCTTTGGCCTCTTTTTCACTTTCCATAATATTGAACTTGTCACCGGCCTGGGGCGCTCCGTTAAGACCCACCAACTGAACCGGCTGGGAAGGACCGGCTTCCTTCAGTTGCTGGCCCCTTTCATTAAACATCGCTCTTACTCTTCCCATATGACTTCCTGCCAGTATCACCTCACCCACTCTCATGGTACCTGCCTGTACAAGTAAGTTAACGATATAACCGCGTCCACGATCCAGCCACGATTCGATAACAGTTCCTTTAGCCATCTTGTTTGGATTGGCTTTAAGATCCAGAATTTCTGCCTCAAGTAAAACTTTCTCCAAAAGCTCTTCGATGTTGATTCCATTTTTGGCCGAAATATCCTGTGATTGATATTTCCCGCCCCAATCTTCCACCAGATAATTCATATTGGCCAATTCCTCCTTTATCCTTTCAGGACTGGCGCCGGGCTTATCAATCTTGTTGATGGCAAAAATAATGGGAACCCCTGCTGCTGAAGCGTGATTGATGGCCTCAATGGTTTGTGGCATGATATTGTCATCAGCAGCCACAACAATAATGGCAACATCAGTGGCCTGAGCCCCCCGGGCACGCATAGCAGTAAAAGCTTCATGGCCCGGTGTATCAAGAAATGTTATATTGCGGTCCTTCTCAACTTCCACCCGATAAGCACCGATATGTTGGGTAATACCACCAGCCTCACCGGCAATCACATTTTCTTTCCTGATGTAATCCAGCAGAGAAGTTTTTCCGTGGTCCACATGACCCATAACTGTAACAACCGGATCACGCGGTTCAAGTTCCTCTTCACTATCTTCATCCTCTTTGATGGCCTCATGTACCTCGGCACTAACGAATTCAACCTTATAGTTATACTCATCAGCCACAAGAGCCATGGTTTCGGCATCCAACCGCTGATTAATGGACACCAGCAAACCAAGGTTCATACAGGTTTGTATTACATCATTAACGGGAACATCCATCATCGAAGCCAACTCGTTAACAGAAACAAATTCTGTAACTTTCAGTACATTCTTTTCCTCCTCCTGTTTTTCTTCTTCTTCTTTTTGCTTCTGATTGATAGCCTCTCTCTTTTCCCGCCTGTATTTGGCAGCCTTCGATTTACCCTTACTCTCTAACCTGGAAAGGGTTTCTTTGATCTGCTTCTGAACATCTTCTTCTTTAACCTCTGTACGAAAAGGCCTTTTATTTCTTTTCTTCTTCTTAGTATATTTCTTTTCTTCCGTTGAAGATTTCTTTTCGTCAACCTGAACCCGTTCTTTGTCCTTATGTATTCTCTTTCTTCTTTTTCTCTTAGGTCTTGAATCCTCTTTGGGCTCTGCTTTTTGCCTATCTTTGCCAGTTTCTTCACCAGTAGAAGCTTTTGAGCCTTCTGCTGTCTCTTTCTTTCTTGATTTCTCCTTCTGGGCGCTTTTTTCCTTTTCCTGCCTTTCTGCTTGCCTTTCTTTTCTTGTTTTCTTGTCCGGTCTTGTTTTTTGATTCAGAGCATCCAGGTCAATTTTACCTACGACTTTAATCTTTTCTTCCTCCTCTTTTTCTTCCAAAGTAAGTTCATCTTCTTCCTCTTTAGGTTCTTCCTCCTGCTCCTCAAGTTCCGGTTCTTTTTCTTCAGTTGGCTCTTCCGTTGTTTCTTCTTCCTCCTTCACTTCTTCTGCCGGTTCAGCTGATTCCTCCTTCTCTTCCAGCAGCTCCTCTTCTTCAGCTTCTTGATCTGCCTTCGGTTCGCTGGCTTCTTCCTCAGGTTCTTCCTTTTTCTTTTTCTCAGCTTTACCCAATGTATCCAAGTCGATCTTTCCAACAACTTTAGGTTCACTGGTATCTTTTTGCTCTTCTTCGCTTTCCTCTTTCTCTTCCGTTGTTTCTTTATCTTCTTCTTTTTCTTCTTCTACTATATCCTCTTCTTTTTCGGTCCTCTTTCCACTTACATCCTTAATAAGAAGTTCATCTTCTGATTCTCCCTTATTCTTTTCTTCTTTTTCTTCCTCATCCATATCGCTGACTGAAACAGAGCTCTTCGTCTCAGAGTAGCTCTGGCCAATTTTTTCAGATTGTCTTTTTACATCAATCTCTGAGCTATACTCCTTTAACAAGAGTTCATATTGTTCGGGAGAAACCTTTGCATTCGGATTTGTGTCAACATTATACCCCTTCTTGTTGAGAAAATCCACAAGCGTATGGATCCCAACATTAAATTCCTTGGCCACTTTACTTAATCGCTTAACTTTTTTTTCTGTTGCCATAAACCTCCCACAAATTATATTCTAAATACTTTTGATGACAATAACGGTGCTAAAATATAATATAATATGCAAATTTATTCAAATTCTGATTTAAAAATTTCAGTGATATCATCAATCGTTTCCCTCTCTAAGTCCGTCCTTCTCTCCAATTCATCCTTATCCAGTTCCAGTACACTTTTTGCCGTATCAAGGCCCACCGATTTCAGGATGTTCAATACCCATTGTTCTATTTCATCAGAAAATTCATCGATATTTACATCTTCTTCATCTTCTTCTGTTTCTCTGTAAACGTCTATATCATATCCGGTTAACTGGCTGGCCAGTTTAATATTCAATCCGCCTTTTCCAATGGCCAGTGATACCTCATCCGGGTCAAGATATACCTCTGCACTTTTTTCTTCTTCATTAATCTTAATGGAATTGACTTTGGCCGGGCTCAAGGCTCTTTGAATAAAAAGCTGGGTATTTGTAGTATAATTGATTACATCAATATTTTCATTTCTTAATTCCCTCACAATGCCGTGAATCCTTGATCCCTTCATACCGACGCACGAGCCCACCGGATCAATTCGGTCATCATAAGACTCCACTGCTACTTTTGCTTTTTCTCCAGGAGCTCTTACTATCTTCTTAATGGTTATCAAACCATCATAAATTTCCGGAACTTCAAATTCAAACAAACGTTCCAGAAATATCGGCGAAGTTCTGGAAATAATAATTAAGGGCGTATTGTTCCTCATTTCAGCTTTTATTACAACAGCACGCAGCAAATCCCCTTTTCTGAAATGATCAGAGGGAATCTGTTCTTCTCTTGGTAATATCAATTCATTGCCTTCATCATCCAGAATCAAAATTTCCCTTTTCCAAACCTGATAGACTTCCCCGCTGACAATCTGCCCTATCTTCTTTTTGTATTTGGCAAAGACATTGTTCCTTTCAATCTCCAGGATCTTGGAAGTCAGATGCTGGCGAAGCGACAGAATTGCCCTCCGACCGAAATCCTCCAGCTTTACCTCATCTGTTACTTCTTCTCCTACCTCATAATCCTCATCAATTTTCTTTGCTTCTGAAATTGGAATTTGCAGTTTCTCATCTTCTACCTCGCCATCATTGACAACTTCCCTGTTTCTCCAGATTTCAAAGTCACCTTTATCGATATTTATGATAATATCAAAGTTTTCATCCGTACCAAAGTGCTTAATGAGGGATTTGCGAAAAACTTCCTCAAGCACATTCATCATCGTTTCCCTGTCGATATTTTTAAGCTCCTTAAATTCAGAAAAAGTATCAAATAAATTTGCAGTATCCATCTCTTTAATATTTTTAAAAAGAAATTATTGTTTTCGTATATTCCAATTCATTAAAATCAATGCGATGTTCTTTCCGCACTATAGCTTTCTTTTTTTTCTTATCTGTCTTCACTCTCTTTTTCTCCTCCAGCTCAATGCCTTCTTTATCTACCTGAAGCAATTTTCCCTCAAGCTTCTGACCAGTCTTAAGCAGCACCTCCACTTTTTTGCCGAGATTTTTTTCATATTGCTGATATACTTTAAAAGGTTCCGTCAACCCTGGTGAAGTTACTTCCAGCTCATATGCTTCAAGTTCCTCTTCAAATAAATCTCTCAGGTCCTGATTGATCCTTACGCAATCATCCAGTTTTATTCCCTTGTAGTTATCAATAAAAACCGTCACCTTTCCCTTTTTATTTTGTATATCAACAACAAAAAAATCCTTGTCGCCGCTAACCTTATCAAGTGCCTTCTGTATGTCACTAATCCTTAACATTTGCAAAACTTAGACAATCAACCTGAAATACGAAAAAAGGGGACATCCCGGTCCCCAGTCACAAAATACAGATTTTTTCCAACGCAAAATTAAAAATAATCTTCTTAACAGGCAAATAATTATAAAAACTTTTATTTTTTTGAATTCTGAATTTACTAATTATATGATCCAAGAAGAAAATCTACAAGCAGTTGAATAATTTATTAGTTTTGCTCGTTTACCTGAAGAAATAACCACCATGAACAAGAAAAAGATAATCAACGATCCTGTTTATGGATTTATCAGCATTTATGATGATACAATATATGATCTGATAGAACATCCTTTTTTTCAACGCTTAAGAAGAATCAAACAGCTTGGTTTGACTCAACTGGTGTATCCAGGGGCCACGCATACCAGATTTCAGCATTCTCTGGGCTCACTTCATCTTATGCAGTCAGCGATCGATACCATACGATCAAAAGGACATAATATTACTGAAGAAGAGGCACGAGCAGTAAAAATCGCCATTCTCCTTCATGATATTGGTCATGGACCCTTGTCCCATTCACTTGAATCATTCTGGATGGAAAATTACGATCATGAGAATTTCTCTCTTATGATCATGAATGAAATCAATCGCAGTTTTAACCATCAATTGGATCTGGCCATCCGGATATACCAAAACAAACACCCCAAGAAGTTTCTTCATCAACTGGTATCCAGCCAACTGGATATGGACAGGCTCGATTACTTAAGGAGGGATAGTTTCTTCACGGGAGTTTCGGAAGGAGTAATTGGGTCTGACCGAATCATTAAAATGCTCAATGTCTTTAATGATCGATTGGTCATTGAGGCAAAAGGCATACATTCCATTGAAAAATTTCTTATAGCCCGCTGGATCATGTACTGGCAGGTTTATTTTCACAAAACTGTTCTCTCCGCTGAGCAACTACTGATCAATATTTTCAGAAGGAGTAAAGCACTTATTGACCAGGGAGTAAATTTACCGGCCTCAAAGCCTCTGGAACATTTTCTCTATGAAAAATATAAAACGGATACACGGGAAAACATGTTGAGTATGTTTTCCCGGTTAGATGACACAGATATTCTTGTAGCATTCAAAACATGGGCGGAACACAATGACAAGGTATTATCCATGCTTTGCAATAATATGATGGAACGAAAATTGTATAAAATTGAACTGCAAAATGTGCCCCTTAATAAGAAGAAAGTAGAGGAATGCATAAAACAAACAAAGAAAAATTTCGATCTTCAGGACGATGAAATCAATTATTTCGTTTTCACGGACAGCATTATCAACAAAGCATATAGCACTTTAAACGACAGCATACAAATAGTATATAAAAACAAGAAAGTAAAAGACATCGGAGAAGCTTCTGACATGCTCAGCCTACACGTTTTATCGAAGAATGTAAAAAAATATTTTATATGTTATCCCAAGGAAAATAATATATAATTCATAATAATCATTATTTTTGCGAAAATTTAATCAAGAGAGCATGGAATACACTGCCCGGCAAATAGCTGATCTATTGAATGGTGATTTAGAGGGGGATCCGGAAATAAAAGTTGAAGGTTTTTCCAAGATAGAGGAAGGCAAAGAAAGGACCATTTCATTTATTGCTAATCCAAAATATTCCAAATACTTACACTCTACAAATGCTTCTGTGGTACTGGTTAGCCGGAACTTCAAGGCTGAAAACGGAACAAAAACCACACTAATCCGGGTAGATGATGCTTACCAGGCTTTTGCCAAATTACTCACCCTTCAAAACAACAACAAACTCAATACTTCAGGGATCAGCTCAAAGGCCACGATAAGAGAAAGTGCAAAAATCGGCGAGAATGTCCTGATTGATGATTATGTGTATATTGGAAAGCATGCAGTGATAGGGAACAATGTTAAAATTCTACCCCATACTTATATAGGTGACCATGTATCCATAGGCCAGGAAACTGTTTTACATCCGGGAATCAAAATATATAGCAACTGTACAATTGGCAAGGATTGTCTCGTTCATGCAGGAGTGGTAATCGGGAGCGACGGTTTTGGATTTGCTCCCCAAACAAACAACAATTATCAAAAAGTTCCCCAGATTGGAAATGTGATTATAGAAGATCACGTAGAGATCGGGGCAAATACCTGCATAGACAGAGCAACCTTAGGGTCAACGGTTATTCATAAGGGAGTTAAACTGGACAATCTGATTCAAATTGCCCACAATTGTGAAATCGGAGAAAATACAGTGATAGCTGCTCAGGTGGGCATAGCAGGTTCGACAAAAATCGGTAAAGATTGTATGATAGGAGGCCAGGCCGGCTTTGTAGGTCATCTTAAAATTGCTGACAGAGTTAAAGTAGCCGCTCAATCAGGAATTACTTCAAGCATAAAAAAACCGGGGCAGGTTATTCAGGGTGCTCCGGCTTTCGATTTCAGCACATACCAGAAATCCTATGTCCTTTTCAGAAAACTGCCCGATCTTTATAACAAAATCAACGAATTGGAAAAAGAACTCAAAGAACTCAAACAAAAGAATAAAAACGATTAACAGGTATTTTTTATGTCTGATAAACAGAAAAGTATTGTCAATCCTGTTAAGTTAGAAGGCCGCGGATTGCATACAGGATATGAAGTAGAAATCCAATTTAAGCCGGCTTCTGCGAACCACGGAATTAAATTCAAAAGAACCGACCTCAAGGAAAATCCGATTGTTAAAGCCCACGTTAACAATGTAGTGGATACTTCAAGGGGTACTACCCTGGAGGAGCACGGGGTAAAAGTGCATACAGTAGAACATGTTCTTGCGGCTCTGAAAGGTTTGGAAATCGATAACATCCTTATTGAATTAAACGGTCCGGAGACGCCCATCCTGGACGGGAGCTCCAGACAAATCGCCGAGGCACTTATCAGGGCAGAAATTGAGGAGCAAGACGAAGAAAAATATTATTACTATATTAAGGATAAGATAGAATATAAAGACGAGGAAAACCAGATCGAGTTGATTGTGTATCCCGATGAAGAACTATCCATCAATGTGCTGATCGATTATGATTCCAAGGTTCTGGGACATCAATTTGCCATATTTAATGAACAAGTTGATTTTATGAAAGAACTTGCTTCTTCAAGAACCTTTGTGTTTTTTCATGAACTTGAATTCCTTTTAAAGAACAACCTCATCAAGGGCGGCGATCTGGAGAATGCCATAGTCATTATGGAGAACCCGGTACCGCAGGAGGAGCTTGACCGGATAGCAGACCTCTTTAACAAACCCCATGTAAAAGTTAAGCCGGAAGGAGTTCTGAATAACGTTGATCTGTTCTACACCAATGAACCAGCCCGTCATAAATTGCTGGACATTCTTGGTGATCTTGCCTTGATCGGACTGCCTATCAGGGGAAGAATCATAGCTAAAAAACCCGGACATCATGCCAATACAAAGTTTGCGCAGAAAATTCTGGCGGCTATTAACAAGGAAGCTTCTCAGGATCATGTACCCCGAATAGATCTCAATCAGAAACCTTTGCTCAACATTAATCAGATTAAGGAATTCTTGCCGCACAGACCCCCTTTTTTACTGGTCGATAGAATACTCCAAATGGATCATTCATCCATCATAGGTATTAAGAATGTAACGATGAACGAAGGATTTTTCATGGGACACTTCCCTGATGAACCCCTTATGCCGGGAGTGCTTCAGGTTGAATCAATGGCACAGGTCGGAGGGATTCTTGCCCTGAACACTGTCCCAGACCCCCGGAATTACCTCACTTATTTTCTCAAGATCGATAAAGTTCGCTTTAAAAGAAAAGTCACTCCGGGAGATACAATCATCTACAGGCTAACTCTCAGCAACCCTATCAGACGGGGCATCGTAACAATGTTCGGACAAGCATTTGTTGGTGAAGAAATTGTTATGGAAGGAGAAATGACCGCACAAATTGCTAAAAACAAGGAGGAATGAAGCAGGAATTAGCTTATGTACATCCTGAAGCCAAGGTAGCAGAAAATGTTGTGATTGAACCGTTTGTATCAATAGGAAAAAATGTGGAAATTGATGAGGGCACCTGGATCGGACCCAATGTATCTATCATGGGGGGAGCCAGAATTGGCAAAAACTGTAAAATCTTCCCCGGGGCGGTAATTTCAGCCATACCTCAGGATTTAAAATTTCAGGGCGAAGCCTCAACCGTTGAAATAGGAGACAATACAACAATCAGGGAATGTGTAACAGTGAACCGCGGTACACAGTCAAAAGGGAAAACTATTGTCGGGAATAATTGTCTGCTCATGGCTTATGTGCATGTAGCCCATGATTGTTTCATTGGCAATCATGTAATTCTGGGTAATGCTTCGAACCTTGCCGGAGAGATATTGGTAGATGATTTTGCCATACTCAGCGGGCTGGTTGCGGTCCATCAATTCGTTCATATTGGTGCTCATGTAATGATTTCAGGTGGCGCATTGGTCAGAAAAGATGTGCCGCCATTCATAAAAGCTGCCAGAGAGCCCCTATCCTTTGCAGGTATCAATTCCATAGGCCTGAGAAGAAGAAACTTTTCCAATGAAAAAATAAAAGAAATTCATGATATTTACCGCGAAATATATCAAAAAGGCAATAACAAAAGTCAGGCCATTGAAAAAATTGAGGCCACCAGGCCAGCATCCAAAGAAAGGGATGAGATCATAAATTTCATCCGAAATTCGAAGCGGGGGATTATAAAAGGCTATATATCCGAAGAATAGCCATCGCTCCGTTTAATCTTCCTTCTCCCGCCATCCCTGAGCTTTCAATTTTATCTCATGTTCGCTCGCAGAAATCATATAACAGCCAAAATCAGGACTGGTCATATGGCCTATGGGAGAAATTTCCTCCTCATCCTTGATTTTCTCATAGTCTTCCGTATGAATGGTAAATAAAAGCTCATGATCATCACCTCCGTTCAAGGCAACAGTTATGGGATCAATATCAAACTCTTCCGCCATCTTCTGTGTATTCCTGTCAATGGGAATCTTTTCCTGAAATATCTTACATCCCAAATTCGATTGATGACAAATGTGCAAAAGATCGGAAGCCAAACCGTCGGAAACATCAATCATAGACGTAGGCATCAACACTTTCTCCCTGAAAAATCGAATTATGTCGGCCCGGGCTTCCGGCTTAAGCTGCCGCTCAAGAATGTAGTCGTATCCACTTAAATCAGGCTGAACCCCTGGCTTTGACTTAAAAACCTCCTTTTCTCTTTCCAGCAATTGCAACCCCATATAGGCGCCACCCAAATCACCGGTTATACAAATGATGTCATTTACATGGGCAGTGTCGCGGTATACAATGTCACCGGTCTCCGCATGGCCTATAGCAGTAATGCTTATGGTCATTCCTGTTAATGATGAAGCGGTATCTCCTCCAACTATATCAACCTGATATTTCTCACAGGCAAGCTTGATCCCCTCATACAACTCATCAATATAATCCAATCCAAATCTGTTGGAAAATCCTATGGATACAATAATTTGAGAGGGCGTTCCTTTCATGGCAAGAATATCGTTTATATTGACCACAACAGCCTTATAACCCAAATGTTTCAAGGGGGTGTACATCAAATCGAAATGAATGCCCTCCAATAACAAGTCACTGCTAACCAATGTATTTTCTTCAGAAAAATTCAAAACCGCTGCATCATCACCTATACCCTTCAATGAACTCTGCCGGTTCAACGCAATGTTTTTTGTCAGATGATCTATCAAGCCAAACTCACCCAGATCATTAACCTTGTCCTTTTTATTCTCTGATTTCCCCATATATTATTTATGTTTTTTATTTATGTTTTTTCCGGTTCAACACATAAACAATCTTGCAATCTTTCTTGTTATCCTCAAAACAAATAAATCTTTAGTAATTTAGAATTAGTCTATATTGATTTCATTGTCTAAAAAATAATCATATTTTTGCAAAGTTATGGAAAATGATCAAAACAAAATACTCCAGAAATATACCCAAAATGAATACAAATACGGATGGGTGACGGACATAGAGAGCGATACCGTGCCGAAAGGACTAAACGAGGATACCATCCGTATGATATCGAGCAAGAAAAAAGAACCACAATTCTTGCTGGATTTCAGACTGAAGGCTTATCGTTACTGGAAGGAAATGAAAATGCCCTCGTGGGCACATCTTAAAGTCCCCGAGATCAACTATCAGGATATTATTTACTATTCGGCACCGAAACAGAAAGCCGGTCCGAAAAGTATGGACGAGGTGGACCCGGAATTACAAAAGACCTTCGACCGGCTGGGCATTCCCATCGACGAACAAAAGCGCCTGGCAGGGGTGGCCGTGGACGCCGTCATGGACAGCAGTTCAGTAAAAACGACTTTCAAAGAAAAACTGGCCGAACAGGGGATCATATTCTGTTCGTTCAGTGAAGCAGTACAAAACCACCCCGACCTGATCAATGAATACATGGGAACGGTTGTGCCCTATACGGACAATTATTTTGCTGCGCTTAATTCGGCGGTTTTCAGTGACGGTTCTTTCTGCTACATTCCTAAAGGGGTGAAAACACCTATGGAACTTTCCACTTATTTTCGTATTAATGCAGCCAATACGGGGCAGTTTGAAAGGACGCTTATCATTGCGGAAGACGACAGTTATGTCAGTTATCTGGAAGGGTGTACAGCCCCGATCCGTGATGAAAACCAGCTACATGCAGCCATCGTTGAGATTATTGCCAAAGACAACGCCCAAGTAAAATATTCCACGGTACAGAACTGGTATCCCGGAGATAAGAACGGAAAAGGCGGGATATACAACTTTGTCACCAAACGAGGTATGGCAAAAGGAACCAACTCCAAAATCTCCTGGACACAGGTGGAAACAGGCTCTGCTATAACATGGAAATATCCGAGCGTAATATTGATTGGTGATAATGCGGTAGGAGAATTTTATTCGGTAGCCGTAACCAACAACTATCAGCAGGCCGACACCGGCACCAAAATGATCCATATAGGTAAAAATACCAGGAGCACCATTGTATCAAAGGGTATTTCGGCGGGTCACAGCAACAACAGTTACAGAGGCCTGGTGAAAATTACAAAGAATGCCGAAAATGCACGGAATTTTTCTCAGTGTGATTCCATGCTAATGGGAGATAAATGTGGCGCACACACCTTTCCCTACATTGAAACCAATAACAAATCTGCTATCGTAGAACATGAAGCCACCACTTCCAAAATCGGCGAGGATCAGATTTTCTATTGTAACCAACGAGGAATTAATGAAGAAGATGCCATTGGATTAATAGTTAATGGCTACGCTAAAGAAGTCATCAACAAGCTTCCGATGGAATTTGCAGTAGAAGCTCAAACCCTGCTGCAGATCAGTCTTGAAGGCAGCGTAGGTTAATCTCTTGCAAACATGACAAAATATTCAAACTGAAAAAAATATCTGGAAAAAATGCTTGAAATAAAAAATTTGCATACAGCGATTGAAGGGAAAGAGATATTAAAGGGAATCAATCTGAAAGTAAACAAAGGAGAGATCCATGCCATCATGGGCCCCAACGGCTCGGGTAAGAGCACCCTGGCCTCTATTCTGGCAGGCCGGGACCTTTTTAAGATTACCCAGGGAGAAATCATCTTTGAAGGTAAAAATCTGCTGGAGATGGATCCTGAAGAGCGCGCAAGAGAAGGAATCTTCCTGGGATTTCAATATCCTGTGGAGATACCCGGAGTAAGCATGATGCAATTCTTAAAAACAGCCATAAATGAACAACGCAAACATAAAGGGCTGGAGCCTATAAAATCTTCTGATTTCCTGAAGATGGTGAGGGAAAAGAAAGAACTTGTACAACTCGATTCAAATCTTGCAAACCGTTCGGTTAACGAGGGCTTTTCAGGTGGTGAAAAAAAGCGTAACGAGATTTTTCAAATGGCCATGCTGAATCCCAAGCTGTCGATACTCGATGAAACGGATTCGGGACTGGATATTGATGCATTGAGAATTGTGGCTAATGGCGTGAATTCAATGAAATCAGAAGACAATGCCACCATCGTAATTACCCACTATCAAAGGCTTTTGAATTACATCATTCCAGACAAGGTTCATGTGCTATACGATGGTAAGATAGTCAAATCGGGCGACAAGAACCTTGCCATTGAACTGGAAGAAAAAGGTTATGAGTGGCTGGCTAAAGAATTAGTTGCAAAGTAAATAATGTTCATTAAAAAAAAGGCTTATGAGTCTCGATACCAAGTTAGCGTTGAAAGACCGTTATACAGACTTCTTTTATGAGAATCTGGAATATCTGAAAGACGGTCTCCCAACATATATTAATGACAAAAGGGAAGAAGCCATTCAAAATTTTCAAAAGAACGGTATTCCTCATAATAAAGTTGAAAAGTACAAGTATACGGATCTGAATCCGGCATTTGATAGGCATTACCGGAGTTACATCCGCCCCAAAATGATAGATTTCAACCTAAATGATATTTTCAGATGCGATGTGCCTGAGCTGGATACCTATGTAGTGCTGTTGCTTAACGGTTGGTTTTATGAAAATAAAACACCCCGCAAGCAGTTGCCCAATGGTGTAATCATATCCAGCTTCCGTGAAGCGGCGAACAAATACCCGGATATTATAAAAGCACACTATAACCGTTATGCTGATTCGGAAATCGATGGTCTGACGGCATTGAATACCGCTTTTGCGCAGGATGGAGTTTTTCTGTACATTCCAAAAGGAAAAGCAATGGACAAGCCCGTTCAGATCATCAATCTTTTATTGGACGAAGAAGACGGGATGGCACAACACAGAAACCTTTTTGTAATTGAAGAATCCGGTGAGGCCCAGATCATTGTATGTGACCATACCCTTTCGGAAAAAAACTTTCTGACCAATTCAGTTACTGAGATATTTGTAGGCCAAAACGCCCATCTGCATTTCGATCGTATTCAGAATGAGCACAACGGATCAACACAAATATCCAATATGTATCTGGATCAGGAAAGGGACAGCAATGTGCTCTCCAATACCATAACCCTCCATGGAGGACTGGTACGAAACAATTTTAACATGAGGCTCAACGGAGAGAATTCTGAAAATCAGACCCTGGGGCTTTATATGGCAGATAGAAGTCAGCATATTGACAACTATGTGCATATGGACCATGCTTACCCCAATTGCCGGAGCAATCAGTTATTCAAAGGGGTATTGGATGATATTTCAACAGGTGCGTTTAACGGAAGGATTCTTGTCAGGCAGAATGCTCAAAAAACTGAAGCCTATCAAGCCAACAACAACATCCTTCTAACCGACGATGCCAAAATGAATTCCAAGCCTCAGCTTGAAATTTATGCAGATGACGTCAAATGTAGTCATGGTGGAACATCCGGACAGCTCAATGAAGATGCCCTGTTCTATCTAAGAAGCAGGGGACTTCCTTATAAAGAAGCCCAATTGTTGCTCATGTATGCATTTGCTCATGAAATCATCGGCAAAATCAGGATTGAGCCATTGAAAAAGAGAATCCATGAATTGGTAGAAAAACGCTTGAGGGGAGAGCTTTCCAGGTGCAATTACTGTAAAATGCGATGTGATGAGCCAGGTAAAAACTGAGATAGCTTAACAATTTACAGTTTTTGCCATTCTGATTAACACACTTTTTATGATAACAGTTATATGAATCAGGCACAAACCTATGATATAGATACCATTCGGAGCGATTTTCCAATACTGCACCAGCAGGTATATAAGCACCCCCTGATGTACTTTGATAATGCCGCTACCACGCAAAAACCTCAGGTGGTCATGGACAAGGTCAACGAGATCTATTCCCGGAAAAACAGTAACATACACCGGGGGGTTCATTACCTTAGCATACAACTCACAGAAGAATATGAAAATGCAAGGGAAAAGGTAAGAGCATTCATCAATGCACGGAGTACCCATGAAATCATTTTCACCAGCGGCACTACACACTCAATCAATTCCGTAGCCTATTCTTTCGGGGAAAAGTACGTAAAAGCAGGGGATGAAATCATCATTGCAGAACTCGAACATCATGCCAACATTATTCCATGGCAGGTATTGTGTGAGAGAAAAAACGCCAGGCTTAGGGTAATACCCATCAATGAGCGTGGAGAAATTATCCTTGAAGAATATAAAAAACTGCTTACTGGAAATACAAAACTCATTGCCATAAATCACATATCTAATTCATTGGGCACCATCAATGATGTCAAGACAATCATTCAGCTTGCTCATAAAAAGGATATTCCCGTGCTGGTTGACGGAGCACAAAGCATACAACACCAAACCATTGATGTTCAGGATATGGATTGTGACTTTTTCGTCTTTTCAGGACATAAGATATACGGTCCCAACGGGACGGGAGTGTTGTATGGCAAAGAAAAGTGGCTTGAATCCCTTCCTCCTTATCAAACGGGAGGAGAAATGATACATAAGGTCACTTTCGAAGGCACTACTTACAATTCTCTGCCATTCAAATTTGAAGCGGGTACTCCCAATTATGTTGGAGCTATCGGAATGGCAGAAGCATTAAAATATCTACAAAAGATCGGTCTGGATGAAATCAGCGCCTACGAAAAAACGCTTCTGGATTATGCCACCACCCGGCTTAAAGCCATTCCAGGCCTGAAAATTTATGGGACAGCCCGTGAAAAAATAAGTGTTATTTCTTTTCTGATCAAAAACATCCACCATTATGATACCGGAATAGTCCTCGATAAAATGGGGGTCGCCGTCAGAACAGGTCATCACTGTACCGAACCCCTGATGAATCATTTCGGTATTGAAGGCACGGTGAGATGCTCCTTTGCCATGTATAACACAAAAGAGGAAATAGATTATCTTTATGATGCGTTAATTAAAGTAAAAGAAATGTTTGGCTAAAAACACTGTTATGACAGCAAACGAAAAACAACAAGAAATTATAGAGGAATTTGCCCTGTTTGATGACTGGATGGACAAGTATAACTACCTGATCGAACTGAGCAAAGATATTCCGGAGATGGACCCCCAAAATAAAACAGAAGAAAACCTGATTGAGGGGTGCCAGTCAAAAGTATGGCTTGATGCAGAAATGGACGGCGATAAATTGTATTTTAAGGCAGACAGCGATGCCATTATTACAAAAGGACTCATTGCCTTGTTGATTCGTATCCTCTCGGGCAGAAAACCTGAGGAGATAAAAAATGCCAACCTCTATTTTATAGATGAAATTGGCCTTAAGGAGAATCTTTCTCCTACACGTTCCAACGGACTACTTGCAATGATTAATAAAATAAAAGCATATGCCATGGCATACGAACTTAAGCAAAACCAATAAAGATTGAACAGTTTATTAACCCAATAAATCATAATGTATGAGTGACAATAAAAATTATCTGGCATTGGAAAGTGAAATTGTCAATGTGCTAAAATACATATACGACCCGGAGATACCCGTAAACATCTATGATCTTGGTCTGATCTATAACATTGAGGTGGATGAAAACAATAACGTAGAGATCAACATGACACTGACTGCTCCAAACTGTCCCATAGCAGATCAGATACTCAAAGAAGTGGAGGATCAGGTTAAAAACATTGAAGGGGTTAACCTGGTAAAGGTCAACCTGGTTTTTGATCCGCCGTGGGACAAGGAAATGATGTCGGATGAAGCCAAGCTGGAACTTGGGTTAATGTGATATGAATGAGAGAAAAAAACATAACAGTGAATTGATAAAATCCAGGGCCCGCAGCCTTGGATTTTTGAATTGCGGTATTTCCAAAGCAGGATTCCTAAAGAAAGAGGCCGGCCAGCTAAAGCAATGGCTGAGCGAAGGGCGTCAGGGTGATATGCAATACATGGAGAATCACTTTGACAAAAGAACGGATCCCACCCAGTTGGTTGAAAACGCCCGGTCGGTGATTTCTGTAATTCTGAATTATTATCCTGAAAAGCAACAGAGACAAGATACCTATCAGATCGCAAAGTATGCCTATGGAAAGGACTATCATTTTGTGATGAAACGTATGCTCAGAAGTCTGCTGAAGTATATACGGGAAGAAATCGCTGAAGTCAGCGGAAGGTCTTTTGTTGACTCTGCACCTGTTATGGACAAGGTATGGGCCCAAAAGGCAGGACTGGGCTGGATCGGTAAAAATACAAATCTGCTGACAAGGGAATACGGTTCATTCATTGTCATTGGAGAACTGATTATTGACCTGGAACTGGAATATGATGAGCCCATAGGGGATTACTGCGGAAACTGCCGCAGATGTATTGATGCCTGCCCAACAGGTGCCCTTACAGGTCCCCATAGGATTGATGCCTCCAGATGTATCTCCTATCTCACCATCGAGTGCAGAAAAGCAATACCCGAAGAATTTAAAGGCCGGTTTCCTGACTGGATATTTGGTTGTGACATCTGCCAGGATGTTTGTCCCTGGAACCGGAAAGCGTCCCCTACTCTCCAGGAAGATTTCAACCCTCATCCCGACCTTCTTTCTCTCTCCCCTACAGACTGGGAGAACCTTTCCAGAGAACATTTCAGGAGAATGTTCAAACATTCTGCCGTAAAGAGGATCCAATATAAGGGGTTAATGAAAAATATCCGTTTTCTCATTAATCAGAGAGAAGAAAAAAAGAATAATAATGCTGAGAGCTGAAAATAAAGATACATGTTACAAGCTTGATGATTTATATGTTGAGACCTTAAACATGAAACATCAAACTCTAAATTATCTTAAACATCTGATTTATCCTGTGATTCCAGTGGAGATGAGGAAAGCTCGTGGTATTCTTTCCTGTTTCTGTAAATATCCAAAGCAAGAAACAAAGCATTCCTGAACGAAGCAGTTGATGCTTCATTCTTTCCCGCCAGCTCATAAGCAGTGCCATGACCAGGAGAGGTTCGGACAATGTTCAGCCCTGCCGTAAAATTCACTCCTTCATCGAATGAAATGGCTTTAAAGGGTGCAAGGCCCTGATCATGATACATAGCCATTATGGCATCGAATTTTCTAAGATTCCTCGATCCAAAGAATCCATCGGCTGGATAAGGTCCGAAAGCCATGATATTGTCCTCTTTAGCCCGCCGTATAGCTGGAATGATGATGTCATTCTCTTCTTTTCCCAAAACACCTCCGTCACTGGCATGAGGATTTAAACCAAAGACAGCTATCCTGGGCTTTCGGATTTTAAAATCCTGAAGAAGCGACTGATTCAATACATTGAGCTTTCTGAGAATCAAATTCTGCGTCAGAACTTCAGGGACCTGCCTTAGGGAAACATGGCCCGTAACCACACCGATTTTCATAACCTCACTAACCATAAGCATCAGCACCTCGTTGGTCTGGAAATGCTCCATCAGGTATTCGGTATGTCCGGGAAAGTTAAAATCCTCCGATTGAATGTTCTCCTTGTTAATAGGAGCGGTCACCAGTACATCGATCTTACCCTGTTTCAGGTCTTCTACAGCTTTATCCAGCGCCTGGACCGAAGCTTTGCCTGCGTTGATAACAGACTTGCCCAGCTCAACCCGGATATTCTCATCCAGGCAATTGATCACATTGGGTTTCTTCGTATTTGCTTTATCGGCATCCCGCACAATATTCAGATTAAAATCCTTTATAGCCAGAGCTTTTCTATGGTAAGCTGCTACCTTGGCAGAACCATATAAAATAGGCACACAGAATTCATTTATCCGGGTATCCATTAATGTCTTTAAAATGATCTCATAGCCAATACCGTTTATATCGCCGTGTGTGATTCCTACCTTTATCTTCTCCTGCTGCTCCATATTTAAAACGCTTTATTTGATTCGCTAATCGCTGTGCTACAATTTATAATTTTTAAGAAAATCATACATAAGCCTTACGCCTATGCCTGTACCTCCTTTCGGTCTATAGGCATCTTTTTTATCCAGATAAGCCGTAGGAGCTATATCAAAATGAATCCAAGGATAATCGGTAAAATGTTCCAAGAATTTTCCTGCAGTAATGGCTCCCGCCTCTCGTCCTCCAACATTCTTAATATCTGCAATCTCGGACTTTATCATTTCGTTATACTCCTCCCAAAGAGGCAACTCAACGATTCTTTCATAGGTATTTTTTCCGCTTTCGATGAGATTATCCACAACAAAACGATCCGTATTTCCCATGGCAATGATCCCCTGCGGACCTATGGCCACCGAAGCGGAACCAGTTAAGGTGGCAAAGTCTAATACAAGCTCAGGATCATATTGTTTAGCAAAACTCAGGGCATCTGCAAGGATCATTCTTCCTTCCGCGTCGGTATTGATGACCTCTACGGTTTTTTCGTTGTGCATTGTTATCACATCCCCCGGTGTATAGGCATTTCCATCTGGCCGGTTGTCTGTTGCAGGAACAAGACCAAGCAAATGCACCGGCAATTTTGATCTGGCTGCGGCATACATAATCCCTGCTACAGTTGCCCCGCCTGCCATATCCGACTTCATATCAAGCATCCCTGAGGTAGGCTTCAGGCTAATGCCACCTGTATCATAAACAATGCCTTTGCCTATAAGCACCACAGGCTTCTCATTTCGTGGATTACCGGGTTTCCATTCCATAACTGAAAAAGCAGGAGGATCCAGACTGCCTCTGTTAACAGCCAATAATCCATAAAGTCGCAAACTTTCTATTTTTTTCTTATTGAATACATCTATGCTAAACCCCGCTTCCCCGGCAAGCTTTTGAAATTCCTCACCCAATTGCACTGCATTTAAACAAGACAGCGGCTCATTAACCAGATTCCTGACATGGTATACGGCAGTACACACAATTTCCATGTTCCGGATATCTTCTCTGGATAGTCCTTCACTAAGTACCTGAATCCGCTTTAGTGTATTCCTTTTGTCTTTTTCCCCGGTCTTATATTTCAGAAACTGATAATGACTTAAGAGCAATCCTTCCAGGAAAGCTTTCACCCATTCATTTCGACCGGAAACATCCACCACCAGAATTTCCTCATGCTCATTTTTCTTCAATGTATCATAAATTTCCGAAGCCTGTTTCCGCATTTTCTCCAAAGCAATATAGCGTGGCATTTCCATTTCAATGATCCGTACATATGACCATTTGAAATAAGAATTGATATCAATTGCCTTTTTATCAGCTTCCAGTTGTTTTTTTATATACTCCAGTTCTGTAGTGGTAAAAGAATATTCTGAGAGATCAGCCTGTTTTTCTGCAATATATATCACAGATACATCAAGAGCCTTTTCGTGAACTTTTTTTATAGCAAGTTCCATAGCTTCAAATTATTTTAAAAGTGTAAAATTAATAAAATACCGGAAGATGTATTAAAGAATGCTTCAACGATATGCCTTCACGGTATTTTTCGGATGTGACAGGAGAGATTGTTTCTATTCGGCAAGTTCCATAGTCTGTAAAATTGCCTCTAATTCTCTAACATAATTTCTTTTGTCAAATTTGGGTGCATATACGAACGCATCAACAGTAACCACATTACCTGTATTTTCATCAAACACCGAATAGGATACGAAAGGTCCACCCATGAAATCATTTTCTACTCTCCATAATCCCCTCATTTCATAAACTGTATGACCATTAACTTTTTTTTGTTCAAAACCCGGCGTTATCCTGGTTTCTGTAGTCATATAAGATTTGGAAGAGGGTCCCGGGACAAACTTCCTGGTAAACCTGTTGCGCATCTTCATCTGATAACCCAATGTAAAAGTCTTCTCACCTGAATAAGGATACTTGTAAACCAGTAAACCTTGTGAATATCGTGGGGCTTCTTTGGCAAGCCAGGTAAAATGAGAGGTATCCTTATCTACGCTATAACCTTTGGGAACAACCAAACTGATTCCGAATTTTTTCCTGAGATGCTCAGCAGCCCCCCGGTTCCGCATGCCTTTATATAGATTGATATATCTGCTCCATTCAGCTTCAATAAATCTCTGAGCCATATCCTCGCCCCTGTTCTCAAAAAGCCTTTTAAGCTCAGAATAATTCGCAGCCTGGGCTTCAACCAATCTTTGTTGTCTGGCATATACATTCTCTTTGACAAGAAACTTAGGCTCTGTAAATTTATCATCAATATTCACCTTCAATACATTTCTGTGGGTTCTGAAACCCTTATCAAAACCTCTAGGGGGAACATTAATCAGATCAAATATGGATTCTGGCTGAGGGAGTCCTTTAAATACTGTGCTCAAGCTTTGTTTTATAGGCATGCCAACCTCACTGTTATAGGCACTGGTATCCATGACAACAACAAGTTCACCCGTGCGGCCTGTTACACTTGGCATAGCCCCCTGCCGCTGCTGCCCTTGATTTCCGGTATCGGGCCCGCATCCGGAAATAATGGCAAGTCCTATAACAGCGATAATCGAAACTCCGGCAAACAATCTATTCATAGTATACATTTTTTAATGGTCTAAATAAATTTTAAGTCTTTTACCCGGCCTTATATCTGTTTCATGTTGAATGTCATTGGCTTTTATGAGTTCGGCAATGGATTCACAGTTAAACTTACCGGCAATACTCCAAATGGTATCTCCTTCTTTAACCGTATAATAGATGACTCTCTGGCTGGTATCCGCCTTTGAATTCTCTGTGTATTTGATGCTTTCTTCCTCTATCCGCTCGAAGTATTCCGGGTCTATCCATATTTCCAATTTATCTCCTATATTCAGATTGTTATCTGGCAAATCATTCCATTCTTTGATATCAGCAATGGTACAATTGTATTTCATGGCAATCTTATGAAAATATTCTCCTTTTTGAACGATATGAGTGATCTTTTTCTTGTTTTCATCACTTCCAAAGGAATCGATTTTTTTTACCGGAATATCTCTTTTCATTTTTGATGACTCGTATATGGATTCCTCTTCTCTCAGAAAAGTAGTAACCTGATTGTTCGGCAAAATAAGTACAGTCTGCCTGTCCATATTGGGAATAAAATCCCTTCTGTAGGCCGGATTCAATTCTTTAAGCAGCGATACGGATATATTGATTTTCTCTGAAATATTCTGAAAAGAAAAACCATAGCTCAAATTAACTGTATCGGTATCAATATATTGAGAGTCCAATTTCTCCGGAGTTATTTTATGTTTTTCCATATGGTTCATGGCATAATTCACGGCAATAAAAGCAGGTAGATAGCTTTTTGTCTGGGCCGGCAAATGAGGATAAAGTTCCCAGAAAGATCTTTTTCCATCAGCACGGGCAATGGCTTTTCTAATCGCACCGGGGCCTCCGTTATAGGCCCCCAGGGCAAGTTGCCAATTGTCATAAAGGCGGTAGAGATATTTCAGGTACTTGCAGGCTGCTTCGGTGGATTTGTAGGGATCCCTTCTCTCGTCTATATAAGAATTTACAACAAGATCAAACATCTGGGCGGTATTATGCTTAAATTGCCAAAGCCCGACAGCCCCTGAACTTGAAACGGCAAACGGATCGAGGGCTGATTCTATCACAGCCAGATATTTCAATTCATGGGGAAGATCATACTCATCCAATTTTTGTTCTATCATTGGAAAATAGCGTTCTGCCCTTCCTGCTATTTTTGCAAGATGATCCCGTTTTTCAATTGTATATACATCTATATAACGTCTGACATAATCATTATAATCCAGTTCAATGGGTGTATGATGGTTCAGTTCTGTAATTCTGTATTCATAAACCAGATCGGGAAAGATGGGTATGGAATCGGAAGCGGGCGGGGAAGGAAACAATGTTTTCGAAAAAATAACGCATATAAAAACAGCCATCAAAAATTTTCCGGTAACACTGAATAATTCCTTTCGGCCTTTATCTCTCGTTTTCATAAAAAATTGCTCATTCCGATCTATTGTCAACTACTTCAGAAAGACAAATTTACTTAAAAAACACCAAGCTTCAAATGATAGCAAACAAACAAGACACTAACAGCCCCACCTCAAACCCAAAAAGTTATAATGGTTCTTTGGCTTTGGCGTAAAACAGTTATTCCTTTAATCTCCTTTCAAAAAAAATTCAATAAAAGAAAGGAGGTTTGCATCATTTTGTCAGGCTATATGGTCTTGTAGGCAAAACGGGGCCGAAATCAACTACTATCCGGTCCCGGGCTGAAAATTTTCGTTAAAAGGATTGCAGGGATTCATTCATAGATGACCGGAATAATATCCGGTAACCACCACACCCAAAAGAATCCCCCACAGGAATAGAATAATTATTCGTCACTTCCACTACTGCTTTTATCCTCTAATTTTTCCCTTTCTTCACCTTCCGCTTTGGCTGAAGTAGCATCCTTGAATTCTTTAATGCCCTTTCCAAATCCCTTCATAATCTCCGGAATCTTTCTTCCACCGAAAAGCAGCAAAAGTGCCAATACGATGAGAACGATTTCCCACGGTCCGGTAATTCCAAGTATCACAAAATCAATCATATGCTTATAAATTTTTAGGTATTATTTGAAATCTAAGTTAAAACTTTTTATACAAAATTGAAAACAATCTCATTTAAGTTGTTAATTGGAAAACAACTTTACAATGTCATTCCCGTTCGCGTATATAAGGATTGAGAAAAGAATCAGCATCCCTGCTATCTGGGCATATTCGAGGAATTTCTCACTGGGTTTCTGACCGCTGACAATCTCATAAAGCAGAAACATAACATGCCCTCCATCCAGTGCCGGTATTGGCAACACATTAAGAATGGCCAGAATGATCGACAGGAATGCAGTCAAATTCCAGAAGGCATACCAATTCCACGTACCCGGGAATATATTTCCAATTGTGATGAAACCTCCTACCTCCTTATAGGCTTCTGTATCCGGTGTAAAAATAAGCCCGAGCTGTTTAAGGTATTCCCTAAAGGTTTCTATCCCCTTGTCAATACCAGCAGGTATTGCAGCCACAAAGCTGTAATTGACCTCCTCAAACTCATAATAATCATTTACGTTTCCGACATAAAACCCAATCAACCCGTCAGAGGTGGTGGTAAGATTGTACTCTTTAAGTTCTCCGTCGCGTTGAACCTTCAGTGAAATCTCTTCATTTTTCTTATCCTTCAGTTCTTCCCTCAACTGATCGAAATATTTGACATCCTTTCCATTGATCTGTACAATCCGGTCGCCTTTCTGCAAACCCGTTTGTTTGGCAGGTGAATTTTCACTAAAGCCACCGATTACAGTGGGAACCCTGTAGCTAATAAAACCGGGATTATTAATGATTTTAGGGAACAGCGTATCGGGGATATGAATGGTTTCTCTCTGTCCATTTCTTTGTACAGTCACATGGTTTGCCTTATTCAGCAAAATGCTTTTGGGAATCTCGCTGAAGCGTTCCACCTTTTTACCTTCCACCGATACAACCTTATCTCCGTCCTGGAACCCGATTGATTCCGCCAGGGAATCGGCTGCTATTCCATGTTTTACATTATCGGCTGGTAAGTATTGCTCACCCCATACAAAAAGAATTGAGGCATAAATCAGTATAGCCAATATAAAATTCATCATTACCCCGCCCAGCATAATCAGCAAACGCTGCCACGATGGTTTGGATCTGAATTCATAAGGCTGGGGTGGCTTTTTCATTTGGTCTTTATCCATTGACTCATCAATCATCCCGGATATCTTAACATATCCGCCCAATGGCAGCCATCCCATTCCGTACTCGGTTTCACCCTTGCGAAATTTGAAAAGGGAAAAACCGGGATTAAAAAACAGGTAAAATTTTTCAACTCTGGTATTGAATAATTTAGCCAGTATAAAATGACCAAACTCATGTAAAATCACCAGAATGGATAAACTCAAAATTAACTGTGCGACTTTTATTAATATTTCCATCTATCTTTCCACTTTTTTTGATATAAGACTTCTGGCCAACACCCTTGTTTTCTTATCGGTTTGTATATAATCTTCCAGATTGGGGTTGCGAATATAATCCATTTTATTCATTGTTTGTTCAACAATTTCTGACATTTGAAGAAATCCAATCTTATCTTTCAAAAAAGCTTCTACAGAAACTTCGTTGGCTGCATTCAGAACACATGGCATATTTCCCCCTGCTTTCATCGACTCATATGCCATGAAAAGGTTTGGAAACCTTTTCAAATCTGGCTTTTCAAAGGTCAATCTGGAAAAATCCTCAAAATTAAAACGTTTGAAATTGGTTTTTAATCTATCTGGAGCAGTCAAAGCATAAAGTATGGGTAACTTCATATCCGGGAGCCCCATTTGTGCCTTCATCGAACCATCTTCAAACTGAACAATGGAATGGATGATCGATTGTGGATGAATGATCACATCAATCTGTGCGGGTTCCAGGTCAAACAACCAGCGGGCTTCAATTGCTTCCAGGCCCTTGTTCATCAGCGATGCTGAATCTATGGTAATTTTGTTTCCCATATTCCAATTCGGATGCTTCAGAGCTTGATCTTTCGTCACTTTTCCCATCTGCTCGCTGCTATAGCTCAAAAATGGCCCTCCGGATGCCGTCAGATAAATCTTCTCCACCCTATTGTTTTCTTCTCCTATCAAACATTGATATATGGCCGAATGTTCAGAATCAACAGGATATATTGGTGCCTGGTATTCTCCGGAAAGGGACTTGATCAGTTCGCCGGCCACTACCAGCGTCTCTTTGTTAGCCAGAGCAATTTCCTTACCGCTTTTAATGGCATTCATAGTAGGAAGCAAACCCGCATAACCTACCAGGGATATCAATACCAGATCGACATGGTCGGACTGTACGATTTCACCCAGGGCATCCATGCCGGAATAAATGTTTACAGCAACATCACCAAGAAGGCTACTGAGCTTTTCATATCGCGATTCATCACACACCACAACGGATGTGGGACGATGTTTTCGAGTCTGTTCTGCAAGCAGATCCACATTGGAATTGGCAGACAACAACTGAATATCAAAATATTGTGTGTATTGCTCCAGTACTTCTAAAGCTTGTGTTCCAACAGAACCCGTTGAACCTAAAATGGCAATTCGCTTCTTTTCCCGCATATAATGATCTTATCCTTCTTACTTAAAAGACGATGTATTTTTCCGGATCGAGGGGGGTACCATTTCTCCAGAGTTCAAAATGCAAATGTGGACCGCTGCTTAATTCTCCGGAATTTCCTATGACAGCAATGGCTTCACCTGCTTTTACATGATCGCCTACCTGTTTTAACAATTCTGCATTGTGCTTATATACGGTTAAAAGGTTGTTGTCGTGCTGTATCTGAATGATATATCCGGTCTTCAGTGTCCAGTTGGCCATTGTAACCGTTCCTTCCAGGGCAGCCTTCACCACATTGTTTTCTTCCGCCACGATATCTGTACCAAAATGATTTTCCTTTGCATCGAAAGAGTTCGTCACCAAACCGTTGCACGGACTGAAAAAGTGGATCTGAGAAAGATCCCTACCTGATGGTTCTTGATAATTCACCGATAACGTATATTTCTCTTCCTCTTCGATTTGCTCTCGTAACATCGAATCGTGTCTGGATTTTTCAAAGGTCACATGTTGATTATTAATGGTTGTATCAGGTGATTCGGGATGATCTTTAGGAATTTCCCCGTTAATGACTGTTGAGATGTTGTCAACATATTGAGACCTAAGATTCAATTCTTTCTCCAGTGAATCAAGTTTCTGATAGTTTTCCACCATTCTCCGTTTCATATCTGCCTCGGGATAGCCGGGAATGAATTCGCGAATGGGTGTATAAGCGATCAACACGCTAACAAGGACAATCAAAAGTATAATTCCACTGCCAACTACAGCCAAGATGTTGAGCCGGCTCAAACGCATGAACCATATCTCTTCAAAGGTATTATCATTAAAAATGATCAGCCGGTACTTATCTTTCAGCCGCTGAAGGAAACTATGCGTATTGTTGTTGGATTCCTTTTGAGCCATTTGAATTTCAAAATTAAAACAAACATACAAAGATAATAGATTTCATTAATTTATCGGAAAAAATCCAAGCGAAACCTCATAGTTTTATGATAAAAAAAATTAATCCATGTGAAAATTTTTGAATATCGATACAATAATTTTATATTTGTATTCGTGTTAGAGAAAATAATTCTTTGAAATACATTGCAGGATGGTCCCGCTTCCAGCGGTACAGTGGGCTCATATCCGGCAGCCGCCGGACACAAGTTCGAGTACTTTGAAAAAGACAGAAAAAAGTATTGCAAAATATAGTGCGGGGTGGAGCAGTTGGTAGCTCGTTGGGCTCATAACCCAAAGGTCACAAGTTCGAGTCTTGTCCCCGCTACCAAAAAGCCCGGAAAACCGGGCTTTTTTTTTATTTATTCATATGGAGCAAATTCCTCATTATACTTATGTCCTCTACTCGCCCGGATACGACAAAATATATGTCGGTATTTCCGCTAACCCGGCAAATAGGTTCATCGCACACAACCACACCAAAAACAAAGGATTTTCAAAACGATTCCAACCATGGGTTTTGATTCAT
>JBKGZA010000006.1:0-40076 GCA_046545815.1 Bacteroidales bacterium
CCGCCAGAATGCGGGCCACTTCAGGTGCCATGTCAACAGCAGCCCGGGCATCCAGAGGCAGCGCCCTGACGCGTCTCGCAAGGACATCATCCACAGTTCGGGCCATTTCATTTCTGGCAGCCCAAACCACTTCCGCTTTTGTAAAATCCAGTCGCCTATCAAGCCGTTCGGCAAGTTCGGGTTCCTCTTCCATCAGCTTCTCAATGGCTTCCTGGTCCGAACCATATACATAGAGATGGTTGTTCCTGTCAACTTCTTCCAAATAGCCATGAATGGGCAGATTTTTGGTTTTGGATGGTTTTCTTTCCATCCCGTTTACCTTTATAACCTTGTTGATGGTATCTTCTCCCATCTTACGATAGGTAGTCCACTTACCACCGGTTAAAGTTATCAATCCGGAATGGGAAACCATCACCTTATGGCCGCGGGATATCTCCTTGGTACTTTTGCCTGCGCCCCGGGGTGCCGCCAGAGGCCGCAAACCTGCAAAAACGCTTTTCACGTCGCTCCTTTTGGGGGCTTTCTCAAGATATTCACCGGCAGTATTCAGCACAAATTCAATTTCTTCTTCCAATGCCCTCGGCTCAAGAGAAGGATGCTCCACTTTGGTATCTGTAGTGCCTACAACTACCTTACCGCGCCAGGGAACAGCGAAAAGCACCCGTCCGTCATTGGTCTTCGGGATCATAATGGCATAATCGCTTTGCAGGAATTCCTTATCCAAAACAATGTGAATGCCCTGGCTTGGCATGATGCGCCGGCGGGCTTCAGGTTCGTCCATTTTCAGAATGTCATCCGCAAAAACACCAGTCGCATTGACTACCGCTTTTGAATGTATGGTATATTCCTCACCGCTTTCCACATCGGTGGCCGTAACTCCACTCACCTTACCCTGCCCGTCTTTTAGCAGGTCGGTGACTTTAAAATAATTCAATACCACCCCTTCGTAATCTACAATGGTCTGTGCCATATTAACCGCCAGTCTCGAATCGTCAAACTGTCCGTCGTGATAAACCACACCGCCGTGCAAACCATCATTCCGTATGTTAGGCAGGAATTGAAGTGCCTTCTTTCTGGGAATATGAACGGATGAGCCCAAACTCAGCCTTCCGGCCATCATATCGTATACTTTAAGGCCGATGGTATAAAACGGACCGCCCCACCACTCATAGTTGGGTATGACGAAAGACTGATTTTTTACAAGATGCGGGGCATTTTTACGGAGCAAACCCCTTTCGCGGAGTGCTTCCATAACCAGGCGCACATCACCCTGTGCAAGATACCGGACACCGCCATGCACCAGTTTGGTGCTACGGCTGGAAGTACCCTTTGAAAAATCGGCCATTTCAAATAATGCCGTACGATATCCCCTTGTTGCTGCCTCCAGCGCGGTTCCTAGTCCTGAGGCGCCCCCTCCTATAACGACCACATCCCAAGACTGTTTATAACCTACCAGTTGATTGACCAAATGATCTCTTTTCATAAACTATGTGTTTTTAGATTGCTGCTCTGAGCTGAGGAAACAAATTTTTATTTACTCATCATCATCGTCTATCCAGTTTTTTGCTTTTTGTACCGCCTTTTGCCACTTTCGGCGGTAATGGCTGACCTGTTCCTTATCCATAACGGGTTCAAAAATTTTATCCTGCTGCCACTGTTCATGCAAGTCATCCATATCTTTCCAATAACCCACAGCAAGACCTGCCAGGTACGCAGCTCCCAAAGCAGTTGTTTCCACCTGTTTGGGCCGCACCACCGGGCCGCCTATTGCTTCGGACTGAAACTGCATAAGCAGGCCATTTGCAGAAGCTCCGCCATCTACATGCAACGTTTTAAGTTTTATGCCGGAATCCGCCTCCATGGCATTGATTACATCCATCGTCTGAAAAGCAATGCCCTCGAGCGCAGCGCGGGCGAAATGCCCTTTATTGACTCCTCTGGTCAGGCCAACTATTGCACCCCGTGCGTACTGGTCCCAGTGAGGGGCCCCCAACCCGGCCAGTGCCGGTACAAAATAAACCCCGCCATTGTCTTCCACAGTTTTGGCAAGCGACTCAACTTCCGGGGCCGATTGAATGAGTCCCAGCTCATCACGCAGCCATTGTACAGCAGCTCCTGCAATAAAAATACTGCCTTCCAGGGCATAATTCACCTTATCGCCGATTTTCCAGGCAACGGTGGTCAGCAGGTTGTTGTTGGATTTGATGGGTTGTTCTCCGGTATTCATCAGCAGGAAACATCCGGTACCATATGTATTCTTGGCCATTCCTTGTGCTGTGCACTGCTGACCAAAAAGGGCCGCCTGCTGATCGCCTGCAATTCCTCCAATAGGTATAGAATGTGCAAAAATCGTGGTTCTGGTTTGACCCAGATCCCCGCTGGAAGAAGTTACCTCAGGAAGCATGCTTTTGGGTATGCCCATCAATCCAAGAAGTTCATCATCCCACTTCATTTCCCGTATATTATAAAGCATGGTACGGCTCGCATTACTCACATCCGTAATGTGCTGATCGCCGCGTGTAAGATTCCAGATCAACCAACTGTCAACAGTCCCGAATGCCAGCTTTCCGGCTTTCGCCTTTTCACGGGCACCTTCAACGTTATCCAGTATCCATTTGACCTTGGTGCCGGAAAAATAGGCATCAATAATCAAACCGGTCTTCTCCTGAATTTTCTCCACCCAGCCCTCATTTTTCAGTTGTTCGCAATAACGGGAGGTCCTGCGGTCCTGCCAAACAATGGCATTGTAAACCGGCTTTCCCGTCTCTCTGTCCCATACAATTGTAGTTTCCCGCTGATTGGCAATTCCGATTCCTGCTAAATTCTTGCCGTTAATACCAATGCTGGAAATGGCCTCTGCTACAACAGCAACCTGAGATGACCAGATCTCACCAGCATCATGCTCCACCCATCCGGGTCGGGGATAATACTGTTTAAACTCTTTTTGGGCCACAGAGGCGATCTCACCCCTGTGATTGAAAATGACTGCCCTGGAACTTGTAGTTCCCTGATCTAAAGAGAGAATATACTTTTCTGCCATAATGCTAAAATTTCATCATTAAACATTAAAGAACCGAAGTGCATATCTATGAAGTTAATTATTTCTGCCGATCAGCCGGATTTAACACATAATTCTCTACAATGGCATCATATATTATATAAAGATACCGTAATCCTTATCCGGGCAAGGTTACAATGGTATCAAAGCTAAATAAAATACATAGTAATACGAGAAAAAATGCCACCTTCTTTCTATTTAATTCTCTTGTCTGCTCATAATCATTCCTATATTGATTTTTATTTTCATGTTTTTACTTTATTTTACATCAAAAATATCTTTGTATCAAAATTTATACTACCTTTATAGATTGGTTTTCTTACAGAATTTTTATCAAACAAGGGCTTACATTGAATATAATCAGTGAATATGAATACATTCGTCCGCTCATACCGTCAATTAAAAAAAATCTCCAAACTTTTCCCGGAACCGGCAATAAACCTGTCGCTATGTGAGTTTAAATGAAAGACTCAAAGTTTTATACTTTCTCGGAATGAATGAATAAAGTACAAAAATCGTGATCAATTCTAAATTTCAAATCAGATAACCATGAACATTTATATTGGAAACCTGAATTTTACAGTTGATGAAGACAAACTAAGAAGGATTTTTGAAAAATACGGTGAAGTTTCATCAGTTAAGCTTATCAGGGATAAGGACACAGGAGAAAGCAAAGGATACGGCTTTATTGAGATGAAAAATGATGAGGAGGCCAAAAAGGCTCTGCAGGAAATGAACAGCCAGGAAATTGACGGAAGGCATGTAAAAGTAAACATTGCCAAGCCAAGAAAGCGCAATTACAGAAGATAACAGAATCATAGCCTTATCATATGTAAAACAATGAAACAATTAATTATATCCAAACAGGTCACCGATCGTACTCTTGATTCGATCGATAAGTATTTTCAAGATATTTGTAAATATGACCTTTTATCTCCCCTGGAAGAAGTGGAACTGACCCGGAAGATCAAAGAAGGAAATGATCAGGCTCTGGAAAGGCTAACACTCGCCAATCTAAGATTTGTCGTTTCAGTGGCCAAACAATATCAGCACAGGGGATTGAGCCTTCCTGACCTCATCAACGAGGGGAACCTTGGATTGATTCGCGCAGCAAAGCGATTTGATGAAACCAGAGGCTTCAAATTTATATCCTATGCAGTGTGGTGGATCAGACAGGCCATCATTCAAGCCATCGGGGAACAATCCAGAATGATACGGCTGCCGTTGAACAGAATTGCCGATGTGAATAAAATCAATCAGGCCATAAACACACTTGAACAAAAATACCAGAGAGAGCCAACTGATGAAGAAATTGCCCGTCAGACCAAGCTCACGGAAGATCTGGTATCTTCTACGCTTCAAATTAAAACACGGCACCACTCCCTGGATGCACCGCTTCCGGGATCAGAGGAAGACGAAAATTTCCTGCTCGACACCCTACCCCATGACGATATTCCTACCCCGGACAACAAACTGCTCCATGATTCAATGAAAAAGGAAATCAATGCTGCCTTAACAATTCTCTCCCACAAAGAAGCCATGGTTATAGAAAAATTTTTCGGGTTAAACCGGAAACACACTGCTTCACTTGGTGAGATAGCGCTATCCCTCGGATTATCCAAGGAAAGGGTCCGACAAATAAAAAACGGTGCGCTCAGAAAGCTCAAAAAATCCCCCAACAACAGCCTGTTGAAAAAATTTGTTTGAGATTTTATTGGCTTTTTGATGGATACTTACATCCAAACACTTCGGAAGAGGAAATGAAAATTCCTGCTTTATAGATGCTTCGGGATTGGAGCTTATTTAAAATACCCTTCCTGCGAAACGCGTAGAATTAAGCAATATTTCATTAAACAAGGCCATCTTGCTTATTTATAATTAGAAATGCTAAACATATCTCCCCGGGGGTTGTTTATTACAATAGAACTGTAAGACACATAAAAGACAGGAGGAGATTATGGCAACTCAAGAAAAAAAGAAAAAACGGAATTTAAAGGTAAAAAGCTCCAACTACTACCAGAAGCAATATCAAAATGATTTTGTCAACAAGTGGGATGAGCTAATCAATTGGGAAGGCAGAACAAAGGGAGAAGGTGAGTTTTTTGTCAGAGAGCTGGAAAACAGAGGTGCGAAAAAGATTCTGGATGCTGCTACAGGTACGGGTTATCATTCCGTGCGGATGCTAAAGGCGGGGTTTGAGGTGCACAGTGTCGATGGCATGGACAATATGCTGGAACGTGCCTTTTACAATGCCAGAGAGCAAGGTTTATTACTGAGGACCATATCTGCAGACTGGCGCCATCTTACTGAACATGTGCACGAATTATACGATGCAGTAATTTGCCTTGGAAATTCATTTACCCATCTCTTCGATGAGAAGGATAGACGAAAAACCCTGGCCGAATTCTATGCCGTACTGAAACCCAAAGGAGTATTAATTCTGGATCAACGAAATTATGATGGCATTCTGGACGATGGTTTCCACAACAAAAATGCATATTATTATGTAGGTGATAATGTTAAAGCAGAACCTGAATCCATTGATGATGAACTGGTGCGATTCAGATATGAATTCAATGACGGCAGCGTCCATCATCTGAATCTTTTCCCGCTGCGTAAGGAATATACCCGATCATTAATGATCGATGCGGGATTTCAACAAGTTAAGACTTATGGCGATTTCCAGGAAACATACCAAAGAAATGACCCCGACTTTTTTATACACGTAGCGGAAAAATAATCCCCTGCTTGTACTTTAAATAGCCGATCCTCTGCAATCCAAGGGGTCGTACCGGTAAAAAAATCAATATTAATTCAAAAAACCAAACAAAAAAAGGGAGATACACCTATGCACACACATATTTTAGGTTATCCAAGAATAGGACCAAATAGAGAAACAAAAAAAGTGTTGGAAAAATACTGGTCCGGGAAACAATCATTGGAAGATGTCCTTCGCACCGGCAAAGAGCAACGGGAATATAACCGGCAGGTACAAAAAGATGCAGGATTGGACCTGGTACCTGTGAATGATTTTTCATTTTATGATCACATACTGGATATGGCAATGACAGTGGGAGCCATTCCAAAAAGGTTCCAGGTGCTTAACCACCTGGACAAAAGTGACCTGTATTTTGCCATGGCCCGGGGTTATCAAAAAGAAGACCACGACATAATACCCATGGAGATGACCAAGTGGTTCGATACCAACTATCATTACATTGTGCCCGAATTTACCAGTGATCAAAAGTTTGAATATTATTCCGACAAAATCATCAACGAATTCAAAGAGGCAAAAACATCCGGCGTAAATCCCAAGCCGGTGATCATCGGACCTGTATCTTTCCTCCTTCTTGGAAAGGAAAAGGATGAAGGATTCGACCGGCTGGATTTAATTGAAGCCCTTTTGCCGGTTTACAATGAAATTCTGACCAAATTGCAAGATGCCGGAGCGGAATGGGTTCAGTTTGACGAGCCTTACCTGGCTATAGATATATCAGATAAACAGAAAGAGATTTTTAAAATTGCTTACTCCAGGATTCGCAAAGAGTTTCCATCTTTAAAAATATTGCTGGCAAATTACTTTGAGGGCTTGCATGAAAACATGGATACAGCCATTAAACTGCCGGTAGATGCTTTACATCTGGATCTGGTGGAAAATCCGGAGCAATTGCAGGAAGTTATGAAGAAAGCGCCTGACACATTAACCCTTTCTTTAGGTGTTGTGGACGGGCGCAACATTTGGAAAAACAATTTTGACCATTCCCTGGACCTGATCCGAACAGCGGCTCAGGAACTGGGTTACGAAAGGATTATGGTCTCCACTTCTTCATCACTTTTACATGTTCCCTATGATCTGGATCTTGAAGATGATGAAAAGAATCTGCCTTCACAAATCAAAAATTGGATGGCATTTGCCAAACAGAAGCTTCATGAGGTGGTTACACTTAGAAACCTGGTAGATCCTGAAGTTCACTCCAAAGCAGAAGCCAAACTTATAGAAAACAGACAGGCTATAGAAAACCGAAAAAAATCTTCCTTAATCCACAAATCGTCGGTAAAAAAAAGGCTGAATGCGGTAACAGCGGATATGTTTAAACGAAACAGCAAATTCGCCAGAAGACAGAAAGCACAATCTGCCGAACTGAATCTTCCGGAGTTTCCCACTACAACCATCGGCTCGTTTCCTCAGACCAAAGACGTGCGACAATTAAGACGTCAGTACAAAAAGAACGAGATCAGCCGGGAGGAGTATGAGAACCAACTGAAAGACAAAATCAGGGAGGCCATCAGCAAACAGGAGGAAGCCGGCCTTGACGTGCTTGTTCACGGTGAATTCGAACGGAATGACATGGTGGAATATTTCGGGGAACAGCTTGAAGGCTTTGTTTTCACCAAAAACGGATGGGTGCAAAGTTATGGAACAAGGGGCGTAAAACCTCCGGTTATTTTCGGAGATGTGGAAAGAAACGCACCCATGACCGTACAATGGTCATCTTTCGCTCAGTCGTTAACAGACAAACCGGTAAAAGGAATGCTAACCGGACCGGTTACCATCCTGCAGTGGTCTTTTGCCAGGGATGATCAATCGAGAAAAGACACGGCCTATCAGCTTGCACTTGCTATACGCGACGAGGTGGTTGATCTTGAAGAAACCGGCATTAAACTGATACAGATTGACGAGCCTGCATTCCGCGAAGGGTTACCCCTGAAGGAAAAGGACTGGCAGGATTATCTCGAATGGGCTGTTAATGCGTTTAAACTGGCATCATCAGGAGTTCAGGATGATACACAAATCCATACCCACATGTGCTATTCCGAATTCAACGACATCATTGAGCATATTGCCAATCTTGATGCCGATGTGATCACCATTGAAACGTCAAGATCCCAGATGGAACTTCTTGAAGCCTTCGGGGACTTTGAGTATCCCAATGAGATCGGTCCGGGAGTCTACGACATCCATTCCCCGAGGATTCCTCCCGCTAATGAGATGGAATTGCTCATGAGAAAAGCTGCCAACGTAATACCCAAAAAGCAGCTGTGGGTGAACCCCGATTGCGGACTTAAAACCCGTAAATGGGAAGAAACATGGCCCGCGTTGGAAAACATGGTGAAGGCAGCAAAAAGCCTCAGAAAGAAAAAGAAAGAAACAGTAGAATAGACAAAAGTAACAGGTTGAATACACAACCATTTTTCCTTTCATGTTTTCTGCTAATAAAAACCCCTTCCGGAGTAAAAGTCCGGAGGGGGTTTTTGCATAATAACACACAGAATATAATTGTGATGTTATTTCCACTATCCCAACCCCATTGTTCTAACCATCAACTAAAATACAGTCCTAAAGACTTCAGCCCCGGATGCCTGGATCATCCAACAGCGTTAGAATGATTTTAGAATAATCCGGGTTAAGAACAATGGGCTACATCTGTTATTTGTCTGTCCATGGACCGATAAGTTCAACAAAAGTGCCGTCGGGATCGCGGATAAGCAAAAGATACCTGTTTTCTCCGAGTTTTACAGGTGAACTCCCCTGCATGGTCACGTTATTGGCTTTCACCCGTTCAATAACGGGTGAAAGGTCCTTCACATTGATGGTAATGTACTGCATACCGCTGTGATCATAGATGTAATCGTTGTGTTGCTTATCAGCCCTGTCGCCGAAGCTCATCAGTTTAAACTGGGTGGCCTCCTCGCCGTTTCCCAGTTTTAAAACCTTTACATCAAAAGGAACGCCGTTGCTAAGTCCCGATTCCTTAGCCATGGTTTCATCAACACTGAACTCTCCTGTCTGTTTCATTCCTACCACTTCTTTGTAAAAATCAAGAGACTCATCCAGATCAGAGGCAATAACGCCTATGTGGATGGTTTTGCTGGAAAAATCACCTTGTGCATGAGCCAGTTCAGAAGAAAAAAATAAAACCGCTAAGGCTGCAATAAGTGAACATAACTTCTTCATAATATTGATCTTTTTAAGGTTATCATTTTTCAAAGATAGCCTTTTAAATAAAATTTCAATAATCTGGATTTTTTAAGGAAATTCAAGGTATTCATCCTCAAATTATTTATATTTGGAACAATATATTAACTTCAAATTAAAAAATCTCTGATCATGAAATATTTTATGTATAAAACCGGTGTATTGATTTTAATGGCAACCATCCTCCATTCAGCAGGTCAGGCCGACCCGGTAAAGAATATGGATAACAACCAACTCTATGATTTGGAGTGCGAATATAAAACCAACCCGGTGGGCATAGATGAAACGGCTCCCAGGTTTAGCTGGAAGATCTCCCCCAATTCAGGAATAAACTCCCAAACGGCTTATCGAATCAGGGCAGCGGAAAGCAAAGATGATCTGACCTCAGGAGAACAACTGATCTGGGATACGGAGAAAATTCAGTCTGACCGTTCGGTGCATATTCCTTATACAGGCACCAGGCTTAAATCCGGGCAGCGGCTTTACTGGCAGGTTAGAATCTGGGATCAGGAAGGAAATGTAACGGAATGGAGCGAACCGGCATATTTTGAGATGGGGCTACTTCAGCCGGATGACTGGGAAGCGCAATTTATTACACCTGCCTTAGAAGAAGATACCACCAAACCTGAACCTTCCCCCTATCTAAGGAAAGAATTCACTCTGAACAAATCTGTGCAATCTGCAAGGGCTTACGTAACAAGCCTCGGCCTCTATGAACTTCATATGAACGGAGAAAAAGTGGGCGACCAGGTTTTCACGCCCGGCTGGACCAGTTACGATCACCGTTTGCCTTACCAGACCTATGATGTCACTTCAAATGTTAAACAGGGCGCCAATGCAGTTGGCGCCATACTGGGCGATGGCTGGTACAGGGGTTACCTCGGCTGGGGCGATCAGCGGAATGTTTACGGCAACAAACTGGCTCTTTTGGTGCAATTGGAAATCACTTTCGAAGATGGTACCGAAAGAACGATTGTTACAGACAACAGCTGGAAAGCCTCACACGGACCCATAAGGATGTCCGATATCTACAACGGAGAAACGTATGATGCAAGAAAAGAAATAAAGGGCTGGGATGAACCGGACTTTCAGGACGCAGCATGGGGAAATACCACGACTTATGATTATCCCAAAGAAAACCTTTTTGTATCCAACGCTCCGCCGGTCAGAAAGGTGAAGGAGATAGAGCCCAAAGAGATTATCTATACGCCGGAAGGCGACACGGTTTTTGATATGGGCCAGAATATGGTAGGCTGGATTAAGCTTAACACAAAAGGCGACGAAGGGCAGACCATACGGCTAAAACATACTGAAGTGCTTGATAAAGAAGGCAATCTGTATACGGAGAATCTCCGCTCCGCCGACCAATGTGTCGAATATACCTTCAAAGGCGCATCCCCAAAAGAACAATATGAACCCCATTTTACATTCCAGGGGTTTCGATATGTAGCTGTAAGCGGACTGGATAAAAAGCCTTCCAAAGATATGCTTACCGGAATGGTGATCCACAGCGACATGGAGCGTATCGGCGATTTTGAATGCTCCAATGATCTGATCAATCAGCTTCAGCATAACATTCAATGGGGTCAGCGCGGCAATTTTCTGGAAGTACCCACGGATTGCCCCCAGCGTGATGAAAGGCTGGGATGGACGGGCGATGCCCAGGTATTTGCCCAGACAGGTAGTTTCAATTTCAATACCGCCGGTTTTTTTGACAAATGGCTGAAAGACCTGGAGCTGGACCAAAAGGAAAACGGGGCCATTCCCCATGTGATACCTGATGTATTGGGAGAAGCCGGTGCTGCCGGCTGGGGCGACGCCGGCACGATTGTTCCCTGGGCGGTATATACCAATTACGGAGATCAAAGCGTCCTTGAAAACCAATATTCCAGCATGAAACGGTGGGTGGAATTCATGAACCGGCAGGCCGGGAAAAACCATCTATGGCAAGGTGATTCGCATTTTGGTGACTGGCTGGCTTTTAACACCACGCGTTCCGATTACCCCGGCGCAACTACATACAAAGATCTGATCGCAACCGCTTATTTTGCAAGGTCCTCCAAACTGTTATCCAAAACAGCCGAAGTACTCGGGAAAGAAAATGATGCCGAAAAGTACAGTTTGCTCTACGAGGTGGTTAAAAAAGCCTTTCAGGAAGAATTCATGACTCCCAATTCACGCATCACCTCAAATACACAGACGGCCTATCTGCTGGGTCTGGCATTCGGGCTTTTGCCGGAAGAAAAAGAAGCAAAAGGAGTGGAAAGGCTGTTACAGCGGATTAATAATTTTGGCCATCTAACCACCGGATTTTTGGGTACTCCGCTCTTGTGTCCAACATTAAGCGAATACGGCGAAACCGAAACCGCCTACAAACTTTTGAACCGGAAGGAATATCCGTCGTGGCTTTATCCTGTAACCATGGGAGCAACAACCATCTGGGAACGGTGGGATGGCATCAAGCCTGACAGCACTTTCCAGGATCCCGGGATGAACTCATTCAACCATTATGCTTACGGTGCCATCGGAGAATGGTTATACCGCTATGTGGCAGGCATTGAATGGGATGAACAAAATCCCGGCTACAAGCACATCATCTTAAAGCCCCACCCCGGCGGAGGACTGACCTATGCCAAAGCTTCCCATGAATCGCCTTACGGAGAGATCATTTCAGACTGGGAGATCAATGAAAAGAAGTTTAACTACAAAGTGGTCATTCCGCCCAATTCATCAGCAAGCATCAGGCTGCCCAATGCCGAGGAAGGAAAAGTTACCGTAAACGGTGGCATGCTGGAAGAAAATGGCGGAATAAATAACATCCGCCGGGAAAAGGATAAATTGGTCATCGATGCCAAACCGGGGACCTACCGGTTTGTGTATCCATATCAGAAAAAAGGAGGGGAAACGGAAGCGCAAAGGTGACAAAAGCTAAAACATAAAACCTTAATTATTGCGCTTCTATATGGTAATCTTTTGACGCGAGTTTGATTGTTTGACAAAAGTTTGACACGAGTTTGATTATTGCAGGGGTTAAAGCTGAGAGGATAATATAATAATCAAATTATTGCTATTGATTGTCATTTATAATTTCAGAACCCTTTCAATTAATTTTTCTGCCTCACCGTTTTCTATACTTAAATTGGAAATCAAAGCTTTCAGGTTAATCCAAATATCCTCTTCTTTCATGGGTGTCTGGTCATCCATGTAACCCTGCTCCAAAAGGAATTGCTCCAGCTCTTCCATTTTGTTTTTCCTGAATCCCTGCACCTGGCCATCTTTTAATGCCCGAACCAATTTTTCGGGATTCTCTTGAACGCTGGTAAGCAAATCACTCACCGAATCTATGAATTTCTCAGAAACCGCCCCCGATTGTTCCAAAACGCTTCTGTCGATGGGTCGGGGCCGGCCCTGGCGGTATAACTCCTGAAAACGGCTTAGGAGATTGACTTTTTCCCTTAATGTGTTGATCCGCCGATCTTCTAATCCTTCAAGCTTGCCCCCGTTTCTCAGATAGCTGTCTAACTGGCCCCAGTATTCCAGGCCATTCTTAATACAATTGTACAACAGAAGATTATCTTCCAGTATATACCAAAGGTGAATCTGCGTGATTTCATCAGTCAACAGATTGAACGGGGGAACTTCCAGAGCGCTCCCATATTCCTCGTGATTTTTTCCTTCAGGTGAGGGGATATGGGATTGCTCAAGCTTCAAGGAAGCAAAATCAGATTGCGGCCGAAGGTAAACGTATTCATTTCTTTTGCCTGTTAAAGGGATGGTTTTATAATCAATATCGTTCACAGGGGCAAGATAAGATTCCCATTTGGCCACTTCATCACCTTGTGCCGTAAAATAAAAGATCTGCCGGCCTTCCCTGCTGATCTCAACCAAAGCATCAATGATTGCCCGTGCCCTGGTATCATCGCTGTTGGCCAGCAATTCATCTGCCAATATAGGCAATTTGACAGAGGTTTCCTGACTCTCAATATAGGCCAGCCGAACCGAAAGCAATAGCTGAATCTGGGTACCGGTGGATAGTTCGCTTAGATCCTGACCTTCCCTCAACACAGTATCCATAGCTCTAAAGGCCGCTTCATCCTGTTCATCCAGCATCAGCTCGTATCGTCCGCTTGTAATCCGGTTAAACAATTCTTTAGCTCTAATGAACACTGCAGGTCGGTTTTGTTCTTTGGTTTCCTGCTTTAGCCGGTCTACCAGCAGTTTCCCTGTAACGGAAGTCACATTGGATTCGTACAGTGACTCCAGGTTTTCAAGGGCGTTTTGCTTTTTTCTTAAAGCATCTTCCAGGGCGTTGCCCTGTTTGGCATTGCTGATATTGGTTTCAATAGTTGTGATCCCTTCATTAATGCGTTCCAGTTTTTTTGCCTTTTCTTCATAATGGTTTGCTTTTTCCCGGGCCTGATCAGGAGTAAGAGTTGGCAGCTCTTGTTGATACTGTTGGTACAGAGAATGCTCCCTGATCCTGTCATTCTTTTCGGACAATTTTTGCTTTGAAAACTGAAAATTTTTATGAGCTTCTCTGTACTTATCCAGTTGTTCCACAAGATGTCTCACCCATTCTTTATCACCATAATCCAGTTGCAGCTTTTCATATATTTCGCGGAGCTTCCGCTTATCATTGTCTATTTGTTGTTCTTTCTCTTTAACAGTTTCCTCCTGCCGTTTGATTTCCCTGATATTTTCCCTGCGGCGGTATTCCTCCTTTTTAAGTTCATTATAAAGGGCTCTTGCTTCGGTTGTATCTTTTGCTTCCTTAACAAAATGCTCCTGGAAACGTGCATTAATCTGTTTTAATATCTGATCATGATTCTGTGATAAATTTTCCAACTGCCTTTTCAAAGCTTTCAGTTCAGCATGAGCTTGCTGCCACCTGTTCAGGTTTACCACAAAAGTGTAAAGCCCGCTGTAGTTTCTGGGGTCTTTCTCCGGGAGATGGGGTGCAGCCTGTAATTTTTCCACCCATTGATCATAAGTTTCTTTAATTTCTTCAAGCTGTTTATTTGTTGCTTCCTGTTCACTGCTTCGGTTATCGATCTTCCGGCGGATCATTTCCTTCCATTTGACGGTATGAAGTTCACTTATCAAATAATTTATCGTTTCATTGACTTTATCAATACTCCAGGATTCAGGAAGTGGTAAGCCAGTTGAATGATAATCACTTTCCCGCATGCCAATTTCTTCAGAAGGCTTTTCCTGAAGGGCAAAATAAGAAAGAACAGCTAAAAACACAATTCCAAACAGTGCAAGCCAGCCTGCAAAAAAGGTTGCTACAGCCAGTATGGCACCGGAGACGAACAGGATAAGCACCCATTTTTTGGAAGTGCCTTCCTGCCTTCTCTGTGCCTTAAGCCATGACCCCAGGGTTTTTATGCCATGCTGTAAGGTTTCACTGTAAAATTGAGGCCCATCATCATCAAGCGCTTTCTTCAGCTCCTCGATTTCTTTTTCAAGGAACTGATGCCGGCTAATGGTTTGATGCGCATCAAGCAGGAACTTTTCCAGTGCACTGATGTTTTTCAGATCAATCCCTTTCCATTGGTCCGGATCAATGGATTCATCTATGGCTTTTAATGCCTGATATGCTTCTGTTTGGTAATAATCAACCTGATCGTTTTTTTTCTCTATTTCACGGTTTTTTTCTTCAAGATTTGCTATCCTTTGTTCCAATTCATCCAGAATGGTATCGCTCACACCTTTTTCGGGCAGGTTCAGCTCAGCCAGCTCGTTTTCACACTGATCAACTTTATTCCGGGCTTCCCGGATGGCCTGTTCAGCCGTGTCCATTCTATTTCTCAGATCTTGTATTTGGTCATACTCACTTCCGTTAACCTTTTCCATTACCTTCGGATAAGCTTCGTATATTTTCCTGCGTTGCTCAAGCTCCTGCTTTGCTTCCAGATATTCAATTACCTGGTCATAAAACTCTTTCAGTCTGGACGCTTCACGGGCATCATCCCTCTCTTGGTAAAGCTTTTGAAGACGGTCTTCCTCTTTTTTTAAATCCCACTGCCTTTGCTGGACTTCTTTAAATTGCTTTTCGGCCTCCTGCACCGCTTTGTGCTCGGAAATGGCAGAGCTTCTGGCCTGATAAGAATAACCAAGCTCGTTTTCGGCAGCATTCAGATTATAGCCACCGATTGATTCACGGACAATATAACCGGCCAGCCCTTTCTCTTCAGTTTTAACTAATTCATGAAGTGCAAGCCTATAGCGGCTTTCCGTCTCAGCCGCCGGCAGGCCGGCAAGGTTATCTCTCTGACCATTCCGCTGGGTTTCTATATTTCCAAAATCCATTCTGATTTTCCAGCTCTCCCCGCCAACGTCAGCAAAAGCTTCTGCTTGCGTTTGATTATTCTTCTTTTTCCAGATCAACTCACGTATCACCCGGGCAGTGGAACTTTTGCCTGAGGCATTGGGTCCGGCAATGATGTTGATGTGGGGCGAAAAATTTTCATAGGTTTCCATTCCCCTGGGAAAACCAGGCATTTTATCTATGGATAGTTCCCTGAATATAAATGGTACCTTGTGCATTATGATGGATTTACTTTTGCTGCTGTGTCAATAAAACTCCCAGTAAACGATTGCATTCCTCCAAAATATATTCTCTTGCTTCCTTTTCCGTTTTTTGACGCAAACGGTTCTCCTTCCTTAGCGGATGATAAGCACTTGCGGAATCTATCCGGTTCACCTGCATGTACCATCCCCTTATAAGTTCATCCAAAAAGTTTGTGGATTGACCGTTTTGAATAGCCAGAATCGTCTCGGCAAGCTTGCCGGCCGGAGATTCATTCCGGGCCAACTCTTCCAGGTTTTGCACCTGAGGCTGCACATGATTAAGAACTTTCCGCACAGAAACCCGGGTACCCGTCTCCAGCTCCGTTGTATAATCCATTAGCTGATGTTTCCAGACGTCTATCTGGCTGGCTTGTGAGCTTTGACCAGTCAGCTCAATATCATATACCAGATAGGCCACGTTCTCCAGTTCCTGAATATCACCCCGGGCATGACCAAGCAACCCGGAGGAAAGCATATTTCTGAAGCTTTCTTCATCCTCTGCCCTGCTTACATCAATCCTCAGGAACTCATAACGAACCGGTGACAGCGGTATTCGTTTTACACGTATATCCCGTTTCCCTTCAACTTCCAGCAAGACAGGCCCATGAATACTGGGCTCACCGGAATTCAGGGCATGTGGTGTACCGGTATAAGCCACAAAAGGATCTTTTGATTGAAACTCCACAGGTTTATGAATGTGACCCAAAATCCAGGCATCTACCGGTAATTCTTTCAGATGACCAAGAACAAGCGGTGCATATTTGCTGTCCGGGGTGTTTACTTCGCCATGCAACAATCCAATGGTAACCTGATCGGGATTCGGCTCAAGATTGTGTAAGGCACGGAGCGGTTCCTCAGTAACATATTTTCGGGGGAAAGACCATCCGATAAACTGAACCTTCTGATCTCCCTTAGAATGGGTTTGAATTTCCCAGTTCCCGCCTGCCCCAAGAATATGAACATGTTTATATTGACTATTGCCTGTAATCTGAGACAGTACATCGTGATCGTGGTTGCCTGCAATCATAAACACTTCAATTCCTGCTTTTTTCAGCCTGTCAAATCCGAACTGCAAAGGTCCTACTGCTTCAAAAAAACGATTGTCTTCATCTACCACATCACCGGCAAGAAGCATCACATCAATGTTGTTCCGAACACACCATTCCACCATCCGGTGCCAGGTAAATTTTGTGGAGCATTCATCCGCATTTTCGGGCACCCCGGAAGAGGTCCGGCCCAAATGGAGGTCGGCTGTTGCTAAAATTCTAACGGCCATATTGTCAATTTTTCCATAACAATGATTATTCCTCCAAAAATAGCAAACATTTTACGTTTTAAAAAATCTCAGTTATCTGTTTATAATTTTAGCCCGATAAATATTTCTCCTGTACATTTAAAAGTATATTTTTAGGGATTGATTCAAGGGGAATCTTTTTAAAACTGTAAGAAAAAACAGGCAGCATTATGGAGGTTTTATATCATAAAGACATCAACTACAATCCGGTTAAAAAACAATTTGCCAAAACGGTCGATTGCCTGCAAAACGAAAATTTTTCCGCTGCCGAAGTAAAAAAAGTGCACAGAAACGGCTATTACCGCGCCAAACTTGATTACAGGAACCGGCTTCTTTTTACACTGGGTCATTACAACAACAAATACTACATCTTGCTCCTGGAGATCATATTCAATCATGAATATCACAAATCAAGATTTTTAAAGGGAGCCGATATAGATGAATCCCGTTTTGAAACGCTGGAAGGCTCGGATGATATTAAAAACCACGACATCCATTCTCTGACCTACGTAAATCCGGAAACACCTTATTTTCATGTGTTGGATAAAATTATGTCATTTGACCGGGATCAGAATTACCTGTTCAGCTTACCTACTCCGTTTATAGTGATCGGTCCTGCCGGGAGCGGCAAAACCGCCCTTACCCTGGAAAAGATGAAAACCCTAAAGGGCTCCGTCCTGTATACCACCCTTTCTTCCTATCTGACAGAAAACTCGGCGAACCTTTTTTATGCAAATAATTATGATAATGACAAGCTCAATATAGATTTTCTCTCCTATAGGGAGTTCCTCGAAACCTTACACATCATTGAGGGAAAAGAAGCCGATTTCCGGGTTTTTAACTCCTGGTTCAACCGCCACCGGAAGAAAACATCCATCCGCAATGCGCAAAAATTATATGAAGAGTTCAAAGGCGTTATCACCGGATATAATATTGACAAACCTTACATGAGCGAAGAGGAATACCTGAATCTGGGGGTAAAACAATCCATTTTTATTGAAGAGGAGCGCAAGCAAGCTTATGAATTGTTTAAAAAATACGTGCAGTTTCTGAAAGAATACGGATACTACGACATCAACATCATATCCCATCAATGGTTGCCATTGTGTAAGCCCCGGTATGATTTTATCGTGGTTGACGAAGTACAGGACTTCACCAATATCCAGTTATACCTTATCCTTCAGGCGCTTAAAAAGCCCACGCAATTTATCTTATGCGGAGATTCCAACCAAATTGTACATCCCAATTTGTTTTCCTGGTCGAATGTTAAAAGCATGTTCTATTTGAATGAGATCAAGGGAAACAACATCAACATCCTTAAAACCAACTACAGAAACTCCGCTTCAGTTACCTCAACGGCCAACGCCTTACTGAAAATCAAAAATGCCCGGTTCGGATCCATTGATAAAGAAAGCACTTATCTTATAAGCTCTGTATCCAAAGACCAGGGGAAAGTAAACTTCTTAAAGGATACACCGGAAATCAAAAATGAGCTCAACCGGAAAACTCATAAGAGCACCAACTATGCGGTTCTGGTCATGCGGCATGAAGATAAACCAACAGCCAGAAAGTATTTTCAGACCCCCCTTGTGTTTTCCATTCAGGAAGCGAAGGGACTTGAATACGATAATATAATCATGCTCAATTTTATAAGCGAAAATTCGCAGGTTTTCCGTGAAATAATCAAAGGCGTTGGCAAAGAAGATGTTGAAAATGATGAACTCACCTTTTCACGAGCAAAAGATAAAAAAGATAAATCGCTGGAAACCTATAAATTCTATATCAACTCCTTTTATGTAGGGATTACCAGGGCTGTAAAAAATATTCATTTAATTGAATCGGATGCAAAACATCCGTTTTTTGAGCTGATCGGACTTATTGAAAGCAAAAAACAACTCCATATCCAACAAGAAAGCTCCTCCGATGAAGACTGGCAAAAAGAAGCCAATAAGCTTGAAAAGCAGGGTAAAAATGAACAGGCCGAAGAAATACGAAAAAACATACTGGGTAACCAAAAACCCGACTGGGAACCCATCACCCCGCAGAATATTGAGGAATTGAAAGAAAAAGCCCTTGATCCGGACAACTTCAACAAAAAAGCAAAAGACAAATTGTTTCATTATGCTTTGCTGTATAACGAAACAGAATTAATCGACAAGCTAGTAGAGCTCAAATATAAGCGGGCCAATGATCCTGAAAAGGAAAGGGGAGCACTGTTCAGAAAATATTATTACCACTATAAACAGGATAATATACAAGCATTAGCAAATGAAATAAAAAAATATGGCCTGAATTACCGCGACCAGTTCAACCTTACACCTTTACTTGCTGCTACTTTGTCGGGTTCTGTTAAAATCATCAACTTTCTGAATGACTTGGGCGTTGATCAGACCGTGGTGGATAATCAGGGGAAAAATGCCGTACAACTTGCCCTTAAACTTGCCTATTTACAGGAAAATTACAGGAAAAGGGTTCTGTCTGAAATCTATCCCCTGATCGTCACCGAAAACATCAAGCTAAAAGTGAATGATCAGTTGGTGAAACTGGACAATCATAAAATTGAATATTTCCTGGTGAACTTTTTTATCGCCATTCTACCTGAAATCCTTAAAAAACAAAAGCATCACTTTTACTATAGCGGAATAACCCTAAACGACTATATTGATATCCTGGAAGAATTCCCGGAAAATGTGCTGTTTGATTACCGGAAAAAAAGAAGTTACCTCAACGCCAATCTTGCCAAAAACGAAATCGACCGGAACGACCCGTACAACAAAAAATTATTCCTCCGGATGGAGAGGGGTTATTATGTGCTGAATCCCGAAATGGAAATATACATCAATAACCGGTGGATGAACATTTATGATGCCATGAACATAGAAAAAATCAGAAAACTTACGAATGAAGAGATTCGCGAAAAACTATGGGAACAATTACCTGAAAGTGTCAGAGCGGAAATGGCTGAAAATTTGAAGAAATTCTCAAACAATTCCGAAGAGGGTGGTGGTGAAGAGGAGGAGGAACCAGATGAGCCTTCTCAGGAAAAGTCTGATACATCAGATAACAATGAGGATAAAGATCAGGATGGCCGTCAGTTAAGTTTGGATCTTTAACCAGACGGAAAATTATAAAACACTTTTACAACTCTTTCGCAGATGGATGGACATGAATGGTCATTTACGGCACCTTATGGCCCATCGATGCCACGTAGATATCAAACCACTGCTCACGGGTCAGTTCAATATTCAATGACTGCACGGCTTTTTTCAGGCGTTCTATCCGGCCGGTTCCCACGATGGGTATAATACCGGCAGGATGCGCCAGCAGCCATGCATAGATAACTTTTTCAATGGCTTCAACACCTAAAGTTTTTGCAATTTCCTTTAGTTTGGTCTTGATCCTTCTACCCCTTTCATCTCCAGGCTCAAAAATCTTTCCGCCGGAAAGAGGCGACCAGGCCATGGGATGAATGCCCTCCCGTAAAAAGAATTCTATATTGCCGTTCTGAAAATGCTCCAGGTTATAAGGAGAAATTTCCACTTGGTTGGTAACCAGAGGACCACCGAAATGACGGTCCAGCATTTCAAACTGCATGGGCGTAAAATTGGAAACCCCAAAATTCAATACTTTACCTTGTGATTCAAGCTCCTCAAATGCTTTGGCCGTTTCTGCAGGATCCATCAGCGGATCGGGCCGGTGGATCAAAAGCAGATCGATATGATCGGTATGCAAATTTTTAAGGGACTGTTCCACTGAAAAAATGATATGCTCGTAGCCTGTATCGTAATGCTTAATCATTCGTTCAGGAAATTTATCAGACATCATCTTGATCCCACATTTGGTAGCCAACTGCATCCTTTTCCTCAACCCCGGTTTGAGTCTGAATATTTGACCGAAGAGGGCTTCGCACATATAATCCCCGTAAACATCGGCATGATCGAATGTAGTTACACCTATATCCAGGGCCTCTTCCACAAAACGCAACAGTTCCTGGTTGTTCATATCCCAGTTTTTAAGCCTCCAGAATCCCTGCACGATGCGTGACATTTCCAGATTTTCAGATATTTTAATGGTTTCCATATCTCATCTTGTCTTTTTAATTCAATGTTTATGATGTATACATTCTTCTTAGAATAACAATCTAAGTTTAATACCGAAACAGCAGTTCTAAGCGGAGAATTACTAATGCCATATCATTCCGTATAGCGACGGATCACCTTCATAATGGCTGCTTCACTCACCGGCCCGTAAGTAAAATCCTCCGAATCAAACATATGCACGCCAATCTCCGAACGGTACAACCCTTTGGCCTGGTAACCGGCACCCTCAAAAACGCCGATTTTCCCTTCATATTTCCTGCGGTATTTATCCCTGATTTGTTCTACTTCCCGGTCAAGCGAATCATTCATTTCCGAATATTGTTCCCTGATTCCGTTTTTGTCGTCTTCAGAAGCACCTTCATTTATAAGCTTTTCTATCTTTTCTTTCATTTCTTCTTTATTAGCCTCCTGCTGATCCCTAAGCTTCATGATTTTATCTTGGCCCCAGGGGGTAGGCACAGGAATATCCGGCGAAAGATGTTCCTCCCATTTAATCTGGTTGGTATCCAGAAGGGCTGTAATGTTGGACTCCGTGGGCTCAACCCCTTCGGGATAATAATCTTCATAGGACACGGTGGAAGAAAAATATTCATCCGCCAGGCCACCGAACCCATGACCTAATTCATGCATAAAGGTGGTTTCGCTGCGCCCATCATCAGCAGTGAATATGGTATAATTGTTATAGATGCCGCCTCCACCATACCGTTCGGTATTGGCCATCACAATGATCGCATCATAGGGCACCACTGAAGCCACATCACGCATGGCTATGCGGTCACCCACCAGCAAATATCTTGGCAAATTAAGGGCATTGAAAGAGGCATCAAGAGAGGTATTCCGAAATATCTGCCTTGTGGGATGATCCACACCACTTTCGACTGACGGCCTAAAAGCCCCGTAAACATTAAAAAGGTGCTCATGACTTTTAAATGGCTCAGCCCTGAAAAGTACCTCAGTAAAATGATCTGCGTCTTTTTTGAATTTTCCCCACTCTTTCGCCGTATATCCTTCGGCAATGAATACCAAATCCACCTTCTTCCGGGGATCCCCGTTTTTCAGAACATTATAAACCTGGTCCCTGGGATCCGGTTCTTCCCGAATGATGTTTTCATTATCGGGATCAATGGTACGGGAAAATACCGGCTCAAGAATATTTTTGCGGTTTCTTTTTTCGATTACCAAAGTGAACGGACTTTCAGGATAAGGGAATCTCACTGTTTCTATAAAAGTTCTTTTTTCTCCTTCCTTTGCAGGACTGGTAGTTTGATATTCACCAAATATACAGTTGAAACCTTTGGAAAATATGAGCTTATTGTCGATTAAACTGTATATTTTAATGTAGTAATTCCCATTGTTTAGCCTGTCTATCAGCCTATCAGGATTGCCGGGCCAGCGTCCTTCCCTGTAAATTTGATCCGGTGAAATGGTCAATTCTTCAGAATCGCCTGTCATAAAAAAATCAACCCGCATGGTGTTACCGGTAAAATATTTGTCAAAAGCAGGCTCTGCCTTTACACTAAATGCCAGAGGAAATAAAATGAGCAAGATGAGTGACTTTTTCATATCTTTTGAACTTTGAGGGATAAAGTTAATAAGATCTTGTCAATTAAAAATGGCTTGGGGCAAAGATGAATGTTTTTCATGCAGGAATGAACAGCACATATCGGTTAATTTTCATAAAAAGCTCCGGGCCGGTTTCCAATTATCAGATGTTTCCTGAGTTTCTGACGAAGTGTATTCATAGAGAAAGGTTTCACCAGATAATCGTTGCATCCGGCGGCAAAGATGTTCGCTTTATCGGTGGGATTAGCACAGGCAGTTTGCGCAATGATGGGGAGATCAGGCCTGAGCAGCTTAATCGTCCTGCTGGCGGTTAATCCATCCATAACGGGAAGCTTGATGTCCATCAAAACAATATCTGCTTTGTTTTGCTTACAGAAATTTACAGCCTCTCTGCCATTGGTGGCAAATTGAACATTAAGATTCAACTCGCTCAATTCGGGACATTTTAAAATTTCTCTGAGTAAGACAGCATTGGAATGATCGTCTTCAACAATCAACACGGTGACTTCAGGTTGATGCGCCTGTATCTCTGCTGGTAGTGCGTCCTTTATATCAGTCCGGTTATCATGTGTATAAGTTACATAAGGGATTGTAAGATAAAACACGGAGCCTGCATCTTTTTCGGATTGTACCCAGAGGTTTCCTTCAAGCAATCCGGCTAACCCTCTGGCCACAGTTAGACCCAAACCTGCACCGAAAGCTTCTGAATCCGCTACACTTGTATAAAACGGCTCAAATATTTTTTGCTCCCTGCCTTTATCCACTCCCTTGCCCGTATCTTTTACAAAAAACCTCAGTTCACCATCTACATGATTGTAGCCAAATTCTATGGCTCCTTCATCGGTAAATCGAAAAGCATTTTCCAGCAAACAATGCAATATCTGTTGGATCCTGGTCTCATCGGAATAAACATAGTTCCGGTCATCCATAAAAGGGGCAATTACCTGTAAATGGATTTCTTTACGTTTGGCAAGCGGAAGAAACAAACGATAGAGCCGATTTAACATGTCATGGATATTGAATTCGCCAGGCTGGAAATCCAGTTGATCCGAATGCAATCGGGAGAGATTCATCAGGTGATGGACAAATTGATGTATCCGGCTGCCTGAATTCAACATTAAATCAAGATAATAATCTCTTTGATCCTCGCTTATAAAAGGATTCCGGAGCAACCTGCAGAATACTTCCATACCTTTGGCGGTTGTGGACTTTTTCCTTAAAATTGCAGGAATATACGGAGACTCTGAACGTGTAAGAGAACCCAGCTTATTTTCTGCAGAATATGTCTTTTGCTCAATTTTCTTGAGAAAAGTTATATCGGTCATACTACCCATAAACCTTAGCGGATAATTGTGGTCATCCCTACCAGTCACCTTACCAAAATCAAAAACCCGGATCCATTTTCCAGACTTGGATTTAAGCCTGTATTCGGAAGAAAAACATCCAGCATCTCCCCACAAATGATCATTCAATGCCTTACGGACATGATGCCAGTCCTCCGGATGTATCAACTTCTGCCATGTACGAATATGGGGCTCAAGCTCTTTTTTCCTATAACCGAACATTCTAAGCCAGGTATCGCTGAACTGAACCGATCCACTTTCGATATCCCAGTGCCAAAAACCTTCACCGGTAGTTTCAAGCACCTCTTCAGGAGCGAGCTCATTATTTCGCAAACCCTTTTCGAGGTACTTACGCCTGGTAATATCAAAAGCCACCATAAGTATGGTCTCTTTTCGGACGTCTGGGCTCATGGGATCGGATTTATAATGAAGCAACATGCCCCCGATAAACACGTCAACGGTTTCTCCTTTCCTGCGCCTCCATTTGGTTTCAATGGCAGCCATTCCTTTTTCTTTCAATGAAAGATAAAAGGATTTTTCCATCCTTTTCGACTCTCTTTCGTTGGGATAAAATATACCGACATATTTTCCGGTAAGCTCTTTTTTTGAATATCCGGTAATCTCAGCCATCTGGTTATTGGCAAAATCCACCATCCGGGAGGTCACTAAAGCAATTCCGGCAGGGGCACCATGAAAAAAATGTTCTAAATAGCCCAGGGATAGCTCCATACTGATAAAATAAAGATTTTTTATCTAAAAAGCTAAACTAACGGATATCTTCAAACATTGAAAAAAAAGTATTGTGATTTTATTAACATTGTTTACACCCCATTATTAACATTGTTTTATAACAACTTACAGCCTCTTCGAGCTTTTTAACAATTAATTTATTATCAATAATATTTTTGATATAATTATCTGCGAATTCATACAATATTCCAAAATTTTTATTATATTCGCACAAAATTATTAACATAAATATTAACATCATGCCATACCGGAGACTCCCCAACACGGATAAATCCAGACTTAGGGCTTTAAAAGCTGCTCATGAAAAAGGCAGGGAGCTTCCGCCTTTTAAGCTGGCTTTTTCACAAGAAACCCTGCAAAGATTAAGCTCCTTCCTTCCCAAATACGAAAAAGGCCTGACGGAATACCAAAATGCTTATAAGATGCAGAGGGATAACAGCAAAGAATATAACAATAAGCTGAAGAAAGCCAAGATGTACATTTCCCATTTCATTCAGGTGGTTAATATGTCGATCATCCGTGGGGAAATGCCACCACAAACCCGATCATTTTTTGGTTTGCCGGAAGAGGAAAAAAAACTGCCTGCTTTGAATACTGAAGAAAGTCTGATCGAATGGGGTCAGAAGCTTATTGAAGGAGAGGAGGAAAGAAAGAAAAATAACCTCCCGCCTGTTACCAATCCAACCATTGCTGTGGTCAAAGTGAACTATGACCAATTTATGGATGCCTATAAATTCCAGAAGCAGTTTCAGGAAAATCAAAAAAGGGCTGCGGATCATGTTAATGAGCTGAGGAAAGAAGCCGATGACATTATTGCCAACATTTGGGATGAAGCAGAAAAGACCTTTTCAGACCAGCCTGATGAGGTCAAACGGGAAAAAGCAAAAGATTACGGAGTAGTTTACGTATGGCGAAAAAACGAACTGGGAAGCCTCAATTTCTTTAATTATAAAAACAACGCCCCCCGATCCTGAGGGTCATTTTTCGTTTAAATAAACCATATAACAACACAAAGCGATCATACATCCGCTTAAAACCACTATAAACCCGGATGATTCCAATATGGCATAATTTCCGGCATAGATCCACCCCTTACCGTCAACAATATAATAATAGACAACAGCACTTGCGTTATTAACAAAATGTCCGAGAATCGGCAACCAGATGGATCCGCTCCAAAAGAACAGATAGCCGAAAAGTAAGCCCAGTGCCAAACGGGGCAAAAAGCCATAAAACTGAATATGCATGGCACTGAAAAGAATAGCTGCGATCAATATGCCCCAATGGATGTTGCGGCTCCATAAGGCAAATAGCTTTTGCAAAATGCCCCGGAACACCATTTCTTCGCCAAAAGCCGGCAAAACAGCAATCATGAAAAGGTTGACAAACAGTTGCTGAATATTATCGGCATCCAGGAAGCGATGGGTCATCTCCCGGGCATCCTCTTCTCTGTTAATCAGATATTTCTCAAGTGACTCCAGGGACTCCGGGAAAGGGAGGCTTTGATTAAGGTGTGACAAAAAATTTATAAAAGGAAGGGCTACAAAAATCATTATTATAACAGCGGAAACCGAGGCAATTTTAGGTTGTGAGGGAAAACCAAGAAAATTCCACACCCCTTCCGAATACAACCTGGCAATGATAAGGGGAGGAAAAACAAATAAACCGATGGTTTGTATCATTTGAAAATATTTAACCAGGTGCATTTTATCCAAAAAATCCCTGGTAGCAAAAAGGTCTGATAATTCACTAAAAGACAATTCAAAAAGAGGTATTGCCAGCAGATAGCCAAATGAAAACACTACAAAGAAGCTTCCGACCATAATAAAAACAATGGTGAGTAGTTTTGTGAAAGGATTATGAAAGATATCCTCTTGCATAGGCAGATTGACTTAAACTTCTATTTTTGCGAAATAAAATTAATCAAATAAATTTTGATAAAAACAGGATACATAGAATTGCCGGAAAAACCGCTTTTTCTTGCACCCATGGAAGACATCACCGACCAGAGTTTCCGCCATGTGTGTAAGGAATACGGGGCTGATGTAATGATTTCTGAATTCATTGCTTCAGAGGGCCTTATTAGAGATTGTGAAAAAAGCATGCACAAAATGAAAATCTCAGATTTTGAGAGGCCCTTTGGTGTGCAGCTATACGGACACCGAACCGAAGCCATGGTGGAAGCAGTAAAAAGGGCTGAAGAAGTCCAACCCGATTTCATTGATCTGAACTTCGGCTGCCCTGTTAAAAAAGTAGCCGGCAGAGGGGCAGGTGCAGGGATGCTCCAGAATGTCTCACTCATGATGGAAATGACCCGGGCAGTAGTAAACGCCACAAATTTGCCGGTAACCGTAAAAACCCGTTTAGGCTGGGATCACAACAGCATCAATATTCTGGAAATAGCTAAAAAACTCCAGGAAACAGGAATTCAGGCACTCACCATCCATGGGAGATCCAGGGCACAGATGTACAAAGGAAAAGCCGACTGGGAACCCATAGGTGAAGTCAAAAATCATCCGGATATAGAATTGCCCGTTATCGGGAATGGAGATATTTCCACTCCTTTAGATGCCAGAAATGCATTCAGTGATTACGACATAGACGGCATCATGATCGGCCGTGCATCGGTGGGCAAACCATGGCTGTTCAAAACAATCAGAGAATACCTGAATACAGGCACCATACCCGACGAACCGGATGTTAAAGAAAAGACTGAAGTGGCTAAAAAACATCTGACCAAATCACTGGAGTGGAAAGGTCACCCGAGGGGAATCTATGAAATAAGAAAACACCTGGCCAATTATTTCAAAGGACTACCCCATTTCAGGGAGATTAAAAGAAAGCTGGTAACCACACTGGAATCTCAGGAAATTTACGATATGCTGGATTACATTGCTGAAAAATATGCCGATTTCGACAGCTCGAGACTAAAAAGCGATGCCTTTTTTCATTATTAAAGCAGCGTGTAAGGATCATCAATAAGCTTTTTGCAAAACTGATCATCCCGACTACAAAAGCGCTGTTTTATCTGTTTTCAGAAGCCTGTAAGCCTCCCGGACAATAAAAGCAGCATTTTCTCCGGGAGCATCACGGTCCAGAGAAATGGGATAGACGGGGGCATGTTTCCTTTTATCCAAACCATGCTGATAGGCCTTATCGTAATAACGGAGGGTGATATCCGCCGCTGTATAATAATCGTTGTTATCAAGGGCTTCTATAGCCTTTTTTGCATTTTGGCCTCCCAATCGTTTGCCGATCATTTGAATGGAATTTTTTAATAGTTGCTTGTCAAAGCGGGCGTATTCCTGAACAAGCCTTTGTAACCTGATGTTTTTGTCAATCTCAATCTTAATCACGGGAGCCGTGCGCATCTTGTGGTACAGTGCATCAGGGAGGCAGTTTTTACCAATCATCTTGCTTTCATCCTCCACCCATATGGGTTTATTCAGATCAAATGAAAGCCATTTCTCAAACAGCAGGTTTTCAAAGTGTTCGTTGGGCAATTGTGCACATTCCCCAAAACTACCGAAAACCGATCCTTTATGATTGGCAAGCCCTTCCAGGTCAAGGCATTGTTCTCCCTGATATGACATAAGATGAAGGATTTCCGTTTTTCCGCTTCCGGTATATCCTCCCAGAACAATAAGTGACACAGGCTTGTCAAGCTGTTTTCTGCAATACCTTCTGTAGCTTTTGTATCCACCGATCAGTATAAAAGAATCAATCCCTACCCTGCTGAAGAGCCAGGCCATGTTCTCACTTCTCATTCCGCCCCTCCAGCAATGCACAATGAGTTTCTTCCTTTCACCGGCTATCTCCTCTGCCCATTCAACCAAATCCCTCATCTTAGGCCCAATGATCTTCAAACCCTCCTTAACGGCGGCAATGCGTCCGGTGTGCTGATAGGCAATCCCAACATGGGCACGTTCTTCATCACTAAAAAGAGGTATGTTATAGGCTCCGGGGATATGAGCCTTCTGATATTCTCCCGGAGAGCGGACATCAATGACGGGAAGGTGGTTCCTCAATTTAAGGAAATCCTGTATATCTATCTTACTCATAACACCAAACGGACTTCACAAATCGATACCAATCCGGTTAAATCTTAACCTGCATTGGACAATATCTGAGGTTTGATCAGGGTCCTGGCTGCATCTATTATACCCTGAACATCAAACCCGCATTCTTTCTGTAATTCTTCCTGGGATCCATGATCCACAAACCTATCCGGAATACCCAGTTTTTTGATCCGTGGAGAATAACCGTTTTCGCTCATAAATTCCACAACAGCACTTCCCAGGCCCCCGATAATGGCTCCCTCCTCTACGGTGATCACATATTTATATTTTTCCCCTACCTCATGTAAAAGCTTTTCATCAATGGGTTTCAGGAATCTCATATCGAAATGGGCGATGTTTATACTGTTCTTTTCCAGCTCAGAAGCAGCTTGTTCAGCATAATTCCCTACATGTCCGATGGAAACTATAGCCAGCTCCTCGCCGTCTCTTAATTTTCTGCCTTTACCAATGGGTATTTCACTAAACGGCTGTTGCCAGTTAAGGGTAACGCCTCTGCCTCGGGGATAACGAATGGTGAACGGACCTTTATCAGGTAGCTGAGCCGTATACATCAAATTTCTCAGTTCAACCTCATCCATTGGCGCCGATAGGGTCATATTGGGTACTGGCCTCATATAGGAGAGGTCAAACGCACCATGATGGGTAGCACCGTCCGATCCTACCAGACCGCCGCGGTCCAGGCAGAACACCACGTTAAGATTCTGAAGGGCAACATCATGAATGACCTGATCATATGCCCGCTGCATGAAAGTTGAGTAAATGTTGCAAAAAGGCATCATCCCGTCGGCTGCCAAACCTGCAGAAAAGGTCACGGCATGCTGCTCTGCGATGCCTACATCGAATGCCCGGGAGGGTAGTTTTTCCATCATGTAGTTCAGAGAGGAACCTGTAGGCATAGCCGGCGTAATGCCCACTATTTTCTTATTTTTCCTTGCCAGTTCAACCAGCGTATGCCCGAATACATCCTGATATTTCGGAGGCTGAGGATCATTCGAAGCTATTTTATATAATTTACCCGTATCTTTATCAAACTTACCTGGTGCTCTGTGCCAGGTGGTCTGATTGATCTCTGCCTGCTTAAACCCTTTGCCTTTCTGAGTAATGGTATGCAACAACTTGGGACCCTTAATATGCTTCAGATCGGTGAGGATTTTGGAGAGGTACACCACATCATGTCCATCCACCGGACCAAAATACCGGAAATTCAATGCTTCGAAAAAATTACTCTGCTTCAGAATAGCCGTTTTAACAGCACTTTCAAGCTGAGAAGCCAGTTTCTGGTAATTGGGCCCCAGCTTACTGATCTTTCCCAACAAATTCCATACATCATTCTTGATCCTGTTATAGGTCCTGGAAGTTGCAATATCAAGCAGATATTCCTTAAGGGCTCCCACGTTGGGATCGATGGCCATGTTGTTGTCATTCAGTATAACCAACAAATCCGAATTTTCGGTTCCTGCATTATTCAAACCCTCAAATGCCAATCCGCCTGTCAGGGCACCATCACCTATTACAGCCACGATATTTCTGTCTTTTATTCCCTGAATGTATGCTGATTTAGCAAATCCCAGCGCAGCAGAGACCGAAGTTGAAGCATGTCCGACACCGAAAGGATCATACCCACTTTCGAAGGGATTGGGAAAACCACTCAGCCCTTTATATTTACGATTGGTATGAAAAACATCCTTACGGCCGGTGAGGATTTTATGGCCATATGCCTGATGGCCAACATCCCAGATAATCTTATCGTAAGGGGCATTATAAACATAATGCAATGCAACAGTGAGTTCTGCCACCCCAAGACTGGCACCAAAATGCCCCGGATTAACCGAAGCTTCTTCAATGATAAACCGCCTCAGCTCATTGCTCAGTTCTATCAGATCAACCTGATCCAGTTTCTTTAAGTCATCGGGATAGCTTATCTGGCTTAGATACCTATAGTTTGCAGACATACTTCATTGTATTTTTAAATGAAATCCAAAATTAAAAATTATTTCAATTCATTGTAAAGTATAGCAACAACTAAAACAACTTATTTTTTATATTTGTTTTCAATTTAATATAAAATTTATAAAAAAATAAACCCGAATATATGAAGACTAAGCTATTTATCATCATCCTGCTGTTTTTGGCTTCCTGTGTTCCACAAAAGGAATTCAACAAGGTTCGACGACAAAAAGAAAAGTACGAGGAAATTAACGACTCTCTAAAAGAACGAAACAGAGAACTGGAAATCAACAATAAAGAACTTCAATCCAGAGTAGAAGTTCTTGAAAAAAGAACGGAACGTCTTGTCCAGGACAGTATTAAAAGGGCTGAAAGGCTTATTTCTTTCAAGCAGGAAAATGAAAGACTCCAGGAAAAACACGAGACGCTCAAGGAAAATCAGGAAAAAGTTCTGGAAGGCACCAACCAGGAAACCAAAAAATTGCTCAAGGAAATACAGAGCACTCAGGAAAAACTTCAAAAGAAAGAAGACCGGCTGGGAGAACTTGAAGAGAATCTGGCTTCCGAGAAGGAGCGCCTCAATGAACTCAAGACAGAGCTCAATCAAAAAAGTGAAAGACTTGTGGAGCTGGAAAAGGCCCTCAATCAAAAAGACTCGATCGTCAGTGCGCTCAAAGACAAAGTAAGTGATGCCCTTTACGGGTTTGAAGGAGAAGGGCTGGATGTAATGATCAAAAACGGAAAAGTTTACGTCTCCATGGAGGATAAGCTGTTGTTCCCTTCGGGGAGCACACAGATAGACCAGCGTGGGAAGGAAGCTTTAAAAACACTGTCACAGGTACTCGAAAAACAGAAGGATATCAACATTATGGTGGAAGGGCATACGGACAATGTCCCGGTAAAGAGCAATGAATCCTTCCAGGACAATTGGGACCTTAGTGTAAAAAGAGCCACGGCTGTCATAAGGGTGCTGATGAACAACTCAAATATTCAGGGCGAACGATTTATCGCGGCAGGAAAAAGCAAATACCTTCCCCTGGAATCAAATGAAACGGAAGAAGGTCGGCAGATCAACCGAAGAACAGAGATTATTCTTACACCCAAACTGGATGAACTCCTGGAAATATTAGACATGAACTAAATTTTGTTCTTGATAAAACTTGAGAGCGGATTGGCCGATGGTTTCCGGTTTCTAAGAACCCTGACACCCTGCAGAATTGCCAACATAGCAGGTGTTTATCTTGGATATCTGGGCTCGGTCATCACCCGGAATGTGCTCCTTTGGGGTAAGCCTTACAGCCTGTCCATTGAACCCACAAACCACTGTAACCTGAACTGCCCGGAATGTCCGTCAGGCTGTGGCCAGCTCGGCAGGGCAAGGGGTTTCATGAATATACGTTTGTATCAAAAGATACTTGATGAAACCGCTGACCATCTCATCTGGCTTATGCTATACTTTCAGGGTGAACCTTTTCTACACCAGGATATTGGAGCTATGGTCAGATATGCCAAAGAAAAAAATATTTATACCTGCATTTCCACCAACGGCCATTTCCTTACGCCGGAAAACTGCCGGAAAATAATAAGCGCGGGAACCGATCGCATTATTGTTTCGCTGGATGGGGCAGATCAGGGGACTTATGCAAAATACAGGATAAACGGCAGCCTGCAAAAAGTAAAGGTGGGCATAGAGCATCTTTCAAGGGAAAAATATAAGCTTCGGGCCAAAAATCCGCTTATTGTCATTCAAACCTTGGTTTTTAAACACAATCAGCACCAACTGGATGAAATAAAAAAAATGGCGAATCATCTGGGAGCTGACCGTATTTCCTTCAAATCGGCCCAAATTTATAATTACAGCAATAAAAGCGCGCTCATTCCAGATTTCAGGAAATATTCACGCTACAGGAAAAATGCTGACGGCAGGCTTTACCTAAAAAATAAGTTAAAAAACAGATGCTTCAGAATCTGGAATTCCTGCGTAGTTACATTTGACGGCCATATGCTTCCCTGCTGTTTTGATAAGAAGGGGGAATACCCCCTGTCAAACCTAGCAGAACAAAATTTTGAAGCGGGTTGGAAATCCAGAAACTTCAGAGCATTTAGAAAAAAAATACTCATCAACAGGAAAACAATGCATATTTGCAGAAATTGCACAGCGGGATAAAATTGACGGTCAATGCAGGTCGTACTCCACATTTATGTTAAAGTTCTGAGCTACTTCCCCATGGGCTTTAAGGTTCACTCCAACCCGCCAGTTTCCGGTCAGATTATAGGTTAAGCTGTACCGCTGAAAAAAAATTTTCTCATAGTACGGCGCATACAGATAAGAACCCCAGTACTGGGAAAAGATAAAACGGCCAAAAATCAGATCATGGCCCGTAAGTATAGAAAACTGTCGGTGCTCTCGCTCTCCTTTCGATTTTTCTTTGACCGCGCCATCCCAAAATCCTTCAAATCCAATGTTTAGGGCATTAATCTTTGCGATCTTATGCCTTCCTTTCACCAAAAAACCGTATCCAAAAGTCCGCTTTTTGACCTTGCTGTCTTCTTCCATCACATTATTCAAGGATCCAAAAACAGCAACCGAAGGAACAATCCCTTCTGACTCGATGGGTAAAGGTTCCCGTTCAATGAGCTTTGGAGACTCAAAAACATAATCCATGCCTACACCGAAAGTGGGAAAGTTTATCCCCATATTGGGTTGTTCAACCCCTCCGTTGGAAATGTGGTGGTATTTTCCAAAAATTTTACCAGTCCAGTGCTCATTCAGTCTAAAATTCAACATAAAATCCATGTGGATGATAAAACTTAAATGGGAGCTGAAAAAAAGGTTTTGCGGATTGTTTTTTTCATCATACACCTTAGTGACATAACTGGGGCCAACACCCATTCGCATACTCATCCATACAGGGCTTCCATAGTTCAGGTAAGGCTCGGCAAACATGATTACACTGGCTGCCGAACCAAGTATTTCAGGATTACCAAAATTGATAAACGATGCGGAAAATCCGGCTCTGGAATAACAGTTGCAGCGTTTCCAATCGCTTTGTCTGCTCAATACCCAGCCATAGTCCAGTTCCATACCGTAAGGATTGCTGTTGCTCAGCGGGCGGATGGATTCTGTATGAGGCAGGATATAGCCATACTGAGGTTTTAACCCGAGCAATACAGGATTGGAAGTAGTATCCTGAGAAAAAGCAGAAATTCCAGTCAACAAAAAAATCAACCATACAATGTAACGCATCCCATTAAATCCTTATCTTTTTGAAATACAACTTATTATTTAATGCCCTCTACAGATGACAAACATAAAAATAATTCGTTTTCTAAACGAATGGATTTAAATTTACTACGAATTTTTGTTATCTTTGATTCTTATCAATAATTAAAATTTGTTGAGTTATGCTTGATGAATACATAAAAGAACTGATAGCCAATAACAACAGAGTTATTATTCCCAATTTTGGTGCATTCTTACTGCGGGCCACCTCAAAAAACAAGAATAAAAAGGATCTTTCTTCTAAGATCAATGATATATATTTCAGTCCTTTTCTGAAATTCAATGATGAGCTCCTGATGAACCATGTGATCAAAAAGGAGAATGTGACCCAGCGGGAAGCCATGGACATGATCACAAAATATATCAGCAACATTGAAAATTTTGTAAAGGAAAACGGGGCCTACCAGATTGAAGGATTCGGTGAGTTTTATATGGACAATCAGGGAAAGATTCAGTTCAGAATACAGCCCTCTGCCCAGAAGAAAGAAGCAACGAAGAAAAAGCAGGCTCCGCCGCCCGATACAAGCGAATCCACAAAAACTACCGGAACATCTTCCACCATCAATGAGAAGGCGGCCAGTAGAAAAAGAACTGTCTCCGAATCAAAGGAAGAAGAGAAGAAAGAAGAAGAAAAACAGGGTAAAACTGAAAAACAGGAAACACCGACTTACCAGAAAAAAACTACCCCAACGGCCAAAAAGGAAAGAAGCACGGGCAAAACACCTCCTCCCCCTCCTAAAAAAGAAAAGGCCGATACAGGAGCATCCAGTCAAAAAAGCAATAAAGGACTCATTCTTTCAATCGTTATTGGCGTACCCGTAGCTGTATTATTTCTCTGGGCTATGCTCAATTTTGATACCGTACAAAGTTTTTTTGATAAAGATGAGCGCAAGGAACCCATTACCGATACAACAGAAAAAGATGACGAACAACAAACAGACCAACAGGAAGAAGAACCAACCGGGTCTGAAGAACCCACCTCCGATGAGCAGGAAGAGCAATCCGATCAGGAGCAGGATATGGAGGCTGACCAGTCAGAACAACAGCCCTCTTCCGATCAGGATCAGGAAATTAAACAAGCCAGCGGGGATAAAAAATATTATATCGTGGCAGGTAGCTTTAAAAACAAGGAAAATGCGGTCAGTTTTCACAAGGATCTGCTGGACAAAGGCTACGATTCCGAGATGATCGGTAAAAGAGACAGCATGCATGCGGTAAGTTATGCTTCATTCAACAGCAAAAGCCAGGCAGAAGAAGAGTTACAGCGATTCAGAAATGAAGAGGGTGTTCAGGCATGGCTGCTTCATTACTAGCGTGAATGAAAAGAAAGATGGCAAAACGTTTTATGAACCTTTGGATTTTTGCCGTACCAGCTTTCGGGAAATTTTATCCACATCCCTGTGGTAATCGGTAATTTTTGACCGCCCTTTTTTGGCATGTCCTTTTATGACCACCATTGTGAGATCATATTTTTCCAGCCATTCATACAATTGGATAACCAGTGCTTTATTTCTAATCTCCTTCCCTTTCACGGTGTGGTAATTGTTGTCCGCAAGCCTTGCCCTTCTGCTTAAAAGGCCTTTAACGTATTCACTGTCGGTATATACCTCCACTTCAGAAACATTTTCCCACGTATTTTGTATAAATTCCAGGCTTTTTATAACAGCTTTCAGTTCCATCGCATGCTGGGTGGTATTTTCTTCGGTATCCTTTAAAATTATTTCTTCGGCAGGAGTAACAATATAAGCGGCCCAGGCACCAAAACCGGATTTCGGACTGGCACTGCCATCAGTAATAATTTTTAACGTATGGTGTTCTTGGGAAAAAATGTTTTTTTTTATTTTAGGCGCTTAGTACTTTACCGGTCAAATTCTTGCTTTTTTTGGCAAAACTTGCCCCGTAAGGTACTGTGCAAAGTAAACGAATACTTGGTGAATAAGCATAAACATCTGGCTAAATTTTATTAAGATTGTTACTCATTCACTAAGCAATTTAAGGAATTAATCAGGCTGAAATGCAAAAGAGAAAACTCAAAAAAGAGCTGGGTTTATTCAGTGTATTTTCTATCAGTACAGGAGCCATGTTCAGCAGTGGCTTTTTCCTCCTGCCGGGGCTAGCCGCACAATATACAGGACCTTCTGTATTTTTGGCATATTTCATATCCGGGCTTTTGATTGTACCTGCAATGTTGAGTATTGCAGAAATTACTACAGCAGTACCCAAAGCCGGTGGCGCTTATTATATAATTGACAGGACTTTTGGTCCATTATTTGGTACTGCCGGAGGGTTAGGGACATATTTTGCCCTGGTCCTCAAATCAGCTTTTGCCTTGATCGGTATTGGTGCCTATAGTTCTTTGATATTTGATATCCCAATTAAACCTGTAGCGATCATCCTTACCATATTGTTTACAATAATCAATATCCTCGGATCAAAAAAAGGCTCTTTATTGCAAAATTTATTTGTAATTCTTATTATATCCGTCCTGAGTTTAATCATAGTGGATGGGTTATTTCAAATATTTCAACAAGGCACCTTATTTCCCGATGCCAATCAAAATTTTTCTTCGTTCTTTAAGGAAGGTGTTGAGGGATTGTTTGCGACCGTAGGTTTTGTTTTTGTATCTTATACCGGATTAACAAAAATAGCAAGCGTGGCGGAGGAAATAAAAAATCCTGAACGTAACATTCCTTTGGGAATGATTATTTCCCTTACTGTTACCATTCTGATCTATGTCCTGGGTACATTTTTAATGGTTGTCTTTATCGAGGGTGAAGAATTTGTCAGCGACCTGACGCCGGTAGCTACATTGGCCTATCATACCATTAACTGGATGCCATCCAAAATAATTATATTAATAGTGGTGCTTGCTGCAATGGCAGCATTTGCATCAACAGGGAATGCAGGAATATTGTCATCATCCAGGTATCCTTTGGCCATGTCGCGTGATAAAATATTGCCCCCGGTTTTTGGAAAAATAGATGGCAAATTTCATGTGCCTGTTTTATCCATTTTAATCACCGCATCAATAATTATCCTTATTATTCTGTTTGTTAGCGAAGAAGGTATAGCCAAAATGGCAAGTGCTTTCCAGTTGTTCATATTTATCTTTATTAATCTGGCTGTAATTGTCTTTAGAGAAAGTAAGATAGAATCCTATGATCCCGGATTTTTATCCCCTATATATCCCTGGGTTCAGGTTTTTGGCATATTTACATCATTTATCCTCATCATCTATATGGGATGGGCACCAACACTCTTTTCCCTATTGTTAATTGTTATAAGCATAGCCTGGTATAATTATTATGTGCGTAACAAAGTAACCAGAAAAGGAGCTGTTTATCATTGGTTTGCATTATTGGGACAACATAAGCACGAACAGATTGAAAATGAATTTCTTCATATTATAAAAGATAAAGGTCTGCGCGAAAAGGATAAGTTTGACAGACTAATAACCGATGCAAACATTATTTTCCTTCCAAAAAGAACTTCTGATAAAAAAATAAAATCATTTGACAAACTGGTAGATAAAATTTCAGAGGAAATTGCCACCTCCCGTCAAATATCAAAAAACAGCCTGATTTATGAATTTAAAAAAGGCAGTGTTTTTGATCCTGAGCTCGTAATTCCAAATATTTCAATTTCATTTGCATCCTGCGATAAATCGGCAAATTCTTTTGCATATATTGTTTTAAGTAAAAAAGGTATTGAAAAGAAAGTTCAAAAACACGGCATACACTCAACAGATAAAATTAACGTTTTCTTCTTTATCGTAGCCCCCAGAGAAGACAGCAAATTACTGGTAAGAATTTTATCCGGCTTAATAGATATAGCTGAAAGGGAAGATTTCCTTGATAATTTATTATCTAAACGAACGGAAAAAGAAGTAAAAGAATATTTGCTTCATAACGACAGATATATAAACATAACACTCGATGCGAATAATCCTTTTCACAGGAATTATATAAACAAAAAAGTTAAAGAGATTATAGTCCCCAAAGGCATATTACTGGCCATCATTGAAAGGGGAAACGAGACCATCACCCCTGATGGAGACACTGTATTAAAAGATAAAGATACCTTAACGATTATAGGAAACCCAAAAAGGCTGAAATTATTCCAATCCAAAATGATCATTCTGGAAAAGAAAAGTAAAAAATAAGGTTATTTGAATTTAAAAAAATACATTTGTATAATGCCACTGGTTAAAAACAAACAAAAATCCAACAAATATGAATAACACCCTCCCTTATCATCCCATTATAAAAGCATTACAATCAAGTATCCCTGTGTACATAAAAAAGTACTTTTATCTTTTGGCTGTTTTATTTATAATGATTGGCTGCAGTCAATCAACACAGGATGTTTTTATTGAGGCAGAAAGTTTTCAGGAAAAAGGCGGCTGGGAGGTGGATCCCCAGTTTGTTGAAGAGATGGGTTCGCCTTATCTGCTTGCGCACGGACTGGGAGAACCCGTCGAAAATGCAAGCAACCGTGTCACTTTTCCTTCCACCGGAACCTATCATGCCTGGGCAAGGACAAAAAACTGGGTTCCGGGAGAATGGGAAGCACCCGGAAAGTTCAAAGTTATTGTGAACGGCAGCGAACTCAGCAACACCCTCGGAATGATCGATGGGTGGAACTGGGAGTACGCCGGCAAAGTAAGCATAGAAGAGAACCCGGCGACGGTTGAATTAAAAGACCTGACAGGCTTTGAGGGTCGTTGTGACGCCCTTTACTTTTCTGCCAGCAAGAATGTGCCTCCTGACGAAGAAGAAAGGCTTGCCCGATGGAGAAGGGAAAAGCTAAACCAGTCAGACGCTCCGGAAGAGACGCACGAGTTTGACCTGGTCATTGTCGGTGGAGGCATTGCCGGATGCGGGGCTGCCATTGCAGCAGCCGAAAGCGGCCTGGAAGTAGGCCTTGTTCAGGACAGGCCGTTGCTGGGAGGAAATGCAAGCAAAGAGATACGCGTCCATACCGAGGGCATCCATTGGCATGGAGAGCGCATACTCTCCATGTTGGACACGGAACACTGGCCCAATGGCTCACCCAAAGCCAGGGAAGACCAGAAAAAACGACGCCGTAACATGGAGCAGTATGAAAACATTTCCATCTTCCTCAACTGGCGTGCATACGATGCCAATGTTACCAACAATTCCATAACCTCTGTAGATGCCCGTCACACTTCCTCCGGGGAACGAAAACGTTTCAAAGCACCCTATTTTGCAGACTGTACCGGCGACGGATGGATCGGCTACTGGGCCGGAGCCGAATACATGTATGGCCGTGAACCCAGATCAAAGTACGATGAAGGATGGGAAGAACACGGTGAGCTATGGAGCCCCGAAGAGGCTGACAATCGCGTTATGGGAGCATCCGTGCTATGGCGGACCACCAATGCGGGGGAGCCTGTTGAATTCACGGAAGTACCCTGGGCTATGGATGTAGCACAAGACCATGCCGCCACCAGCGGAACCTGGCACTGGGAATTCTCTAAAGATGAGCTTCACCAGGTAAAAGATGCCGAGACCATACGCGACCACATGTTCCGGGCCATATACGGTTCTTTTTACAATGCCAAACAAAAACCGGAAAATGACAGCGTGAAGCTGGAATGGATATCTTATCTGGTAGGCAAAAGAGAATCACGCAGGCTGAAAGGCGATTACATCTATACCTTCAACGACATGAAAAAGAATACCAAATTTGAAGATGCCGTGGCAAAAGGCACCCGCGATGTGGACGTGCACTACCAGCAATGGCTGAAGGATACTTCTAAAGTGGATTTCCTGTCAGAAGCCCTCTTCTACCCGGTTGAAGAATACTACATCCCTTACAGAAGCCTGTACTCGAAGAATATCGAAAACCTTTTCATGGCCGGCCGCAACTTTAGCTGCTCACACATCGGCCTGGGCGGCCCAAGAGTCATGAATACAACAGGCCAGATGGGCATTGCCGTGGGTTATGCTGCTTCTCTTTGTAAAAAATATGAAACCGATCCAAGGGGAGTATATGAGGAGCATATTGATGTATTGACCGATATCATCAAAAATCAATGACTGTTTAAATAGTTTCCGATGGAAAATGTAGCCAGGGATAAATTTTA